>CAIUWK010000071.1 GCA_903902855.1 uncultured Geobacter sp. | reverse complement strand
GATCGATATGCGAGCAGTGCGGCACAACGCAGGAGATCCCGGTGGGGTCGGTCTTGGAAGGACGACTTGACGGGGTGTGCATCATCTTGAGAAAGCCGTTTCTCAGGAAGTCGCCGGAACCCCCCAGGCCGTTGATCATCCGGGTCCCGCCAACCAGGGTGGAGTTGGCATGGGCATACATGTCGATCTCCACCGGAGTGTTCATGGCGATGACACCGAGACGACGGATCGGCTCGGGAGCGTTGGAGATGGAGAGGGGACGAAGAGTAATCTTGTCGAAGTATTTGTCCCAGTTCTCGAAGAAGCGCGGGAAGCCCAGCGTCTCGGAGAGGGAGAGGGAGCAGGAGGAGGCTGCGTCCAGTTTGCCGGAATCGAAGAGATCCAGCATGGTGTCCTGAAGCACTTCCGTGAAGACCGAAAGGTTGTAGAACGGACCCTTGGCCAGACCGCCCACAACGGCGTTGGCGATGGAACCGACACCGGACTGAATGGGGAGCAGGTTATCAGGAAGACGTCCCATCTTCACTTCGTGGGTGAAGAAGTCGATAATGTGACCGGCGATGGCCTCGGAGGTATCGTCGCTTTCGGTGAAGGCGCGCCCTTTATCCCGCCGTTTCGACTCCACGATGGCAACAATCTTCTTGGGATCGCAGGGGATGGAGGTGGCGCCGATACGGGAACCGGCCGAGGTGATGTTGAGCACCTGGCGGTTGGGGGGGGTGCCGCAGGAAACCATGTCATGGATTCCTTCGAAGGAGGGCTGTCCGGTGTTCACCTCGATGATGATCCGGTCGCAGACCATGAGGATTTCCGGGATGACGCCGCAGGAGGTGGTGGGGACCAGGCTGCCGTCTTCGGTGATGGCGGAGACTTCGATGATGGCCAGATCCAGCTTGCCGCTCTCGGTGTCCTTGGTATAGAAACCGTACCCCAGATCCTGGGCGAAGAGGGAGAGATGTTTGTCCCCCATCCGGATACGCCCTTCATTGATGCCGGCGGCGATGTTCTTGCCGGTCTGGTACGGCCAGCGGCGATCGATCATGTCCAGTTCGGCCCAGCGGTTCTCCGTTTCGGCTCCCACGGAGGCTCCGATGAAGAGGTTGAACTTCCACTTCCCCTGCAGGTTGTTCTTCTCCACATAATCCGCAACGGCAATGGGAACTTCTTTCGGGTAACCGGCGGGGGTAAAACCGGACCACCCCAGGTTCATGCCCGGCTTGAAGAACTGGATCGTCTCCTCGGCGGTCATGACCTTGCTCAAAAGGGACTTGTGACGTACGCGATCCTGCAGGGTACCGTAATCAGACATCTCCTACCTCCTGTTTTGTTGTGGTGTCTACAGCGATGGGTGAAACATGGGGATACTGAAAATTTCTCCGGTTCCGGGGAGGAAAACTCTCTAAACCGAAGTTTTAATTTTCGAGGATTGCGGGAGGAGATTTTACTGAACTGAATTTCTTTCGTCAAGCTAAAAAAACCGTTTTATAACTGTGGGTTTTTACCGATGATCTGATTGCCCATTACGCCGAAGCCAGCAGTTTGCGGGCTTTTTCGGTAAAAATACCGCCAGGAAACTCCTTGACCAGCCGGTTGAGAGTCTCCTTTCCTTTGACGATTTCTCCCATCTGCAGATAGGAGGCCCCCAAATAATAGAGTGTTTCATCCGTGACAGGAGTGGCGGGATACTTTTTGAGAATTCCATCCAGCCTCGCCACGGCGGAGATGAGCTTGTCGGTGCGGTAATAAAAACGCCCCACATAGAGTTCATACTGGGCCATCTTGAGCCGGCAGAGAGCGAGTTTATCCGTGGCGTCCTTGACGTACTCCGATTGGGGATACTGTTTGAGAAACATCTCCAGAGATGTGGCGGCATTCATCACCGGGGTCTGGTCGGTGTCGATCTTCTCTATCTGTTTATAGTGGCTGAGGGCCATCCGATAGAGGGCGTAGGGAGCCTTTTCGTTCTGGGGATGGAGCTTCCGGAAATCCTCGTAGGCCGAGGCGGCCTCAATCCACCCCTCCTTGGCATAGTAGGCATCGGCAATCTTCAGTTCCGCCATGGCTGCCACTTCCGGCGACCGATAGCTCTCTTTCACCTTCTTCCACTGGGCAATGGCCTCGTCATAATGCCCCTTGGCGCTCTGCTCTTCAGCCTCCTTGAAAGAAGCCTCGGGACTCTTCTTCAGAGACGACGTATCAGTGGTGGCGCAGGCGGCAAGGGCGATGACGCCAAGCAGAGTGAAACGCTTGAGAAAAGAGATCATGGGAACCCCTGGAAATTTTTCAACTCAACTACCCCTGAGAAACGAGAACAGAAAAAACTAAAACCTCTTTACCGCAAAGACGCAAAGGACGCAAAGGAAAAAAGCGTACTTTGCGTCTTCGCGGTTCAAAGGTCATCAGGTTTGCGGACTATTACCCTTTCGACCCACGCTTCCGTTTATTCGGGTCCAGCTCTTTCTTGCGCAGCCGGATGGAGAGCGGAGTCACCTCCACCAGTTCGTCCTCATCGATGAACTCCAGCGCCTGCTCCAGGGTCAGGAGACGGGGGGGGGTCAGCCGGATGGCGTCATCAGTGCCCGAGGCCCGGACGTTGGTCAGTTTCTTCCCCTTGTTGGGGTTCACATCCAGGTCGTTGTCCTTGGCATGCATCCCGATGATCATCCCGCCATAGACCTCGGTGGCCGGCCCCAGGAAGAGGGTCCCCCGCGGCTGAAGGGCATCCAGGGCGTAGGCGGTGGTCTCCCCATGCTCCATGGCGGTGAGCACGCCGTTCTTCCGACCGGGGATATCGCCGCGGTACGGAGAATAATCGTGGAAGATATGAGTCATGACCGCGGTTCCCCGGGTCTCGGTGAGGAGTTCCCCCCTCAGGCCGATGAGCCCCCGAGCCGGGACGATGAACTCCAGCCTGATGGTATCACCCATGGGCTGCATGGATGACATCTCCCCCTTGCGCGGCCCCATCTTCTCGATGATGGCCCCTTGGTACTCACTGGGAACATCCACCACCAGATACTCCATGGGCTCCATCCTCTTGCCGTCAACCTCCCGGTAGATGACCTCCGGCTTGGAGACCGCCAGTTCGAACCCTTCCCGCCGCATGTTCTCGATGAGAATGGAGAGATGGAGCTCTCCCCTCCCCGAAACCTTGAAGGTATCGGAGTTGTCGGTGTCTTCCACCCGGAGCGACACATTGGTGCGCAGTTCCTTGGTGAGCCGTTCCCGGATGTTACGCGACGTGATCAGCTTCCCTTCCCGGCCGGCAAAGGGAGAGGAGTTGACGATGAAGTTCATGGAGATGGTCGGCTCATCGATGGCCACATAGGGGAGCGCCGTGGGGTTATCGCTGCAGGCCAGAGTCTCGCCGATTCCCACGTCGTCGAAACCGGCCAGGCAGATGATATCGCCGGTGACCGCCTCGGCGATCTCCACCTGTTTGAGCCCTTCATATCCCAGGAGCTTGGAGATCCGTCCCTTGGAGATGGTGCCGTCCCGCTTGACCACCGCCAGCGTGTCGCCCGCCTTAACCCTGCCGCTGTGGATCTTGCCGGAGGCGATCCGGCCGATATAGTCGTTGTAGTCGATGTTGGTGACCAGGAGCTGGAACGGCGCGTTGGGGTCTCCCTTGGGGGGATGGACATTGCTCTCCACCACGGCGAAGAGGGACTCCATGGAGGTGGCGGGCGAATTCAGGTCCAGCTTGGAATATCCCAGTTTGGCGCTGGTGTAGACGATGGGGAAGTCCAGCTGCTCGTCCGAGGCGTTCAGTTCGCAGAAAAGGTCGAACACCATGTTCACCACTTCGTCGGGGCGGGCGCCGGGGCGGTCGATCTTGTTGATGACCACGATGGGCTTCAATCCCAGGTCCAGGGACTTCTTGAGGACGAAGCGGGTCTGGGGCATGGGGCCGTCCAGGGCGTCCACCAGGAGGAGCACCGAATCCACCATGGTGAGCACCCGCTCCACCTCGCCGCCGAAGTCGGCATGGCCGGGGGTGTCGACGATGTTGATCTTGTAGCGACCATGATGAACCGAGAGGTTCTTGGAGAGGATGGTGATCCCCCGCTCCTTTTCCAGGTCATTGGAATCCATGACCCGCTCGGTGATCTGTTCGTTTTCCCGGTAAACTCCGGCGTGCTTGAGCATGGCGTCCACCAGGGTGGTCTTACCATGGTCGACATGGGCAATTATGGCGATGTTTCTGATCAGTTCCTGCATGATTTCTCCTACCATTATTATTATCCGTGGTTACGGCAAACGGGCCAAAAGAAAAAGACGAGCAGCGCCCGTCCGGTACAACGGCGTACTATGACAGGAAGCTTACGGTAACACAAGAAATTTATGAAAAAGACAACTTACGCAATCTCGAAAAGCTTTCACCGCAAAGACGCAAAGAAGACTCCACGAAAAATGGACCCCTTGGAATCGGCCCTTTGTCGTTGCTTTGCGTTTTTTTTACGTACTTTGCGTCTTTGCGGTTCAAAGGTTACGTTCCGCAATCGGTTGGCGAGAACGAGCGGCATCGTACGGGAAAGGATGGGGAAGGAAGGGTTAGAATGGAGATAGTTGTCGTAATCCTGATATTCTGCGCATTGGCGAAAAGAGTCAGCAATCTATTCGACACCGGCGTCGGCGACGCTTCAACAGGATCAATTGTTATGAGAATCATCCGGTTACAAGGTCCGATCAAGATCGTCCCCTCAGTGCCTGATGTCAGCTATGCGTGTTTTGCTGTGCTCTTTGCTGTCTTTATTAATGAGCGCAAGGCATTGTTTACCGATTTGGCGTCAGGGAACGATGCCGCGACATCGTCTTCCAGTTTCACTATGTTCACCCCTTGCCGATAGCGCTCGGCGTACTTACCCCGCACCCCACCCGTCATGGACGCAAAATCATATTCCGTTCTCAATTCATCCTGCGCGGTTTTCTTCATAAAATATCCGCTCCTTTCGTGTCGCTTCTCGTGCGGAGATAATTCGGGTCTTATTCTCACGATCAGGATGAGAGACAACAAGAATTTTTGCTGTCTCCGAACGGCCGATTATAAGAAAACGTTCTTCATCCTCTGAGCAGGTCTGCAAGCGGATGATGGAACCAGGACACACGTCGTATACACCATTTCCCCTCAATCAAACCATAATCCCCATGAAAAAAACTCTGAGTCATGATAAAAGAAAGATGACCGACAAAAAAACTTTCACCGCAAGAATGCAAAGGAACCACCAGGAAAAACCTAATAGCCTTGGGTTCTGTTCAACCGGAAATATTCGGCTCTTTGTCGTTGTTACGCACTTCCTTTGCGTACTTTGCGTCTTTGCGGTTCAAAGATTGTGACTATTTTTAAACCGGAGGCCCCATGTCATTCGTCGAAGCCCTCTCCCCCGACTGGATCGAAGCCCAGTATCTCCTCTGGAAACAAACACCGGACAGCGTCTCACCGGAGTGGCGCTCCTTCTTTGCGGGATTCGACCTGGGGCGCGAAGGGGGCGCCCCCCCCCCGGATGAGGAGGCGAACCGACAGGCCCAACTCCGGCAGTCGGGGGTCCAGTCGCTCATCTACCGCTACCGGGACCTGGGACATCTCCTGGCCTGCACCGATCCGCTGAACCCCTGCCCCCTGTCGCACCCCTTTCTGGAACTCTCCGCCTTCGGCCTCTCCGAGACCGACCTGGACACGATCTTCTCCAATCGCCGTTTCCTCAAGACCTCCGCCCCCTTGCGGGAGATCCTCGCCACCATGCGAGAGACCTACTGCCGCTACCTTGGGGTGGAGTTCATGCATATCCAGGACCCGGAGGAGCGGCAGTGGCTCATCGACCGGATGGAGCCGAGCCGCAACCTGCCGGAACTCACCCCCGACGACCGGCTCCGGATACTGCGCCATCTCCAGGAAGCGACCCTCTTCGAGGAGTTCCTCCACCGGAAATTCATCGGCCAGAAGCGTTTCTCCCTGGAGGGGGGGGAGACCGTCATCCCGCTCCTGGACGAGACCATTATCAGTGCGGCCCGTCTGGGGGTGCGCAACGTCATGATCGGCATGGCCCACCGGGGACGGCTCAACGTCCTGGCCAACATCTTCCACAAACCGGTGGAGAACATCTTTGCCGAGTTCGCCGACAACCAGGAGTACCACGTGGTGGGAGAAGGGGATGTGAAGTACCATAAGGGGTACTCCATCGTGCAGGAGATCGAGGGGGCCCGAGTCCGGCTCTCTCTGGCCTTCAACCCCAGCCATCTGGAGGTGGTGAACCCGGTGGTGGAGGGACGGGTCCGGGCCCGGCAGCAGCGGATCGGCGACGCAAAGCGGACAAAAGTCATGCCGATCCTGATCCATGGCGACGCCGCCTTTGCCGGTCAGGGGGTGGTGGCGGAAACCCTCAACCTCTCCCAACTGGAGGGGTATACCACCGGCGGCACCATCCACATCATCATCAACAACCAGATCGGCTTTACCACCCTCCCCGAGGATTCCCGCTCCACCCCCTACTCCACCGACGTGGCCAAAATGCTCATGGCCCCCATCTTCCATTGCCACGGCGAGGAGCCGGAGGCGGCTATCCAGGCGGTCCGGCTGGCGGTGGCCTACCGACAGGAGTTTCACCGGGATGTGATCATCGAGATGACCTGCTACCGGCGGTACGGCCACAACGAGGGGGACGAGCCGTTCTTCACCCAGCCGCTCATGTATGACAAGATCAAGGCAAGACCGCCGGTACAAAAGCTCTACGCAGAGCGGCTCAGACAGCTGGGAGTGGCAGAAGAAACCATCTCCGGCATGGCTGCTGCCTACTCCGAAAAACTCAACGGCGCACTGGGGAAAAAGGCCGAGCCGGTGGCTGTGGGATTCAAGGAGCTCTGGGCCGACATGCAGCGGGAATATGAGCCGCTGACAGTGGCCACGGGGGTGGAGCGGGAGCGGTTGAAGGAGCTCTCCCGGAAATTGGCGACGCTCCCCCCCGGCTTCACCCCCCACCCCAAGATCGCTCAGCTCTACCAGCGGCGACTGGACGCTATCACGGCGGGCCAGGGGGTTGACTGGGGGAACGCCGAGACCCTGGCCTACGCCACGCTCCTCTCCGACGGGGTGCCGGTACGGCTCTCCGGCCAGGATTCCCGGCGGGGAACCTTCAACCATCGTCACGCCACCCTCCACGACCTGAAGAGCGGCGCGTCCCATGAACCACTCATCACCATCTGCCAAGAGGGGACCACCTTCCAGGTCTTTAACAGCATGCTCTCCGAGGCGGCGGTGCTGGGATTCGAATACGGCTACTCCCTGGAGAGCCCCAAGGGGCTTACCCTCTGGGAGGCCCAATTCGGCGACTTTGCCAACGGCGCCCAGGTGATCATCGACCAGTTCATCGCCGCCGGTGAATCCAAGTGGGATCGCTCCAGCGGCTTGATCATGCTCCTCCCCCACGGCTACGAGGGGCAGGGAGCCGAGCACTCCAGCGCCCGGATGGAGCGCTATCTCCAACTCTGCGCCCTGAACAACATGATCGTCGCCTACCCCACCACCCCGGCCCAGATATTCCATCTCCTCCGGCGCCAGGCGATGCTTCCCTTCCGGAAACCGCTGGTGGTCTTCACCCTCAAGAGTCTTTTCCGGAACCCGGCCTGCGTCTCGTCCCTGGACGACCTGGTTGACGGGAGCTTCCGGGAACTGCTCCCGGCGCCTGCCACGGACACGACATTGAAAACGTTGCTCATCTGCACCGGGAAGATCTACTACGATCTCCTGGAACGGCAGCAACGGGATCAGCGCAACGACGTGGCCATCGTCCGGGTGGAGCAACTCTATCCGCTCCGGCTGGATCTGCTCAAGGAGGCTATGAGTGTGGGGATGCCGGGAACCCGCTTTATCTGGGTCCAGGAAGAGCCCAGAAACATGGGGGCTTGGCACTACATCCGCCCCAACCTCAACCGGACCGTCGGTCGGGAGGTGGGGTATATCGGCCGAGCAGAAGAAGCAGCCCCGGCGGTGGGGTCGCACAAGCTGCACAAGCAGGAGCAGGAGAGGATCATCGAAGAGGCGTTTGCGTAACGACGAAAACCTTTTGAACCGCAAAGATGCGAAGGACGCAAAAGAAACCTGAAACACGAAACCGGAACCTTAGGGTAAAACCATAACCAGAATCTTCTATAAATAAGTGACTTTGAATTTCTTTGCGCACTTTGCGTCTTTGCGGTTCAAAGGTTTTTAAACGATTATTCAGGAGGTTAACATGGAAATAAAGATTCCCGCCGTGGGCGAATCGGTATTCGAGGCGCTGGTGGCCAAATGGCACAAGAACCAGGGCGAAACGGTCCGAAAGGACGAGGCGATCTGCGAGATCGAGACCGACAAGATCACCATGGAACTGCCGGCTGAGGCGAACGGCATCCTCTCCATCACCGTTGCCGCCGGGACCACGGTGAAGATCGGCACGGTCATCGGCAGTATCGCCGAAGGGGCCGTGGCTGCGACCGCTCCCGTGGAGCCCCCTCCTGTTGTCGCGGTTCAGCCTGCGGTCGCCGTAACCGCCCCGGCACCGTCTCCACTCCCCGAAGCAGGCGGGCTCCGCTCCCCATCGGCTCGCCGGGCTGCCCTTCAGGCAAAACCGGCCGAACTCCTCGCACCCGCCGCTCCGGCAACTGCGGCCACACCACCCCCTTCCTCGGTGAAATCCGAGGAGCCCCGCTCCTACAACGTCAAGCCTCTGGAAGAACGGATCACCCGGCAGAAGATGACCCCCATCAGGAAACGGATCGCCCAGCGACTGGTGGCGGTGCGGCAGCAGACCGCCATGCTCACCACCTTCAACGAGGCGGACATGAGCCGGGTCATGGAGGTCCGGGCACGGCACAGGGAGCAGTTCAAGAAAAAGCACGGCGTTGCCCTTGGTTACATGTCCTTTTTCGTCAAGGCATGTGTGGAGGCGTTGAAGGCGTTCCCGGCGGTGAACGCCCGCATCGATGGTGACGATCTGGTCTATCACCACTACTACCATATCGGGGTTGCCGTGGGGGGTGAAAAAGGGCTCGTGGTTCCGGTGCTCCGGGATGCCGATAAACTCCACTTCGCCCAGATCGAGGGGGCCATCCAGGGGTTCAGCGAGAAGATCAAGAACAACAAGCTGGAACTCTCCGATCTGGAAGGGGGAACCTTCACCATAAGTAACGGCGGAGTCTACGGCTCTCTCCTCTCCACTCCCATCCTCAACACCCCCCAGAGCGGAGTCCTGGGGATGCACTCCATCCAGGAGCGGGCCGTGGTGCGTGACGGCCAGATCGTCATCCGCCCCATGATGAACTTGGCACTCTCCTACGACCACCGGATCATCGACGGCCGGGAAGCGGTGGGCTTTCTCAAGACGGTGAAGGAGCTCATCGAAGACCCGGAGGAGATGCTGCTGGAAGGGTAAAAATGACCTTGCAAAAGTATAAGTTTCAATTGGAAATATGGTAAGGATTCAAGAGGTTGGATCATGATAACGTATTTTTTTCGAAAACCGAAGTACCCCGTACTCTGCAGTATTGACGGGTTCGTTATTGCCGCCAGAAGTGAAAAGACATTTTTAAAGCAGCTGCTTTTGACAAACGTAGACCCTGAAAAATCATATAACCTGGTCGATTCGTTCAATGAAGGCTGGCTGTTTACGCCCAAATTGATGATGATTTCACCGTTTACATGCAAAAAGAGCTGGACTAAAAAAGAAATGATAGCCCTCTACAACGGCAGAAAAAACAGGGAAGATGATTCGGCCCTGTACAGCGAAAAATCTCTTTCCAGCAAACGACTGGATAAAATATTTCAGGATATAGTGGCGTTATTGCTAAAAACCTAAAGGAGCATAATAATGTCCGATCAGCAATTTGATCTTATCGTCATCGGCGCCGGGCCGGGAGGGTATGTGGCCGCCATCCGGGGGGCACAGTTGGGGATGAAGGTGGCGGTGGTGGAGCAGCGGGAATCGCTGGGAGGGGTCTGCCTCAACGAAGGGTGCATCCCCAGCAAGGCGCTCCTGGACTCCTCGGAACTGTTCGCCCTGGCCCGGGACAAGTTCGCCGGACACGGCATCCTGGTGGAGCCCCCCCGGCTGGACCTTGCAAAGATGATGGCGCGAAAGAGCGACGTGGTGAAAAAACTCACCGACGGAGTCGCCTTCCTCTTCAAGAAAAACGGCGTTGCCTGGGTGCGCGGCACCGGTAAACTGGCGAGGCGGCTGGGGTACGGCGGGTACGAGGTGGAGGTGACCGCCGGAGAATCGGTGACCACCATCGAGGGGAAACGGGTGCTGCTGGCAACGGGGAGCAGCGCGGCTCCGGTGCCGGGGCTCAAGTTCGACGGACGGAACGTGGTCAGCGCCCGGGAGGCCCTCTCCTTCACCACGGTGCCGGGGCACCTGCTCGTGGTTGGTGGGGGATACATCGGTTTGGAGCTGGGCTCGGTCTGGCGGCGACTGGGGGCAAAGGTGACGGTAGTGGATATCCTCCCCAAGGTTCTCCCCACCAGCGACGGCCAGATTGCCGACACCCTGGTCCGCTCCCTGAAAAAACTGGGAATAGCCTTCCGTCTCGGCACGAAAGTTGAGGAAGTCATCTCCGTTGACGGTCGGCTGAAGGTCTCCCTGGCTGCCGGGGAGAACCGGGAAGAGGTGATCTGCGACAAGATTCTCGTGGCCGCCGGACGAAGGTCGCTCACCGCCGGCCTCGGCCTTGAGGAGGTAGGGGTACAGCTGGATGCCACCGGACGGATCAAGGTGGACGAGAGCTACCAGACCACCGCGGCGGGAGTCTACGCCATCGGCGACCTGGTCCCCGGCCCCATGCTGGCCCACAAGGCATCGGAAGAGGGGGTCGCCGCCGTGGAACGGATGGCCGGTCACCCTGCCTTCGTGGAGTACGACTACATCCCCGGGGTCGTCTATACCTGGCCAGAAGCCGCCTCGGTGGGAAAAACCGAAGAGCAGCTCAAGGAGGAGGGAGCCGCGTACCGTGTGGGGCGCTTCAACTTCAGGGGAAACGGTCGAGCCCGGGCCATGGACGAGACCGAAGGGTTCGTCAAGATATTGGCCCAGGCCGACAGCGGCAAGCTCCTGGGGGTCCACATCATCGGCCCCCGCGCCTCGGATCTCATTGCCGAAGCGGTGACGGTGATGGCCTTCGAGGGAACTGTTGAGGATATCGCCCTCATCTGCCACGCCCACCCCACCCTCTCCGAGGCGGTGAAAGAGGCGGCGTTGGACGTCATGCAGCGAGCGATCCACGGATAAAACCGGGGTTCAAGGTTCGAGGTTCAAGGCTTTACCCGAGAGTTTCAAGGTTTTCTTTGGGTTTTCTTTGCGTCCTTTGCGTCTTCGCGGTGAAAAATTTTCCTTGTATACAGTGCAGGTAACGTAATGATCGGGGGCTCCATGGGGAAAAATGTCTCGCAGAAGATTCTACAGGCCCATCTGGTGGAAGGGGAACTGGTTCCGGGGAGTGATATCGCCATCCGGGTGGACCAGACCCTCCTGCAGGACGCCACCGGGACCATGGCCATGCTGGAATTCATGGCCATGGGGATCGATCGGGTGAAGGTGGAGTTGGCGGCTCAGTACATCGACCACAACCTCCTGCAGACGGACAGCAAGAATTCCGACGACCATATCTTTCTCATGACTGCCGGGGAGAAGTACGGCGTCCATGTTTCCAAGGCAGGGAACGGCGTTTCGCACCAGGTCCATCTGGAGCGGTTCGGCATACCGGGAAAAGTCCTGCTGGGGGCCGACTCTCACACCCCCACCGCCGCAGGGCTGTCGCTGTTGGCCATCGGCGCGGGAGGGCTGGACGTGGCCCTGGCCATGGCGGGGCATCCCTTCCATCTCCGCGCTCCACGCATCATGGGGGTAAAACTAACCGGCTCCCTCCCCCCCTGGGTCTCCGGCAAGGACCTGATCCTGGAGATGCTTCGCCGCCACACCGTCAAGGGGGGGGTGGGGAAGATCATCGAATACTACGGCCCCGGGGTAGAGACCCTCTCCGCCACCGACCGGGCCACCATCGGCAACATGGGGGCCGAACTGGGCGCCACCTCCACCCTCTTCCCGTCGGACCGGCGGACCCGGGAGTTCATGATCTCCCAGGGGCGGAGGGACTCCTGGGTCGAGCTGACGGCGGACCCCGACTGCACGTATGATGAGTACGACGAGATCGACCTCTCCTCCCTGGAACCGCTCATCGCCTGCCCGTCGTCTCCGGACAACGTGGTGCCGGTGCGTGAGGTGGCAGGGACCAGGGTGGATCAGGTGCTGGTGGGGAGTTCGGTGAACTCCTCCTTCCGCGACCTGATGACCGTCTGCCGTATTCTGGAAGGGAGGCGGATAGCCACGCACCTCTCCTTCAACGTCAATCCGGGGAGCCGCCAGGTGCTGGAAAATGTGGCGGTTCAGGGAGGGGTCCTGATGCTCCTCATGGCCGGAGCCCAGATCCACCAGCCCGGCTGCCTCGGCTGCATCGGCATGGGGCAGGCGCCGGGGACCAACCAGGTGTCGCTCCGGACCTTTCCCCGGAACTTTCCCGGCAGAAGCGGCACCAAGGATGACAAGGTCTACCTCTGCTCACCGGAGACCGCGGCTGCCGCAGGGCTCTTCGGGGTCATCACCGATCCGCGGGAGTTGGGTAAACTGCTCCCCTGGCCGGCCGTGACCAATCCGGAGCGGTATCTGGTGGACGACTCCAGCATCATCTCCCCGCTGGACGATACCGGCGGGGTGGAGATCGTCACCGGTCCCAACATCGTCCCCTTTCCCCGGTTCGAGCCGCTTCCCGACACCCTTGAGGCCACGGTCATCATCACCGTAGGGGACAACATCACCACGGACCACATCATGCCTGCGGGAAACATGGTCCTCCCCTTCCGGAGTAACATCCCGGCCATCAGCCGGTTCGTCTTTCAGCAACTGGACCCCGGTTTTCCCGATCGGGCCAAGGCCGTCGGCAACGGTGTCGTCATCGGCGGCGAGAACTATGGCCAGGGTTCCTCACGGGAACATGCGGCACTGGCCCCCCGTTACCTGGGAATCAGGGCCAAGATCACCAAGGGGTTTGCCCGGATCCATAAGGCAAATCTGATCAACTTCGGTATCCTGCCGCTGACCTTCAGTGATCCGGGGGACCATGACCTGATCCGACAGGGAGATCTGCTCCTCTTCGGTAAGCTGAGGGAACTGGTGGAAGGAGGGGCCGTGAAGATCCCCTTCACCGTTAACGGGAGATCCATGACGGCACTCCTAGATATCACCCCCCGGGAACGCCGGGAACTCCTGGCAGGGGGGACTCTGAATTTCGTACGACAAGGCGAGAAGTAACAGAATCTCTACAAGGAGGGAGTATGTGCAAGGGTTTTTGTCTATTATTGGGACTTCTTGTCCTGAGTTGTTTGCCGGCGTGGGGAGGGACGGGAGCAGCGCCTAAGGATTTCCGGGGGATACCCTGGGGAGGGACCGTTCCCGACACTCTGATAAAAAGCACCACAGCCGGGGACGGCGGCAAGGTAGAGGTCTTCCGAAACCGGGCAAAAGAGCCGACACCTTTCCTGGGGGTCCCGGTGGCAGAAGAAGCCTACTATTTCACCCGTGGCAAACTGACGGGAGGGCAACTGTTTTACCGTGGGGAGGATACCTTCAGCCGACTCAAGGATTCTCTGGTCAAGCTCTACGGAGTGCCAAAAAATTTGAACCCCGAGTTCTACCGCTGGGAGTGGCCCGATACCCAAACCGTCCTGACCATCGCCTATAACAAAAAATTCAAGTACACCACACTCTCCATGACCTCGACTCCGGGCTTGCCTCCGGTTTCGACACTGAAAAAGAAGGCCCACTGAGCGCTCGCACGCCATTGCGACGCTTCTGAAGGAACTGCCATGCCCAGTGAAATTGTCATGCCCAAACTTTCCGAAGGGATGTCCGAAGGGTCCATCGTCTCCTGGGAGAAGGGGGCCGGTGACCAGGTGGAGCCGGGAGAGATTCTGGCCATTCTGGAAGCGGACGGACGACAGACGAAACTCCCCTCCTTCGTATCGGGAGTCCTGCAAAACATTCTCATCCAACCGGACGCCACCGTACCGGTGGGGGCGGTCATTGCCCTGATACAGCTCTCTCACGGTGAACGGATGGAGAACCGGCACGGGACTCCTCAGGAGAGGGTAGTGGATCAGGGACGTGGCGATCTGACCCGAAAGATCTGCGACACCTGGCAATCGGCGCCCCACTTCGCGGTCACCGTGCATGTCGACATGGAAGGGGTAGAGGCGCTCTGCCGCACCTTCCGGGATGACGGCGTGCGCATCACCGTCAACGACTTCATCCTCAAGGGGTGCGTGGCGGCCCTTCTCAAATTCCCCCAGATGAACAGCTCCCTGACGGAGCAGGGGGTAATCCGCCACCGCCGGATAAACATAGGGATTGCGCTCAGCCTGCAACATGGAGCCGTGACCCCGGTACTCAGGGAGTGCAGCGGAAAATCCCTGCACGATCTTGCCCGGGAGAGTCGTGTTCTCATGGACCGGGCCCGCAAGGGGGGGCTTACCCCCGAGGAGACGAAAGGTGGGACCTTTACGGTGGCGAACCTGGGGATGTACGGAGTCGATGAGTATCTGACCATCGTCCGCGCTCCTGAGGCTGCGGTACTGGCCATCGGCGCGGTCCGGAACGCACCCATCGTGGCCGACGGCAGGGTCGTTGCGGGGCGGCTCATGACGGCAACCCTTTCCGCTGACCATCGGCTGCTGGACGGCGCCGATGCGGGGCTTTTCATGGCCGAACTGCGACGGTTGCTGGAACACCCCGCACCGCTTCTTCACAACGGGAGATAATACCATGACCGACTCCCCCTTAAAGATCCCCGTGGCACGACTGACCTGGCACTGTGACGCCGAACTGCCGGAGTTCCGGACCACCGAAGAGCTTCCCGATCTGGAGGGTATGCTGGGGCAGGAGCGGGCGCTGAGAGCCATCGACTTCGGGCTCAACATGAACGAAAGCGGCTTCAATATCTACATCTCCGGAGAGACCGGCACCGGTCGTGCCTCGGCCATCCGGTCCCTCCTGAAAAAGAGGGCCAAAGAGGAACCCCCTCCCACCGACTGGTGCTACGTCTTCGACTTCCACGCCCCCGATCACCCCCTGGCGCTGGA
This sequence comes from uncultured Geobacter sp., assembly GCA_903902855.1. Taxonomy (GTDB): domain Bacteria; phylum Desulfobacterota; class Desulfuromonadia; order Geobacterales; family CAIOGM01; genus CAIOGM01. Next base: position 20,117 of record CAIUWK010000071.1, on the reverse strand, counting down.
ACTTCCCCCCGGCTCCGGCAACGATCTGGAGCGGCAGATGCGGGAGTTTCTCGCCGGGGTCCGTGCCGATATCCCCAAGGCACTGGAGAGCAAGGAGTACGAGCTCCACAAGGGGAAGGTCCTGGAAGAGTATCAGGAAAAGAACAGCGCCCTCTTTGCCGAACTGGAGCAGGAGGCAAGTCCGAAAGGGTTCACCATCCAGAGAACCGTATCCGGTCTGGTCATAGTCCCCCAGAAGGAGGGGCGCAACTACACCCAGGAAGAGTACGAGACCCTTTCCGACGGAGAAAAAGAGGCTCTGGACAGCACCGGCCAGGAGTTGACCGAAAACCTCAACGATGTGCTGCGTCAGATCCGTGACAACGACAAGGGGGCCAAGGAGTCGCTGGCAAAGCTCGACCGTGAGCTGGGTCTGGCCGCCGTGGGGCGGCATCTCCAACCGCTGAGGGAAATCTTCGGACAAAGCCCCAAGGTCATCACCTATCTGGATGCGGTGCAGGAGGACGTCATTCTCAACCTGGAGGAGTTCAAACCTCAGCCTCAGCCCCAATCATCCATCCCGGGGCTCAGGCTCCCTCACCAGGAACCGAGCTTCCACCGCTACCAGGTGAACGTCTTCGTGGACAACACGGAGAACCAGGGTGCACCGGTCATCTTCGAACCCAACCCCACCTACAACAACCTTTTCGGCCGAATCGAACATGAGATGCAGGTGGGGGGGGTCGCTGCGACGAACTTCACCATGATCAAACCGGGAGCGCTTCACCGGGCCAACGGCGGCTACCTCATCATCGACGCCCGTGAGGTGCTCACCAACCCCTTTGTCTGGGATTCTCTCAAGCGCTCCATCCGGAATGCCGAGATCAAGATCGAAGATGTCATGGAACAGTTCCGCTTCATGACCATCGTCTCGCTCAAACCGGAGCCGATACCGCTCAGGACCAAGATCGTCATGATCGGCACGCCGGACATCTATTACCTCCTCTTCTACCTGGAGCCCGACTATCGGAAATTCTTCAAGGTCAAGGCGGACTTTGACAGCCGGATCGATCGCACCCCGAAAGCGGTGCGCGACTACGCCCTCTTCGTGGCCACCCTCTGCCGTAGCGAGGGACGGCTCCACTTTGACCGGAGCGGCGTCGCCGCTCTCCTGGAGCAGTCGGCCAGGGAGATGGAAGAGCAGAATAAACTCTCTTCCCGCTTCATGGAGATAGGCGACCTGATCCGCGAGGCCGGCTTCTGGGCCAAACGGGGGAGTTCCCCGCTCGTCACCCGGGAGTTTGTCCGCCAGGCGGTGGAGGAGAAGCGCTACCGGGGGAACCGGCTGGAGGAACGGCTTCGGGAGATGATTACCGACGGAACCATCATGGTGGACACCGACGGGAGTGAGGTGGGGCAGATCAACGGTCTCGCCGTCATGACTCTGGGGGACCACACCTTCGGCACCCCATCACGAATCACCAGCCGTGTCTATCTTGGACGTGCCGGGATGGTAAACATCGAGCGGGAGGCAAAGCTCTCCGGTCCCATCCACGACAAAGGGGTCCTGATCCTCACCGGCTATCTGGGGGGGACCTTTGCCCAGGAACATCCCCTCTCCTTCTCCGCGTCCATCTGCTTCGAACAGTCCTACGACGGCGTCGAAGGGGACAGTGCCTCATCCACCGAACTCTACGCCCTCCTCTCGGCCCTCTCCGGGCTCCCCCTGAACCAGGGTATCGCGGTCACGGGGAGCGTCAATCAATTGGGACGGATTCAGCCCATCGGCGGGGTCAACCAGAAGATCGAAGGGTTTTTCCGGCTCTGCCGGATCAAGGGGCTGACCGGCAACCAAGGGGTCATGATCCCCAGGAGCAACGAACGCAACCTGATGCTGCAAGACGAGGTAATCCAGGCGGTGCAGGAGGGAAAGTTTCACCTCTGGAGCGTGGAGACGGTGAATCAGGGGATAGAACTCCTCACCGGGATGGTGGCTGGGGAACGGCGGGATGACGGGAGTTTTCCGGAAGGGACGGCGAATTTCCTGGTGGACAAACGGCTTCGGGAGATGCAGCAACTGATGGCCAAACAGGGTGAAAGCGGGGAGAAAGGGGAGAAGAGCCAAAGGAGAAGAGCGTTCAGGGACAGATGACAACGGAACAACAGTACTGTCGCTGCTCCCAAAAATTTTTATCTTTGAATCTCATGTCTCCGTTTACCGGCAAGCGGTGTATACCGCGATTTATCCGTCTACCCGTTCTGCTATCGGCTCTATCTGCGAGACTGCTCAAACGATTTCACAAATTCCAGAAACAACTCCGCCTGTTCCAACATACCGGCGATGTCATGCAGATCATCATGCAAAATTGCATAGCGCCATTCGACGGCATAGGGAGTAAGTTCCGTCAGTTTTTCCATGAGGGGAGGAAGGTTAATACCGTGGCCCTGCGCCAGTTCGACCAGTTCATCAAGATCGTGTGTTTTCGGAAAACGAACCGAATGCAGGCAAAAGAGCGCCTTGATCAGTTTTTCCACCCCTGCTGAATATAAAAGAGCATGATTTCGGGAGCAACATTGTTATTGTCCACCACTTCACGAACTAGCGAAAAATCTTGCTTGGCCTTAAGAACGAAGATGGCATGCTGTTCAAGAAGCGGGAACTCATCCATACAGGCGCCTCCCGTAATGGGCAACCGCATGATGTACGGAATTTACCTGATGACGATAAAATTCAAATTCTTCCGGTGTTGAAACGATCAAATCAAATGCTCTGCCCAAGCCTCTCAGGAGCTTCCTGGCTTCAATTAACTCTTTCATGTGCGAAACAATACTCTCCTTGATGACGAGGAGATCGATATCACTATCGGCATCAGCGGTTCCTTCTGCCTGACTACCAAAAAGAAAGATCTGTAACGGCGACATTTTTTTGAGCCGTTCCACGATCTCATCCACAAATTTCTGATCAAGAGGTACGATATTCTCACTGAACGGCATCGACGTCTCCACACGACACGCAACACAAAAGGCCGCTGATCAGCCTATGATCTGATCCGAACGGCCTTGATATTTTTTCAATCCTTCAGTGAAACACATCATTCCCCTCCGCTGCAACAATGAACGTGCTCTTAATACAACACATCGCATTGCCTGTCAACAAGAACCACTGTGCGCACAAGGGGAAAAGAATATCGGCAGTTGATCGGCATCCATCCACCAGTCAGCGTCTCACTGACGGGCCGTTTGCCAAGTCCTATTTTCACGATGAATGGGGTCACGTTGAAAAACGGGTTGCTCCGACCGGAGTCACCGGGAGCAGACGACTCTCGCCGGCCGGACGCTTTTTCTCCAGCACTGCGCCGGATGCCAAACTTCGAATCAGCGCCCCCCGAAACTATCCAGCTCGTAATTGATGCTGAACCCCTGTCGCCGCGCCATCCCGCCAAGCTGGGTCGCAGTCTCCTCCACCAGCATATCCAGCAGTTTCTTTTCCTTCTTTGGCTTGAACTGCATCGGCTCCCCGGTAATCCCGCCAAGCCTCCCCGCCTCGGCCAGGGCGTCGGGGAGGTTCCCCAGCTTATCCACCAGCTTCAGCGCCAGAGCCTGCTCTCCGGTAAAGATCCGTCCATCGGCCAGCTGCCGCACCTGGACCTCGGGAAGCTTACGCCCCTGGGCCACAGCCCTGACAAACTGGCCGTAGCTGCTCTCGATGACCCCCTGGAGAAGCGCCCGATCCTCTTCGGTCATGGGGCGGGTGGCAGAGCCGATATCCTTGAATTTTCCGGTCTTTATGGTAATCGACTTGACCCCCACCTTGTCCAGGAGTTCCTGTAGATTGGAGAGTTTGAGAATCACCCCAATGCTCCCGGTGATGGTGCCGGGATTAGCGTAGATAAGCGTGGCCGGCGCCGCGATATAATATCCCCCCGAGGCAGCCAGACTCCCCATGGAGACCACCACCTTCTTTCTCGCAGCCAGCTTTTTTACCTCTTCATGAATCTCCTGGGAGGGGCCCACCACACCACCCGGCGAGTCGATCCGGAGCACCACCGCCTTGACCCGGTCGTTCTTGTCGCACTCCCGAAGCTGACGAATCGTCTCCTGGGAGTCCAGGATGATCCCCTTCACCTCCACCACTCCCACCACATTGCCGGTCCCGAAGGAACCGTCATCCTTCAGCAGCAACGATACCCCCAGGAAGAGCACGCCGAAAAACAGCAACAGCCCCCCGGCCACCCCTCCAACGATCAGCAACCATTTTTTCATCGCAACCCCCTTCCCCTCGGCGCCCCTTCAGGGTATACTCCGCGGCACTTCACGCAAGGATACCCTATGAAGCTGGTCGTCATATCCGATACCCACGGCAACTACCCGGCGGCACTCCGGGCCGTGGAGATGATTGCCGGAGCGGATGTCGTCATCCATCTGGGAGACTTCTGTGAAGATACGCTCCCCCTGCAGGGAGCCCTCTCCTGCAAGATCATCCGGGTCCCCGGCAACTGCGACGTGGGAGCCCGCCTCCCCCGCGAACTCTTCCTCCGTTTCGACGGCGTACCGTTTTTGCTCTGCCATGGTGACGCCTACGGCGTCAAGTCGGGCACGACACGCCTGGGGGAACATGCCCACCGGATCGGGGCGGAGGTGGTCCTGTTCGGACATACCCACACGCCACTGATCCGGAGCATCGACGGGAGACTCTTCGTCAACCCCGGCACACTCCAGAAGGGAACCCCGTCACCCACCTTCGCCCTGGTGACCCTGGAGGAGGGGACTGTATCGGCACGCCTGATCCCCCTCCCCCCCCTCTAGCCGAACCAATCCCTTGTACCATGGTCGACACCTTCTGTATAGCGGATCTCGCGCCGGCATCGCACAACGACTCGCACCTCTGGAGCTTCTCCATATAACCGGTTGAGACTCTGGGGTTAATATGGTAGGTTATCGCAAATTGCTCTTGAACATGAGTACTCTGTTCAAAGATACTTTCTAAAATTCCGTACCTTACCATGCAGACAAATCATGCAGCGCCGGGAGAGACCATGTCATGGGTTAAGGAGTTGAAAAATCAAGTGCAGGAAGCGGGGAACCTGGAGAAAGAGTTCTCACTCCAGTGCCGCAATGAATACCTCAGACTGAACTCCATGGTCGTTGGGTTACTCAAGGAACTGGGAAACGAATGGTATGGAAAACTTTCGTTCTTCAATAAATACAAGATAGAAACCTTGCCTGATGTATTTTTCTGGGGGATAACGCGCCGCGGTAAAGGGTTGGAACTGTTACCGCAACGGTTACACATAAAGCTGAGAGCCTTTGAAAACAACATCATGTATTTTGCCCTGGATGCCTCTTTCACCGGTGGTCCCACGTTATCGGCCAACACCGCCGACACCACCGAAGAGAGCCTGAAGCAGGCAATCGTTGAACTGATTTCTCGAACGTAGAGCTCTCTTGAGCCGGCAAGCTCAGGTTCCCAGCCAAAGGAAACAGCCATGCATTTCAATCCGCTCCGGATCATCCCCTGCGCCCTGCTCCTCTGCCTCACCCTCCCCCTCCCCTTGTACGCCACGGATTTCTTCGCACTGCGCGCCCGGGCCGATGCAGGTGACGTGCAGGCCCAGTACGAATTGGGACGTCAGTATGAGCTGGGTGAAGAGGTGCCGGCTGACCCCGAGGAGGCGATGGAGTGGTACCGCCTTGCCGCCAAAAACGGGAACAGCGCGGCCCAATTCGAGCTTGGCGCTAAATATCAGTATGGCGAGGGGGGAGTCCAGAAAGAGTGCAAGGAGGCCGTTACCTGGTACCAACGCGCCGCCAAACAGGGGAATACCCAGGCTCAGACCAATCTGGGCTTCATGTATCATGACGGCGACTGCCTGAAAAAGGATTGCGGTGAAGCGGTAAAGTGGTTTGAACAGGCGGCTGCCAAGGGAAATGATGTAGCCCAGGCAAATCTGGGGATACTGTACAGTAATGGCGAGTGCCTGAAAAAAGATTATCGCAAGGCACAGCAGTGGCTTCAGATGGCAGGGAGGCAGAACAATCCCACCGCCCAACAGGCCATGGGAGTCATGTACAGCCAGGGAATGGGGGTTCCCCAGAGTTACTCCGAGGCTGCCCGATGGTTCCGGCAAGCGGCGGAGCAGGGTGATCACCTTGCCCAGTACGACCTGGGCACTCTCTACCTCCAGGGGGGAAAAGGGGTCCAGCAGGATTTTCGGGAAGCCGCCGCCTGGTTTCAGCGTGCGGCAGAGCAGGGGTACGACAAGGCCCAGAACAGCCTGGGCGCCCTCTACGAGAAGGGATCGGGCGTTCCCCAGGACTACATAGCGGCCTACCAGTGGTGGAACCTGGCAGCGGCACAGGGGAACAGTGACGCCAGGGGGGCACGGGACGCACTCCAGGGGAAGATGACCCCGGCGCAGGTGGCGGAAGGACAACGCCGAGCTGCCGCTTTTGGTACGGAGACGGAGCAGGCGCAACCGTAAGTAAGGTCTGCCGTTGGTGCGTCACTGCAACTTCTCAAGGCCGAAGCAGCCTGAGTTATCATAAGGATTTACTGCATGCCTCGTATTGACTGGTCTGAGATGTATGCCATAAACAACCAGGTCATCAACAGTCAGCACAAAAAATTATTCTCCATTTTGAACAGACTGCAGCATGATGTTACCGGTAAAGACGACGAGCGTTCGTACATCATTGCGGTGGAACGATTATGGTCCTATGCCAACTATCACTTCCTGGAAGAAGAACGACTCATGGCGGAAGTGGGCTTCACCGAAATTTACCGACACACCCAAGAACATAGACTATTCACTCAGAAGCTGACACATCTTAAAGAGCTGTTGGAACTTGACCAAACAGAGCGCTCCAAAGAACTCATAGAATTTCTCAGCAATTGGATACTGCAGCATATCATGATCGAGGACAAGAAAATTTTGCCCTGAAGACGGTCCGGCGATCTCCGGGAGCAGACACGGCACCGGAGAGATCGCCCCCCGGAGTCAATTCATTATTGACAAACTTCGCTACGCACCGTAAAAAGACTGAAACGGTCGTTTTGCACGACTGATTACCCCGATCACACACCACCGGAGGAAAAACAGATGGATGTCCTGACCTTGAGCAGGCTGCAGTTTGCGATCACGAGCATGTTTCACTTCATCTTCGTACCGCTGACCCTCGGCCTCTCCATTCTAACCGCGTACATGGAGACGCGCTACGTTATTACCGGCGACACGATGTACCTGAAGATGACCAAGTTCTGGGGGAAGCTCTTCCTCATCAACTTCGCTCTGGGGGTGGTCACCGGCATCACCATGGAGTTCCAATTCGGCATGAACTGGGCTGAATACTCCCGTTACGTAGGGGATATCTTCGGCGCCCCCCTGGCCATTGAAGCGACGGTGGCTTTCTTCCTGGAATCGGTCTTCATCGGCCTCTGGATCTTCGGCTGGAACAAGGTATCGAAAAAAGTCCACGCTCTTTCCATCTGGCTGGTTGCTCTTGCCACCAACCTCTCCGCCCTCTGGATACTGCTGGCCAACGGCTGGATGCAGCATCCGGTGGGATATGTTCTCCGCAACGGCCGGGCCGAGATGGTTGATTTCATGGCGATGATCACCAATCCCGACGGTCTCCTCAAGTTCGGCCACCAGTTGACCTCCGGGTACACGGTGGCGGCATTCTTCGTCATGGGGGTTTCGGCCTGGCATCTGCTGCGCAAGAATGAGACCGATTTTTTCCTCCGTTCCTTCCGGATAGCCGCCACCTTCGGCTTCTTTGCCACCATAGCCGTGGGGATCTTCGGCGACATGTCCGCGGTGGAGGTGGCCAAGGTACAGCCCACCAAATTCGCCGCCATGGAGTCGATCTGGGAAAGCAAGCGGGGGGTGGGGATGAACCTGCTCCTTCTCCCCGATCCCCCCAACGAATGCAACAGTGTGGAAGGGGTCTGCGTCCCCAATGCGGTGAGCATCTTGGCCTTCCATGACCCCAACGCCCTGGTCAAGGGACTAAAGGAGTTTCCGCCGGAACTGCGACCGCCGGTCCTCCCCACGTTTATCAGCTTCCGACTCATGGCCGGTCTGGGGACCTACTTCATCCTGGCGTCACTGGTGGCGATGATTCTCTCCCGGTGGGGTAACATCCAGAAACAGCGGCTCTTCCTCACCCTCCTCCTCTACTCGCTCCCCCTTCCCTACCTGGCCAACTTTCTCGGCTGGGTGGTGGCCGAGGTGGGACGGCAACCATGGATCGTCTACGGGATCATGAAGACCTCCGACGGGGTATCCAAGTCCGTCAGCCTCTCCCAGGTCGTCGGCTCCCTCATCGGCTTTACCCTCCTCTACGGCTTCCTGGGGGTGATCGATATCTATCTGCTGGCGAAATTCGCCCGCAAGGGACCGGACAACGACATCTCTTCCATGATCAAACCACGCGGACAGGAGGCTTAAGATGGAACTTCAGATAACCTGGTTCATTCTCTGGGGAGTTCTTTGGGGAGTTTATTTCATGCTGGACGGTTTCGTCATGGGTGCCGGCATGCTGCACAATCTCATCGGCAAGAGCGACGGTGACAAGCGGGTCATGATCAACACCATCGGCCCCATCTGGGAGGGGAACGAGGTCTGGCTCGTCACCGCCGGCGGGGTGACCTTCGCAGCCTTTCCCACCACCTATGCCCTGATGTTCAGCTACCTCTACTCGGCGCTCTTCATCCTCCTCTGCGCCCTCATCGTCCGGGGGGTCTCCTACGAATTCCGGAGCAAGGAGGATCACCCCACCTGGAAAAAAGGGTGGGACAGCGCCATCATGGTGGGGAACTTCCTCCCCGCGCTTCTCTTCGGCGTCGCCTTCGGCAATATCTTCGAAGGGCTCCCCATGGATTCAGCCGGGTACCACGGCTCGCTCCTGAGCCTGCTCAACCCCTATGGTCTGCTCACCGGACTCCTCTTCGTCTCTCTCTTCATGGTTCACGGCGCCCTCTACTTGACGGTGAAAACCACCGGCCAGCTGAGCAAACGCTCCCAGTCCACCGCCAACAATCTCTGGCCGATCCTCCTCGTGGTGGCGGTGGCCTTCCTGGTCTACACGAATTTCGCCACCAGCCTCTACGTCAACTACCTGGCGCACCCCCCGCTCATGGTGGTGCCGCTCCTGGCCGTAGCTGCTCTCCTGGCCATCAGACTCTTCTCTGCCCAGGGGAAACCTTTGGCGGCCTTTACCGCCTCCAGCCTGACCATCCTTATGGTGGTGGCCACCGCCATCACCGGGCTCTTTCCCAACCTGATCCCGTCAAGCATCGATCCGGCCTCCAGCCTGACCCTCTACAACTCCTCCTCCAGCCCCTACACCCTGAAGCTCATGCTTATTGTGGTGGCCGTCTTCATCCCGATCATCATCGGTTACAAGATCTGGATCTATCGGATCTTCCGGGCACCGGTGAGGGAAGAAGAGGTGCTGGCGGACAAGCAGGCGTACTGAGAAATAGAACTACGAGCTTAATTTTATCGCAGACTTAATGCTAAAAGCCCCGGATATTTTCCGGGGCTTTTTCGTAACTATTCAGCTTTCCTGCACCTCGGTCACCATAGCTCCCTTTGTCGCCCCCCCCCCCCAACCCCCTCCTTAGCCAAGGAGGGGGAGTGTTGCTCCCCTCCTATTTTAGGAGGGGCCGGGGGTGGTAAGGTTCACCCGAAGTGCTGTGAGCAACAGAGGCCGGACTACTCTCTACAGGAGCGCCCGTCCCGCTCCAGCAAGCGTGAAAACTGATTCAGGTCGTAGCGATACGCCCACGGTGCCAACTGCCGGTAAAACGCGGTGTCTTGGTCACGGATCTGCTCCAGAAGAACGGTGATCCTGTTGAAATCTCCCAGAGTAACCGCTGACTCAAGATCGGCGCGCCATCCTGGGGAAAAAACGGCCAGCCGAAGAGACAACTCTTCGGGTGATAACAAGGGGGCACTGACCGGCAGTGCGGCTGACCGGGTGAATCGGAGAGCGGCCAGACATTCCAGTAGAGCAAAGATCTCCTCCGCAAGAAACGGTTTGCGGAGGAATCCGTCACAGCCGCAGGCAAGAGAGTGATTGCGGTTTTCTTCGTAGGCGCTGGCGGTGAGAGCGATCACGACGCTCTGCACCGCATTCGGCTGAGCCGCCATCTTCGCCTTGATCTGCATAGTCGCCTCTTCCCCCGATAGCACCGGCATCCGCATGTCCATGAAGACGACGTGGGGTTGCCACTCTTCCCAAGCCGTGACCGCTTCCCCACCGTCGGCCGCCTCCCGGATCTCCAGCACCGGCGGCTGGGGATTCAGCCCCTCCAGCAGCTCCCTCATGGGCGCCCGATTGTCCGGCTGATCATCCACAATGAGTATCCGGCGTACCGGTTGCCCAGGCACCAGACCTGTTACCGGAGGTTCCACCTTTGCCGCCGCCGTTTCAGTGGCGTCCACCGGCGGGAGCGGAAGGGTGAAGAAGAAACAGCTTCCCCGTCCCGGAGTGCTTTCAGCTTTCAGCTCCCCCCCCATGAGCTGAACGTACTTGGTGCTCAAGGCCAGGCCAAGACCGGTCCCACCCTGAACATTCCGGCCGCAGGCGGTCTGACTGAACGGCTCGAAGAGTCGCGCCATCTCCTCCGGTGCAATCCCCTCCCCCGTATCTTTTACGGTAAACCGGATAACTTCATGGTCGACTGGTTCCACCCCGAGGGTCACAGAGCCTCTTGAGGTGAACTTAACAGCGTTGCCCACCAGGTTGATGAGAACCTGACGCAGCTTCATCTGGTCACCCGCCACAAACCGGGAGAGCACCGACGATGCCACTTTCAAGGCAACCCCCCGGTCACGGGCACGCTGCCGGAAAAACTCTTCCGTCTCTGTAATCAAGCGGTCAAGGTCAAAGGGGACAATTCGGCAGGTCATCCTCCCGGCCTCGACCTTGGCCAAGTCGAGAATATCATTAATGAGGGTCAGCAGGTGTTCGCCGCTCCGCCGGATGGTGGCCAAACCGTCCAACTGCGAGGGATTCAGAGCGGGATCACGTCCCAGCACCTGTGCGAATCCGAGAATAGCGTTGAGAGGGGTACGGATTTCATGACTCATATTCGCCAGGAAGATCGATTTGGCGCGATTGGCCGCTTCCGCCTGCTCCTTGGCCACCAGCAGCACCTCTTCCACTCTTTTTTGTTCGGTCAACGTGTGCGCCAGGAGGAGATTGCCGTGGCTCAGCCGGGAAATCATCTCCGAAAACTGCTGATAGAAATGCATCACCAGCGCCACCTTATCCCGACTCCAGCGGGGTACCCGATCATAGGCGGCAAGGTACTTTTCTTCATCGAAACCGAAACGGCGCGCCTGTTCCCGAAACAGTTCCCGATCCGGCGGTTCATCATCATAGAAAAACTGGCCGAGAAACAGATTACCGACGTGCTTTCCCCCCACGAAAATCGGGGTGACGATATCCCACATGCCGTTCTTGCACCGGTAAGTGCGGCAGGCGCCCGATTCGACCCCTTGTGACAACATGGTATCGCTTTCCAGGCAGTTTCGGGCGGATTCCGGCTGAACCCGGTGGAATTTGGAACAGATATCTTGCCATCCGGTGGCCGCCAGCACCTTCCCCTTCAGATCGAGCAAAGCAAATCCCATACCGGTAAGCTGGATAAAATCAACCATGATCCGCTGAATCGCCGGACAATCGACAATATCGGCCAGATCCAGGAGCTCCAGATTCCCTTCCGGCTCCAGCAGCGCATCCAGTTTCAGCCGAACGCGCTGCTCGCTTTCAGCCAGTTCCATGGTCCGTTCGGCCAGGGAGCGGTTGCTGCGACGAGTGTCCTCCAGGGCGGCAGTGGTTCGCTCATAGGCGCGAAGCAGGGTGAACGCCACAACGGCAAGGAGGCAGGAGAGGAACATGCCGACGGCCAGGACCGATCTGCTCGTTTCAGCCGGCTGCTCGGCGGCCAGGTAGGCCGGCAGCGCCGTTACCTGAATGGTCCAGCGGGCGCCGGAGATGGTGAAATGACGCAGGTAGGAGAGTTGATCCGCCGTAGACGCTGGAGACGGCTGCGATTCGTACATGAGCGTATCGGCGGTTATGGTTTCCCCGGAATAGATTTTCAGGGAGAGCCGCTTGGAGAGCTCGGTATATTCATTTTCCAGATATGTTCCCACCAGATTCTTCATCCGCAGAGCCGAGTAGACCCAGCCGCGCAGGACCCTCCGCCGCTCCGCCACGGTATCCGGATGGGCGCCGGAGCGATAGACCGGCACCAGGATGAGGACTCCGGCCTGCACGTCTTTATCGGTTTCCTGCCGCAGGATCACCCTGTCGGTCATGGCAGCCCGATTCTCGTCCCGTGCCCGTATGGCGGCCGCGGAGCGCACCGGGTCGCTAAGTATGTCGTAACCGAAGGCGCGCCTGTTGCGCCAGTCAAAGGGCTCCACGTAGATGACCGACGAATAGGTATCCCGGCTTCCGGGGGGAAGGATGGTGTACTCCGGGAATCCCTGAGCTCGAATGGCGGCCATATGACGTGCCTTCTCCCGGGCCGGCACCAGGGCGGCGTAGCCGATGGCCTGGATGCCTGGATAATTTTCAGAGAGCCGGAGTCCCGCCACATAACTGTGGAACTCCTCACGACTGACCTCCCTGCTCCCCATTAACAGGCCGGAAACTCCCAGCAGGATCTGAACGTTGGCCGTCATCCTGTGCTGGAGACCGCTCACCATCTCGTCCACGCGCAGTTCGAACTCCGATTGCTCCATCTCTTTCTCTCGCAGACGCATCTGCGACACCAGCAGCCAGGTTATAGCCACCCCGACGACGAGGATCAACCAGGGGAGAAGGGAAATAAGCCATCGACGATGTGACGTGGGATTGATCTCTTTGGTCGCCATGGATGAGCTCCCCGGAGCAACTGACAGGATATAACAATTAATAGTATCTTATTATGGCCTTCCCCCCTCTGGCAAGGAATTTCCGACGCAACTATTTCTACTTTGCCACATTCCGCCTCGCTCCCTCACTCTCCCCCATCCCGAGACGTAACTACTCCGGTATTGAGGCTGAAGGCTGAAGGATAAACCCGTCTCGTATAAGTCGCTTTTATTGATCTTGTAGAGGTTTTCCTGATACTCTTCAGCCTTCAGCCTCTCAACCTGAGTAATTACCCCGAGGCATGAGACAACGCCCTGTTCGTATCCGCTTCAAGCGCACTTTCGAATAAGCTCGTGACTGCTGATGACCCCGATCCCCTGACGCCGGTATTTCGCCAGAACCCCCTCCATCTTGTTGCGCGACATGACGGCGTCGGCGACGACGGTTACCTTGTAGCCGCGGTTCAGGGCGCCCAGCGCCGTATAATAGACGCAGAAGGCGGCATCCACCCCCACCAGATAGAGTTCGTCCACCTGCCGGTCGATCAATAGCTGCTCGAACTGCCGGTTGGAGAAGGCGTCCGTCCGGTTCTTCTCGAAATCATTGCCATTGATGACCTTTATCCGGTGATCGATAACGACCCTCCCCTGCTTCTTCCCCCCATGAAGCCGCACGATCAGATTGTTGCTGAAGAGCTGACGGATGTAGGCGACCTCCATCCCGGAGAGGGTGGCATTGTCGATGAGACGGTTAACGGTGGCGATGAGTCCGAAGGCCGGCGGGATGGTGACCGGCTGCCGATTGTTCGTCCCACGGTATCCCTCCTGGAGATCCAGCACCACCAGCGCCTGTCGCGGCGTCGGATAATCGGCAATCCTCCTCCCCCTGGTGGCCATGAACATGCTCCGGACCAGTATCCCCACCGCAGCAAGCAGCAACGTCGCAAACAGTATCAGCATGACGAATAGAATGAATTTCAGAGACATGGCATCAACTCCCCTTACACCCCGATGATCCGCTATCATACCCCAAATCCGCCGACTGAGAAAGAACAAGGGGAGCGCATCCACGACGCGCTCCCCTTGTCACCTCACGCAAAAGTCTCCCCGAATCAGCAGCCGGCTACTTCCTTCTTCTTTTTCTTCTCCGGCTTGGCTTCGCCATCCTTCTTGACCTCTTTCTTCACATCCTTTTTCTCTTTTTTGACCTCTTTCTTATCCGTCGTTTTGGCGGCATCGGCTACCGGTGCAGCTGCGTCGGTTACCGGCTTGACCGTTTCGGCAGCCATGACGATACCGGCGAAACTGATGGCCACAAGGGCGGACACGAAGATGGACAGGACTTTTTTCATGATGATCTCCTTTGGGCAGCGCCGCAGAGCGGCGAGGTTCAGGTTAGAGGTTATAGGTTAGAGGTCAAAGGTTCTACGTTCCATGTTCGGGTTTGGTCTTTTCACCATTCACAATTCACGTTTCACTCTTCACTCTTGTTTTCCTTGCTTTTCCTTACGTCAACTGACTCAACTGCCCGGCATAGACAAAGGTCAACCGGATGATGAGCCCCCCCAGGAGAACGATACCGGCGCTGAGATTCATCTTTGCCAAGGCCATGGGGGTCAGCGTATGGCCATGGTCTTCCTTGATCTCCAGCATCTTCAGCACCAGGGCGATGGGGAAGACGATGAAGAGGAGCAGCATGGATGAGCCGTAGAAAAAGTACTCATGGGAGAGAGAGAAAAACGGCATGATCGATTCCCGATGGGCGCCGGAGGAGGTGTACTGGCCATAGAAAAAGAGGGGCAAGATGACCATCTCCGCAAAGATCAACCAGATGTCCATCTTGGTGAACCAGAGCTTCACCTTGTTGGTCCGGGCGATCATGATCATGAGAGCCGCCCCCACGGAGAGGGCCGAGGTCAGGAAGAGCACAGGAAGGATGGCGGAATTCCAGAGCGGTCGGGCCACGAAGGAACTGAGCAGCACCCCGGTATAGATACCGATGAAGATTCCCATGGCGAAGTTGACGACTGCCAAGGGAAAGAGAAAATCTCTCATCCGGACGGCCAGCTTCTTCAGCGGTTCCAGCATCAGCCAGTGGAGCATGGTGTCCGGTAGAGCCGCCAGAGCAAAGAGACCGCTCACCGGGAAAAAGACCAGCAACCCCCAGGAACCCCAGGACATGGGGGAGAGCGGCTGAATCGTGAGGTAGAACCAGAAGACGTTCAGCTTTCGCTCCAGATCCAGGAAGATGAACAGCATGCCGATTCCCAGTATGACCGGGACGAGGATCGGTGCGATATAGCCTGCCGGCTCATCCTTCACCAGTCCCCCCCCTTTTCTGAGATGCAGCACCGTAGTCATGACCGCCAGACCGGCGGAGAGACCCCCCAGAAACAGATAGAGCGAAACCCGCCAGTCCCAGATATGGAGATGAGGAGAAGTCAGGGCGTTAACGCCTGTAACAGTGAGTTCCATGAGTGGCTCCTATTCCGGTTTGCTGAATTTCTTTATGTAATAGACCCGCGGCCTGGTCCCGGCCCCTTCCAGCAGCACCGTGGAATCAGCCCCCTGCAGGGCAATCCTGACCGGGCTCTTGGGATCGTCCAAATCCCCGAAAATGCGTGACTTGCCGATGCAGGTGGCGACACAGGCCGGCTCTTTCCCCTCCTTGAGCCGATGGTCGCAGAAGGTACATTTGTCGGCGAACCCTTTTTCATGATTGATGTAACGGGCATTATAAGGGCAGGCGGCCACGCACGCCTTGCACCCCACACAACGGTTCTTGCGCAAGAGAACGATACCGTTCTCCTTCTGCTTGTAGGAGGCACCGGTGGGGCAGTTGTAGACGCAGGGTGGATTGTCGCAGTGATTGCAGAGTTCCGACCGGAGCTCCATGCGGAGCAGGGGAAACTCTCCCTCCACCATCTCCAACACCCGGGTCCGATACTGCTCGGGGGGGACATCGTTCTCGTTCTTGCAGGCGACCACGCAGGCCATGCAGGCTACGCAGCGGCGCTGGTCAATGACCATGGCGTATTTCGGCATCTTCAGGCCTCCTTCTGCAGCTTGACAAAATTGACCCGCATTCCGGTGCTCCCGGCGATGGGATCTACGGCGTATTTGGTGATGAGCCCCTGATCATCCCCCCCCCTGCCGCCGGAACGGGATAACTCTTTCCCCGTGGAACCCCAGCCATGCACCATATAGACCATATCCTCCCGGATTCTCTGGGTCGCCTTGACTTTGATCCTGCCGCTTGTGGCGCCATCCTGATTGATCAGCACCACATACTCTCCGCTCTTGAAACCGAGGGTCTGAGCCTTTTTCGCATTGATCCAGACCTCATTCTCCTTGTACAGCTCAAAAAGAGCCGGGTTGTTGGTGGTGCGACTGAAGGTATGCACCGCGCTCCGGCCATAGGTCAGCCGGAAAAACCCTTCGGGTGGGAGGGGGTGACGGACGTAGATCGGCACCGGATCGAACCCCTTTTCCTGCAACTCCTTGCTGTAGAGCTGGATCTTGCCGCTGGCGGTCTTGAAGGTCGGCTGATTCTCCGGAGTTATGTACGGTGTGGCGGTATCGGGGATAGTGAGACACCCCAGCGTCTTCAGATCATCATAGGAGATCCCCGCCGTCCGGCACTGCTTCTGCAGCTTCTCCTCGTAGCTGTTCCACGGGAAATAATCGGCCAGATCCAGCCTTTTGGCCAACTCCTTGGCGATCCACCACCCCGGTTTGGATTCATAGAGCGGCTTGATCACCGGCTGCCGGATGGAGACGGAGAGCGATTTCCCCTTGCCGATGGCCAGGGCGTCGTGACGTTCCAGATAGGTACATTCCGGGAGAATCACATCCGCCATCATGGTCAAATCCATGGGCATGACATCCACCACCACCAGGAGATCAAGCTTGTTGATCGCCTCAAGGGTCTCTTTCTGGTTGGGGAGCGACTTCATCAGGTTAGTACCGGAGACGAACCACCCCTTGATGGGATAGGGAGAACCGGTGATGGTGGCGGTGCGAATCGCCTGGGTGACCCCTTCCGCGCCGGCAAAGGGATATCCGCCACCATTGAGCGGTGCCTTCCCCGGTTCCGGGAACGGCTTGCTCTCCCCCTTGGGAAGCGATCCCTTAGTGGCCAGGAACATGCCGCCGGAGCGCCCCCAGGAACCGAGGAGAGCGGTGAGGATGGCCAGCGCCCGGGAACGCTGCACATCGTCGCCGTACCAGGTGGCATGCCGTCCCGGATGAATGGTTACCGCCGGGGCGTTTTTCCCCATCATCCGCGCCGTCTCGATGATCTGCGCCGCCGGGATATCGGTCTCCTTTTCCGCCCACTGGGGGGTGTAGGAACTCACCGCCTGGGCAAGGTCGCTGAACCCCTCGGCGAACTGATCCAGATACGCCCGGTCGTACATCCCTTCGGTGATGATGATGTTAATCCAGGCCAGCAGCAGCGCCACGTCCGTGGCCGGTCTGATGGGGAGCCACTGCTGGGCCTTGCCGGCGGCGATGGAGTAGCGGGGGTCCACCACGATCAGCTTGGAGCCCCGGCCGATGGCCTCGGCAAAATCCTGCACCTGGGAGTTGTGCATGTTTTCCCCAAGATGGGAGCCGATCAGCACCATGACCTTGCTGTTGATCAGGTCCACCCTCTCCGGAGAACCGGGACCTTCGCCGAAGGTCAGCTCATACCCCACATCCCGGGGTCCGCGGCACTGGGCAAAGGAGGGCATCCCCACATTGGGGGTGCCGTAGGCGGAGAGGAGCGGCAGGAAATGATCGGTGGGGGTGCCGTGGGTAAAGATGGCCATGGACTCCGGGCCGTACTGCTGCTTGATCCCCTTCATCTTCTCGGCCACGACTCCCAGGGCCTCGTCCCAGGAGGCGGCGCGGTACTTCCCCTCGCCCCGCTTTCCCACGTTGATCAGCGGAGTCTTGAGCCGGTCCTTGTCGTAGAGCAGGCCGATGCCGCCGTTCCCCCGGGCGCAGAGCTTCCCCCGGCTGTTGCCGTGGGCCGGGTTCCCGTCCAGTTTGACCACGCGGCCGTTAAGAACCTTGGCAATGGCGCCGCACTTCCAGAAACAGATCTCACAGAAGGTGGGCACAAACGTTGGTTTGATCAGGCCGGCATCTTCGGCCCAGAGGAGAAACTTCTCCGGACCGCCGGAAACGGCAGCCAATCCGGCGGTGGCGACTCCTGACGTCTTGAGGAAACTTCTTCTTGATAACTTCACGGTTCTGCCTCCCTTATGGAGTAAACATACAGGTATTTCTATAATACGATATGATGGGCAAAAAAATACAGCAAATAATGCGGTTTTATCAAAACGTATACCGCTCATTGCTGTGGAGAACGATCAGCAGCCTGCGCTCTTCTTGAATACTCGACTGATATTCCTGCCGCCCACCGGTTCGTACGTACAGCGGATATCGTCCCCAGTCACGATCCGGCGATCCCGAAGCTTGTCCAGGGTCAGGGTGTCGGTGACGGTGATGACGATGATCTTGTCGGATCTGGTCTCTTTGATGGTCACGGTTGCGGAAAGCCCGTCGGGGAGTTCCGACTCGATCTTCTGGATGACCCCGAAGAGCTTGAGCTCCATTCCGGCGACGGCCTGCCCGCAAAGAGTCGAACTGAGAACAATAAGCAGGAAAAGGGTGAAGGTGGCAGACTTCATGGAAAACTCCGCACATGGTGCGGGGGGCGACTGCCCCCCGCATTACAGCAGTGATTAGAATTGAACTTCGAAGGTGCCGTAGATGTCCTGGGCGTTCTGTACCGGAGCCAGCATCTGGGCATTCATGGGATTACCAAGGTCAGACAGTTTTGCGGAACCGCCTACCCAGTTATTACTGCCGGTGGAATCAAAAGAATAGTACTGGTAACCGACTTTAAAGAAGACCTTACTCATGATGGATGAGATAGGCTTCAGCTTGAGTTCCTGGATGATGTACCCTTCGTACACATCGCCGCGAGTTCCCAGTTTTGCCGTCCAGATATCGTCTGCGGCGGGTGCGAAGGTGATCCAGTCGCGGGAACCGTGATTGTATTCAAACCCGATTTTTGTTCCGGTTTTTTCGATGTCATACCTACCGCCAACATAGACAGCCCAACCGGTCTTGTCCTGCTTGGTGGATGAATAATTGATATTCATCCCCGAATTCATCAACCCCATGACCGGTCGGACCGGAGCACCGGTACTGCTGAAAGGATCTACGACATTTTTGTTCGGCTGGGCGTAGCTCAGGGCACCGTCAACAAACCAGTTTACATTCCCGAAACCGATGTTGTCGAGTTTACCCACAACATCGAGTCCAAACCAGTCGATATCACCAAGGTTGACGGAAGGAGCGGAATAACCGCTGAGGCTGGAACCGGCAACCGTCGTCGGTCCTGTGACAAATGCGGGGGTGTTGAAGACATTGAAGGCATGGTTCCACTGAAAGGTTGCGGTGACGGCGTCGGTATTGTACCCGACTACTTGTACGCCCAGCATATCGGTATCACGGAGACTGTTGTTGGCAGTCGCAGAGCCGGAATAACCGCTCTCGAATCCCCGACCATAGCAGAGTTTTACGAAGGGGCTGCCTAGGGCGTCGATGTCCGGAGCATATCCCAGAGTCATACCGTCAAAGGCGTAATCAACAAGAAGTGCCGGCGTCCCTGCAGTTCCGGTCTTTTCGGTATTGTTCTTGAGGTGGGTGGGTGACCCTCCGGTGGAAGGACGGCGACCGACGGAGAACCAGACCGGCTGCTCGGCGATATTGCTCCACGTGGCATAGGCCTGATCCACCGTCAGTTGGCCGTCGGAAGGGACATGGCCCAGGGTGCCGTCAAA
The DNA here is from genome assembly GCA_903902855.1 of uncultured Geobacter sp. Classification (GTDB taxonomy): domain Bacteria; phylum Desulfobacterota; class Desulfuromonadia; order Geobacterales; family CAIOGM01; genus CAIOGM01. The sequence continues at coordinate 421 of CAIUWK010000071.1, read as the reverse complement.
AATACCCATCCGATCGGTGGCATAAGGGCCAACGACTGCGGCGTCATTCTGTGCGCCGGATACTTTATACATGAGCAACCTGGCCTTGACGGAAACATTTTCCGTGGCCTTGGCTTTCAGGTTTAACCCAAACCGGTTGGTGTAAAGGGTATCGTTACTGGTCTTGTATGCCGGGACGTAACCGCTGGCAGGAGGAGGCGCCGGTGCGGCTCCATTCATCTGGCCAAGCATCCATCCGGCAAAGGCCTCGTTCATGATGCTGTACGACCCGGGCACCGACCCCCGCAGTGAATCCACCCGGAACCGGTAGTCGCCGCCGATGGTCAGCCATTTGCCCAGAGACTTCTCGTCGGTCTGCTTGGCCAACGCCTCGGTCTTCTCCACCTTCTCCTCGGTCACTTTTGCTTTTTCTTCGCTCTTC
>CAIUWK010000070.1 GCA_903902855.1 uncultured Geobacter sp. | reverse complement strand
GGCCAGGTGAGGATGCCGCCATCAAGAAACCTGACCTTGGTAAAACCGGCGGCGTTAAGAATTTTTTGGGCTTCATACCCACGCAGACTGATTTTGCAGAAGGTGACGATCTCCTTGTCCTTGGGGAGGGTATCCAACTTTTCCCGCAGGGCGCCCAGCGGAACCAGTTTTGCTCCGGAGATCCGCATGGCGGCGTGTTCCGCCGGGGAACGGACATCCAGGAGAACAAAGTCATCCCCGTCATCCTGCATCTGCTTGAGCTGGCCGGGAGAGATTCCCTTGGCATGGCCGGAAAGTTTGTTTTTCAGGATATCGGCGGCCACGATCAGGTTGTCCATGGCTGCGGAGAAGGGGGGCGCATACGCCAGGTCCAAGTGGGAAACCTGTTCGACGTTGGCGCGAAAAGCGAGGGCTGTGCTGGCGACGTCCAGTCGTTTGTCCACTCCGCCGGGACCCACTGCCTGAACTCCCAACAGCCGTCCGGTTGCGGTATCGGCCACCAGCTTCAACGCTATCGGCTTTGCCGCCGGATAGAAGTGCGCCCGGTCAGGGGCCGGTGAGAGTACCGTTTCCACGGTGAATCCTGCGGCACGTGCGGCGCCTTCGGTCAGGCCGGTTTTACCTGCGTTGAAGTCAAACACCTTGAGGATGGCGGTTCCCAGTACCCCGGCAAAGGTTGCATCACCTCCCGTTGCGTTGATAGCCGCCACTCTCCCCTGCTTGTTGGCGGTACTTCCCAGCGGGGCATAGAGCGGCGCTCCGGTGACGAGATTGACCGTTTCACAGCAGTCGCCGCAGGCGTAGATCGTCGGGTCGGAGGTGCGCAGGTGGTTGTCCACGGCAATGGCCCCGGTCGAGCCGATAACGAGGCCGGCATTCCGGGCCAGCTCCACGTTGGGTCTGGCCCCGATGGCCAGTACCACCAAATCCGCAATCACCTCCCCCTGGTCGGTAACAACCTGTTCCACCCGGTCGGTTCCGGTAAAACCGGAAACACGGCAGGAGGTCATGACCGTGACCCCCTTGCTTTTGATATGCTGTTCCAGAAGGTTCGCCATCTCTTCGTCCAGAATGCCCGGCAGGACTTGGCCGCACAATTCGACCACCGTAACCTGCATTCCGCGCTCGGCCAGAGCCTTCACGGTTTCGAGGCCGATGAGGCCGGCGCCGACTACGCAAGCCCGGTTACCGGAAACCGCCTGCTCCTTCAGGAGGATGGCGTCTTCGATGCTTTTGACCGTGATAATGCCGGGGAGAGTGCGCCCCTCAAGCGGCGGGACGGCCGGGGTGCTGCCGGTTGCCAGGATCAGCGCATCATACTCGATGATAGAGGAAGCGCCACCTGCCGTGCTCCGGAGCGTTACCTTCCGGCTCTGACGGTCAATAGCCACCGCTTCGGTCTCGGTAAGAATCTCTACCCCTTTGACCTTCCGAAAAAAGGCGGGATCGCGTACTACCCCCACCGGAGTACTCATCAACTCTTTTTCGTCCTTGACCATATCCGCTACGTAGTACGGTATGCCACAGGCGCCGTAGGAGATAAAACTCCCCCGGTCGACCACCGTGATCTCCGCCCGTGGATTCATCCGTTTTGCTTTGGCCGCAGCCTTGGCTCCGGCGGCATTGGCGCCTATGATCACAATCCTCATCTTCATACGTTTCCTCCTCGGAAGTTAATCCGCCAGTTCGGATAGAACGGCTGTAGCGTACTAATTGCAGCTACTCCTCTTGCGGGAGCTTGTCCTTTCGCCACCGGTCACTCTAATGGTTCAACTCTATCTTCTGTATCAGGGTACCCGGCAGGCAAGAATACACGGAGGATCATGGCTCATGATTCTGCTTCTCCCGCTGGCTCTGTATGATTTTTTTCACCGCTTCGGTGTCGGCAGGATCAAGATTGAAAGGAATGATCCCGTCACCGAACTGCTGATAAATCTTGTATCTGTTACAGGAGGTATAGTCATCGAAGCAGAGTTTTTTTTGAATGTAGTCAGAAGTTTTGGGCAATTCCTTCATGTGGTCAACAAAGAACGAACATCTTGTCAAAAGTTCACACGCCATAGCCGAAATCCCTTTGACCATTAGTGGTGTGGCTGCTGCAGCGGTAATGATAGTCTCATGAAAAAGGTGCTGTCTTGGTTGGGGTGGACAATGCATGGTCATGAGTATTAATTATACGATTCCATTATCCACCACGACGAAACTCGGTGCAGAACCGAAATGCCCGTAGACCTGGCTCTCTAACCCCTCATGCTGCTCAACCGGAAAACAGATTTTCATGGTGTATCACCTTTTCTATGTATACGCACAATAATATATTCAAAACTCAGAATGTCAATACAAAATTCCTTGACATTTGTTACGGGAATAGTATATGAGAATATGAATATATAGTTTGGTTAGAGAGGAGGCGTTTGTCTTGAAATTCATCCCTTATTTTTTCCTCGCAGCGGCTCTCTTCACGTCTCCGGTTTGTGCCGAGCAGGGGGTCACTCTCCCGGACGCGGTCGGGTTGGCGCTCCGGAACAGCAATCTCCTGAAGTCGGAGCAGTTCGCGGTACAGGCGGCAACTGCCGGCCGGGATGCGGCGAAAAGCCGTTACTTCCCTCGGGTGACCATCGAGGAGATGTTCACCGCTTCCAATTCTCCCACCCGCACCTTCATGATGAAGCTGGACCAGGGACGGTTCACATCAAACGATTTTTTGGTCAACAACCTCAACAATCCCGGCACCGAGACCGATTTCCGGACTACCATCACCCTGGAGCAGACACTATATGACCGCTCAGTGGGGCTCAGCGTGAACATCGCCGCCAAGGAGCGGGAGGAACGGGAAAGTTCACAGCAGTTCCGGCGGGAGCTGGTGACTTTGGAGGTGGTTTCGTCCTACGTTACCGTCTGGAGGACAAAGGCCCAACTTGGTGCTGCCGAAAAAGGGGTCATCAGCGCCCGGGAACATCTGAGGTTAGCCGGGGTGCGAGTAGGCGCCGGGACGGGGCTCAAGTCCGACGAACTTCGCGCCCGAACCTTCTTGGCCGAGATGGAAGAGCAGGATATTCGTAGTCGGAACAGCCTGGAGATCGCCCGGCTTCGGCTGGGCAAAGCCATGGGAGCGCCGGCAGGAGCAGCATTCGACATCAGTGGTGAGATTCGACCTCTGTCCGTAGCCGCGTCGCAGGAAGAGCTCCTCCGCTTGGCCCTGGAACATCGCGCCGACTTGCGGGGAGTGGAGCGGCAGCATGGAAGGGCTGAACTTGGGGTGGGACTCGCCCGGAGTGCCTGGTATCCGACAGTACACGCCGGGGGAGCAGTCCAGATCAATGACCGTTCCGTCCCCTTCGGAGGTGAGAACAACTCCTGGTATGCCGGAGCCGCGCTTCGGTGGGAACTCTTCGACGGGATGCGGCGTTCACGGGAAGATGAGAAGGCAAGAGCGTTGCAGGCGGGTGCCGCCGAGATGCTGGAACAGTACAAGAAGGAGGTCACCTTTCAGGTGGCCGAGAGCCGGCTGCGACGGGATGAGGCTGCCAAGCGGGTGGAGGTCGCACGATGCGCCGTTGGTGATGCCGAGGAAGGGCTCAGACTGGTTCAAAAACGGTTCGAAGGGGCGCTGGCGACGATCGTGGAACTACTGGATGCCCAGACATCCGTCAACCGGGCGTGGGCCTCCGTCATTGAAACCGATGCCGATCTGGTTCTGGCGTCGGCCCAGCTTGCATTCAGTACCGGGACGTTACGCAAGGAGATTGCACCATGAGAGCAACTACGACGGCATGTATTTTTCTACCCCTGGCTGTTCTCCTTTCGGGAGGATGCTCAAACAGCGGGCAGGGGGAGGTTCTCCGCCAGGAGCAACCGGCTCTGAAGGGGATCACCCTGGCGGAGTCCGTGTCCACGACCGTCCCCGAAAGCCTGGAGGTGGTGGGGAGTGTACGGGCCAGGACCAGTGCGGTGGTTTCATCCCGCATTGCCGGCACGGTCAGCCTGTTCAAGGTCCGCGAGGGTGATCGGGTGAAAAAGGGTGAACTCCTGGCTCGCATCAACGCCACGGAAAGCCTTGCCGGATTGGCGCAGGCAGAGGCCGCCACCGACGAGGCGCAGCAGGGGGTGGACGAAGCCCGGACCAGGAAAAAGCTGGCCGATGCCACCTTCCTCCGCTACACGAAACTGTATGACGAGCAGGCAGTGACCCGGCAGGAATTCGACATCAAGCAAGCGGAACGTGACCTGGCGTCCCAGGGTGTGGTCCGTGCCGAAGCACGGCTGAAGCAACTTCAGGCCAGCGGGCGCTCGGCCTCCGCCGTGGCCGACTATACGAAGATCGTGGCACCCATCTCCGGGGTGGTCACGGCCAAACCCATCGACCTGGGGAGTACGCTCTTCCCCGGTCAACCGTTACTGACCATCGAGGACGACGGGAGCTACCAGCTGGATCTGGCAATTCCCCAGTCACTGGGGGGAAAGGTGGTGTCGGGAACCCACGTGACGGTAACCATTGACGGTGGCGGCAGTTCTTACAGCGCCAGGATTGCCGAGGTTGTCCCTGCCGCCGACCCGGTCAGTCGTACCTTCATCGCCAAGGTGAATCTTTCCGGGACAGGGCTCAGGTCCGGCTCCTTCGGCCGTGCTCTCATTGACATGGGTTCTGGTGTTACCGGCATCCTGGCGCCAAAACAGGCCATTTTCGAGCGGGGAGCGCTGACCGCCGTCTGGGTGGTTGACGCCGACAGAATTGCCCGGATGCGGTTGATAAAACCGGGACGGGCCTTAGGTGACAAGATTGAGATAGTATCCGGACTCTCCGCCGGGGAAAAAGTGATTATCGCCGGCGGAGAAAAGGTGAGCGACGGATCTAAAATTGAACCTAACAACAGCAATTGAGGCACGGAGACACGGAGGAAAACAGTGAGAACATCTGGTTCCGTTTTAACCTAAAACAAACTTTTAGGTTTTACCAAAATTATTGATCCGCCTTTATCCTTTAGATCCGTGTGCTGATTTGGAATGGCTTTGTGATTGCTTTTGTATTTCCTGTTTGGCTCCGGCTTGTCCGGCTTAGGTTTTCTCCGTGTCTCTGTGTCTCCGTGGTGAGAGGTTTTAGAATGCAACAACTCGGTTTCGCCGGTAAAATTGCCCACGCGTTCATCAACTCCAAGCTGACCCCGCTCATCGTGATTTCGGCACTGCTTCTCGGCTTCTTCGCGGTAAAGATGACCCCGCGGGAGGAGGAGCCGCAAATCGTTGTCCCCATGGTGGATATCTACCTCCCCCTTCCCGGATCCTCCCCCCAGGAGGTACAGGAGCGGGTGGTGAAACCCTTTGAAGGGAAACTCTGGGAGATTCCCGGAGTGGAATACCTCTACTCCATGAGTCGTCCCGGCATGGGGATCATCACGGTCCGCTACCTGGTGGGCCAGGATATGGAAAAATCCCTGGTCAAGCTCTACAACAAGGTGATGAGCAACCGGAATCTTCTCCCCTCCGGCGCCGGTGAGCCGCTGGTGGTGCCCAAGTCCATCGACGATGTCCCGATCCTTGCCTTGACCTTCTGGTCCGACCGCTATGATCACACCATGCTCAGGAGGGTGGCCCGCGAGGTCTGCGACGAACTGAAGAAGGGGGAAAACGTCGCCGACGCCGAGATCAAGGGGGGAGTTACCCGCCAGATTCGGGTGATACCGGACTTGTCCCGGCTGGCCGGCTATGGGCTCTCCCCGCTTGCGATCATGAATCCCCTCCAGAAGGGGAACACTTCACTCCCCTCCGGCACCTACACCGGCAACAACCGGGAGACGCTGGTTGATACCGGCTCGTTTCTGGACGGCGCCGAAGCGGTCCGCCGGGTGGTAGTCGGGGTTCACGGCGGCCGTCCTGTCACTCTGGCCGACGTTGCCCAGATTGCCGACGGCGTGAAGGAGCCTGACGATTATGTCTTCATGGGCCTCGGTCCGGCAGCCCACGCCAAAAAACTCTCCGGCGACCCCCGGCGGGAGTATGCCGCCGTCACCCTTGCCATTGCCAAGCGCAAAGGGGCCAACGCCACCCTCGTGGCGGAAGATCTGCTCAACAAGGTGGAGTTTCTGAAAAGGAAGGTCATCCCCTCCGACATTCAGGTGACGGTGACCCGCAACTATGGCGAGACCGCCAAGGAAAAGAACAACGAACTCCTCTTCCATATGTTCCTGGCGGCCCTCTCCGTCACCATCCTCATCGCCCTCTTCATGGGGTGGCGTGCCGGAGCGGTGGCGGCCATCGCCATCCCGGTCACCCTGGCCTTGACCATGCTGGTTTTCTACCTCATCGGCTATACCCTCAACCGGATCACCCTCTTTGCGCTCATTTTCTCCATCGGCATTCTGGTGGACGACGCCATCGTCGTGGTGGAAAACATCCATCGCTACTTCACCACTACCCTCATGGAGCCGCTGGAAGCGGCGGTCAAAGCGGTGGACGAGATCGGCAACCCCACGGTGCTGGCCACCTTTGCGGTCATCTGCTCCATCCTCCCCATGGGGTTCGTGGGTGGGCTCATGGGGCCGTACATGCGGCCCATCCCCGTGGGGGCCAGCATGGCCATGCTCATCTCCATGTTCATCGCCTTCACGGTTACCCCGTATTTCGCCTACCGGCTGATGAAAGGAGAACATCCGGGACTGGGGACCGGGGACGGGAAAAACCATGTAAAACCCGACGATTCAAAGCTGACCGCCTTTTACCGCAGGGGGATGGGGGCGCTGATTCACAAGAAGCCGCTCCGTTATGCCTTCCTGGTGGGAGTAGTCATCCTGCTCCTTGCCGCCTGCTCGCTGGTTTACTTCAAGGCAGTGACGGTAAAAATGCTCCCCTTTGACAACAAGAACGAGCTGCAGGTAATCATCGACGCCCCGGAGGGGACCCCGCTGGAAGAGACGGCCCGAATGGTCCGGGAGATGGGGGATGCTCTCCGGAGGGTGCCGGAAGTCACCGATTTCCAGAGCTACATTGGGACCAGCGCACCGTTCAACTTCAACGGTCTGGTGCGACACTATTATCTCCGTAAAGGCTCCAATCTGGCCGACATCCAGGTGAACCTCCTCTCCAAGGACGAGCGGAAGGATCAGTCCCACGACAGTGCCAAGCGGATCAGGCCACTGGTCAAGGTCGTCGCGGACAAGTACGGCGCCCGGGTGAAGGTGGCGGAAATTCCTCCCGGCCCACCGGTACTCGCCACTCTGGTGGCCGAACTCTACGGTCCCGACGACGCCACCCGCGCCGGTATTGCCGGCAAGGTGAAGGAGATTCTCAAGAAAACGGCCGGCGTCGTGGATGTGGATTGGTACCGGGAAGACGACCAGAAAAAGGTCACCTTTGTCGTGGATCAGGAAAAGGCTGCGCTCTCCGGCATTGCCGTGGAAGATGTCGCCCGAACCCTCCGGATTGCCCTGGCCGGCATGGACGCGGGATTGGCGCACCTTCCCAAGGAAAAGGAGCCGGTGGCGATCAATCTCCGCCTGCCGGTGGTCCAGCGCAGCTCGGCGGCTGCGCTCTCGTCCCTGTACGTTTCAGGGACAAAGGGGAACGTCCCGCTCTCCCAACTGGTCCGGGTGACGACGGCCACTGAGGAAAAGAGTCTTTATCGTAAAAATCTGAAGAACGTCGTCTACGTCATCGGCGATGTGGCCGGGGAGATCGAGGCGCCGGTCTACGCCATTCTCAAGGTGCAGAAGGAGATTCAGGATCTGCCCACGCCTGACGGGACGAAGATCGAGATCCTCGCCTCCCGCCAACCCTGGAGCGAGAACCACGTGGGGATGAAATGGGATGGCGAGTGGCATATCACCTATGAGGTCTTCCGTGACCTGGGCATCGCCTTTGGCGCGGTCATGGTCCTCATCTACATCCTCGTGGTGGCCTGGTTCCGGGACTTCACCACGCCGCTGGTGATCATGGCCCCCATCCCGCTGACCCTCATCGGCATCCTGCCGGGGCACGCCGTGGCGGGAGCCTTCTTCACCGCCACCAGCATGATCGGCTTCATCGCCCTGGCCGGGATCATCGTGAGGAACTCCATCATTCTCATCGACTTTGCCGAAATGAAGCGGAGAGAGGGAATGCCGCTTGACGAGGCGATCATCGAGGCAGGGGCGGTCCGTTTCCGCCCCATGCTCCTCACCGCCGGCGCCGTCGTCGTAGGGAGTTTCGTCATCGTCTTTGACCCGATCTTTCAGGGGCTTGCCATTGCCATGATGTGCGGTGAAATCGCCTCCACGACTCTGTCACGGGTGACGATACCGATTCTCTATTATCTCGTACAGTCGTGGAAGGAACGACATACTCAACAACAAGAGACGTGACTCTGAAAGGGAGAACAAAATGAAAGAAGAATTTTACATCGAACGGATCGTCAGGATCGTCGCGGGGACGTTCCTCACTATTTCACTTCTCCTTGCCCACTTTCACTCCCCCTACTGGCTCTGGTTCACCGGTTTCGTCGGGCTTAACCTGCTCCAGTCGGGATTCACCCAATTCTGCCCGATGTTCACCATCCTGGCAAAACTGGGGGTACCTCGTTTTCCCAAAAACTGCTACTCAAAATGATCATCAACAAAAGAGAGGTGAACAAGGCCGCTGAGGTTCTGAAAGTCTGTTATCTCATCAACGATAGTATGATTCGGGATCTGGTAGCGATACTGGATAAAAGATGCTCAGTTCCCGAAAAGTTAGTGGCATGAGCGGATACGTTACATAGATAACGAAATAAAGGGGTGAAACATGAAAAGCGTGCTGTTACTGCTCGGATTCCTGGTCTTCTGGTTCGTGCTGCAGAGATACATCCTGCCACGGCTCGGCGTTCCGACCTGACTGTCTAATTCATGTGACCTCGGGGACCGAGGTACTAAAAAAGAAAAGAAAGATTAGCTCGGAGGTACTTATGAACGAAAAACGCGATTTTGACCAGGTAGCATCATCTTGGGACGAGGAACCCCGCCGGGTCAAACTGGCCGGGAATGTTGCCGCAGCTATCATTGATACCCTGCATCCCGACCAGACCATGGACGCCCTTGATTTCGGTTGTGGAACCGGACTCGTCACGTTGCGGCTGCAACCCTTGGTGAGACGTATCGTCGGTATCGACAGTTCGCGGGGAATGCTCTCGGTGCTGGAGCAAAAAGCTCAGGAGCGTGGTCTGGGCAACGTGGAGATGCTTTTCTGTGATCTGGAGAAGGACGAGCAGCCGACTGGCCGGTTTCATCTTGTGGTGAGCAGCATGACACTCCACCATGTACCTGACCCGGCAAAGCTCTTCATTCTCTTTTACGACCTGCTGCTTCCGGGTGGAACAGTCGGCATTGCCGACCTGGATGCCGAAGATGGGAGCTTTCACGACGATGCAACCGGCGTTCATCATCATGGATTCGACCGGATAAAGATCATGACGCTCCTTTCCGAAACCGGTTTTGTCTTCTGCGGTGCCAAAACGGCGGATGTAATCGTCAAGGGGGTTGCTGCGGCGGCCAGGGAATACCCGGTCTTTCTCATCACTGCGTGCAAACCGGCATAACTGCCGCCATCACATTCGGAACGAAAACGTCACCATCAAACATATTAATTAGTCAAATATGGTGTCGAATGGTTCTCCGCTCAACAGCATCCGGGGCCACAACCACAGGAGTTCTTCTTGTTCTCGCCCAGCGCCACCTCAAACCCGCCACGCTGCAAAATTTCCTGCAACTGCTGATTCCCCGGATAGCTCCCCTTGCCGACGAGTTCGCCATCCACAAACAGCAGCGGCAGACAGTCCGGACCTTCACTTTTAAGCAGTTCCGTCACGGCGGCGTTGGCGACAAACGCCTGCGGATCGCTGGTGAGTCCGGAGCGTTGGACCTGAACCGTCGGCGCCTGCTTCCGTATCCGGCGCAGCAGTTCCTGAATTCTGACCAGTTCCGGATCGACACTGGGGCCGCAGACACCGGTTGAACAGCACATGGCAGGGTCGTAAATTTCAATCTTCATTTGTCCTTCTCCTTTTGGGGAATTGATGTTGGTGTTGATTGTCAACTCTCTGTCGGCTCGCTCTGCCAGGGGATCAAAAAAGTCGGCAGCCCCTGACGGACTACCTCTTCGATATAGCGGAATTCTCGTGCCCGGCGTTGAACAAGGATCGGATCGGTAACTGCAAGGGGGGCAAAACTTTGGTTAATGATCCAGCCAGCCGGTTCTATTCCAGCTCGCCGCAGATCGGTTTGCAGCGCCTGAGCTTCATGAACCGGTGTCGCCTCCGGCAGGGTTACCAGAAAGACTTTCGTGAATGCAGTATCCTTCAGACGCGGCAAAAGCTGCCGGACCGCCTCGGGGATATCACTCAGGGAACGCGACACCTCACGATGGTACGACTCTGAGGCATCCAGAAGCAGCAAGGTGTGACCGGTCGGGGCGGTGTCGATAACCACAAAGCGATCAGTCCCTTGGGCAATTATTTTGGCAAATGCCCGGAACACGGCAATCTCTTCCGTACAGGGCGAGCGCAGATCTTCTGCCATCAGCGCCTGTGCTTCATCGTCCAGAGTCGCTCCGACAGTAGCTAGCACTTCATTGCGATACGCCTCGGTTTCAGCTTCCGGATCAACACGACTGACCTGCATTCCCTCCGGTGCTTTTCCCAGAGTCAGGGCGACATGTGCCGCCGGATCGGTGGTAGTCAGATGCACCTTTTTGCCACGAGCTACCAAGGCAGTTGCGATGTCCACCGCCAAGGTGGTTTTGCCGACGCCACCCTTGCCCATGGTCATGATCACCCCGGCAGACATGGATTCGAGCATCTGGAGAAGGTTGTCCAAGGGAGCCGGCAGTTGGCCTGATGGTACCGGATGTACGGTTGACGGCAGGTTGTTCTCAGGGGAAAAGAACGTCCGCAATGAGGGGACACCGACCAATTCAGTGCCGCGCAACGGCAGTTCCGTTCGTGGCAACAGGGTAAGAGCGTTCGGCATGCCGACCATCGCTTTCATGTTCCTCTCCTGCAGGGCAACCGCTACCGTATCACGTGGATCGGTTACCTGGAGCACGCCATTAATCACCAGATGCTGATTGGCGACCCCCAGTTCCTGCAGTTCGGCTGAAGCCCGGGCCGCTTCCGCCAGAGGAGCCATATCCGGACGACTAACCACAACCACCAGAGTTTCCGCAGCATTACCCAATGAACGGCGCGTGTTCTCATAAAGGAGCTGATGAGACTTTAACCCGGCCAGAGGTCCGAGACATGAGGTGCCACCGGTGTTGGTGTTAATGAAGTCACTCCAGGCGGCGGGCAGGGAGAGCAGGCGCAGGGTGTGACCGGTGGGGGCCGTGTCGAAAATGATATGGTCGAAACGCTCTCCTGCTGCGGGGTTCCCCATGAGGGTGGCAAACTCGTTAAAGGCGGCAATCTCCACCGTACAGGCACCGGAGAGCTGCTCTTCCATGCTGCGAATCGCGGCTTCCGGCAGAATACCGCGATAAGGACCAACCATCTGTTCCCGATAGGCGGCGGCAGCCTCTACCGGATCGACGTTGGAGGCAAAGAGGCCGGGGACAGCCGGTACCCGAGTCGGTTCGGCGGACAGGGGTAGCCCCAGCACCTCGTCAAGATTGGAAGCGGGATCGGTGTTGACCAGCAGCACCTGTTTACCGCTGTCGGCCAGAGCGATGGCGGTTGCCGTGGCAGTTGTGGTTTTACCGACCCCCCCTTTTCCGGTAAAGAAGAGATTTTTGGGTGATGAATGTAAAAAAGACGGGACCATGAACTCTCCTTATGCCTGAGCCGTAAACCAGCGCCGCTGGAACCAGAAGGCCACATGGACCAGACCGATCATCACCGGCACCTCCACCAACGGGCCGATGACGGCGGCAAAGGCGGCACCGGAGTTGAGCCCGAAGACCGCTACGGCCACGGCAATGGCCAGTTCGAAGTTGTTGCTGGCCGCAGTAAATGCCAACGTGGTGGTCTTGCTGTAGTCCGCCCCCATTTTTTTACCCATCCAGAAGGAGACCAGGAACATGACGATGAAGTAGATCCCCAGCGGGAGGGCGATGCGAAGCACATCCAGCGGCAGTTGCACGATCAGGTTTCCCTTAAGACTGAACATGACCACGATGGTGAAGAGGAGGGCAATCAGGGTGAGAGGGCTGATTTTGGGGACCAGCTCCCGATGATACCGCTCCTTCCCCATGATCTTGACGCCAATGAAGCGCGTCAACGCCCCGGCGATGCAGGGGATGCCCAGGTAGATGAAGACACTCTCGGCGATCTGGCCGATGCTGATAGCCACGGCCATCCCCTTGAGCCCCACCAGCGGCGGGAGCACGGTGATGAAGAACCAGGCGTAAACGCTATAGAAGAGGACCTGGAAGATGCTGTTAAAGGCCACCAGCCCGGCGGCGTATTCGGTGTTCCCTTTGGCCAGTTCGTTCCAGACGATGACCATGGCGATGCAGCGGGCCAAGCCGATCATGATCAGCCCCACCAGATACTCCGGTTTGTCAGGCAGGAGCAGCGCCGCCAGCACGAACATGAGCACCGGACCGATAAGCCAGTTCTGAATGAGCGAGATGCCGAGGATTTTCTTGTTCTGAAAAACCTCGGACATATCCTCGTACCGGACCTTGGCGAAGGGGGGGTACATCATCAGAATCAGGCCGACGGCAATGGGAATATTGGTTGTCCCCACCTGAAAGCGGTTGATGAACTGCTCCACGCCGGGGATGAAATAGCCGGCCCCGACCCCCAGGATCATGGCGGTAAAAATCCAGAGTGTGAGGTAGCGGTCCAGAAAGGAGAGCTTTCGAGTAAGATGTTCGCTCATGATTGGTCTCCTGTTAGAAAAGCGGTGAGTTTGTGCCGGATCTCATCCCGTACACGCCGGAATTCCGGCAAAACCTCTTCCGGGGTTCCGGGCAATTGTGACGGATCGTCGAAACCGATATGGATTCGCCTCACTCCGCCGAAGAAGAGGGGGCACTGCTCGTTGGCGGAACCGCAGAGAGTGATGACGTAGTCGAACTCCTCTCCTGCGAACTCATCAAGCGTCTTGGAGCGATGGCCGGAGATGTCGATCTCCAGTTCCGCCAGAACCTGACTGGCCAGGGGGTTGACCTGTGTCGCCTGGGTGCCGCCGGAAAACGCCTGGAAACGGTCGCCCAGGTAGAAATTGACCAACCCTTCGGCCATTTGTGATCTACATGAATTGTGTGTGCACAGAAATAGAATTTTTTTCATAATCGGCTGGTTTCCTTTTGATTTATCCGTATGTACGGATGTAATGTACAAAAAAAATCAGACACACTTTTTTTCTGCGGCAAAACCGACCAATCGTTTTCGGTCTTCGCCGGCAACAGCGAGATCCGGCAGGTGTGTTCCCAGCAGGTTAGCTATTTCCTGCTGAAAGGCACTCCCTGCGGCGGTAACTTTATAATGAACCCAAAGCCCCGAGCGCCGATCATCAACCCACCCGCTGGTACGCAAGTAGGCCATGTGCCGGGAAGTAGTTGATTGAGGGAGTTGCAGGGCCGCCATGATGTCGCAGACACAAAGTTCTCCTTCGCTTAACAGGAGTCCCAGGATACGGAGACGGGTTTCATCGGCTAATGCTTTGAACATGCGCGCAGTCTGTTTCATAGGGGAAGATATAACCGGATAAGCGGATACAGTCAAGGGAATAAATACCCAAGGAGATTTACGGCATGCCCAAAGCAACGATGATACTGACCCTGCCACTGGCGTGCAAACCGGATAACTGGGTCTGCTGAAAGTCCTAATTTCCCGGGATTTTGAGATTGCCCTGGCCCCGGTTTTCGCGGAACGATAGGGTCCCGGCTTCTTAACAATTGACTCTTATCACCCGTTTCTGATAGTCTGACCTCCACTTTAACCACGAGTAGGGAAGGTTCCATGGGCAGGATAGAAATAGACGAAACACGCTGCAAGGGATGCGGTCTCTGCACCACCGCCTGTCACCTCAAACTGATCTCCCTCAGCAAGGAGCTCAATGTTCTGGGGTTCACCCCCGCCGTCACCACCAACCGGGAAAAATGCACCGGCTGCGCCCTCTGCGCCGAACTCTGCCCGGATGTGGCGATCTCGGTCTTCAAGGATAAGTAAATGTCACAACGTCTGTTCGTCAAAGGTAACGAAGCCGTAGCCATGGCGGCCATCGAAGCCGGGTGCCGCTACTATTTCGGATACCCCATAACGCCGCAAAGCGATATCCCCGAATATCTCTCACGGGAACTCCCCAAGCTCAACGGTGAATTCATCCAGGCCGAGAGCGAGGTCGCCGCCATCAACATGCTGTTGGGTGCGTCGGCCACGGGGGTCCGGGCCATGACCTCCTCTTCCAGTCCCGGTATCTCCCTCAAGCAGGAGGGGATCTCCTACATGGCCGGCTCAGAACTCCCCGGGGTCATCGTCAATATCTCCCGCTCCGGCCCCGGCCTGGGGGGAATCGACGCATCCCAGGCCGATTACTGGCAGTCTGTGAAAGGGGGGGGGCATGGCGGCTATCATATCGTCGTCCTGGCCCCTGCCTCCATTCAGGAGATGTACGACCTGACCATGCTCGCCTTTGATCTGGCCGACATCTACCGGACTCCGGTCATGGTGCTGGCCGACTCGGTGGTGGGACAGATGAAAGAGGCGCTGCTCCCCAACCCCCGTCCCGTGACGACCCTTCCCGAAAAGGGGTGGGCGGTGCGCGGCCGGAAGGAAGGGACCCCCCAGATGATCGTGAAATCCCTCTTCCTGGGGGATGGTGAACTGGAGGCCCACAACTGGAAACTCCACGGCAAATATGACGTCATGCGGGAGAAGGAGTGCCGACAGGAACTCTTCCTGACCGATGACGCTGAGCTGATCATCACCGCCTTCGGTTCCGTGGCCCGCATCGCCAAGACGGCCATCCTCATGGCTCGTGAAGCGGGGATGAAGGTGGGTCTCTTGCGCCCCATCACCCTCTTCCCGTTCCCGGCCCAGGCGTTCAAGGAGGTGACGGGGCGCTGCAAGAAGATCCTGGACATCGAGCTGAACAACGGCCAGATGGTGGAGGATGTGCGGCTCTCCGTGGCTCGGGATGCCGAAGTCTTTTTCTACGGTCGCCCCCCCGGCGCCGGCTCTCTTCCCGTCCCGGAAGAGCTCTTCGAGCAGATAATAAAGCATTACTGACGTGAAACGTGAATGGTGAAAAGTGAAAGGACGGAGGTTCTTTTCACCATTCACCATTCACCATTCACTTTTTTCGAGGTTTCCATGCAACAGGTTTTCAAACGACCAGTCAGCCTGAAAGATGTCCAGACCCACTTCTGTCCCGGCTGTAATCACGGCACCATCCATCGTCTTGTGGCCGAAGCCATGGACGAATTCGGGGTCAGGGAACGGACCATCGGGGTTGCCTCGGTGGGGTGCTCGGTCTTCCTCTACGGCTATTTTGATGTGGATGTGGTGGAGGCCCCCCACGGTCGGGCCGCGGCCGTGGCCACGGGGGTCAAACGGGCCCGTCCCGACAGCTTCGTCTTCACCTATCAGGGGGACGGCGACCTGGCGGCCATCGGCACGGCGGAGATCATCCACGCCGCCAACCGGGGGGAGGATATCACCGTGATCTTCGTCAACAACACCACCTACGGCATGACCGGCGGCCAGATGGCCCCGACAACCTTGGTGGGGCAGAAGACCTCAACCTCTCCCTATGGCCGGGAACATGCCAAAGACGGCTCTCCCATCAGGATGGCGGAACTGTTGGCCCAGTTGGGAGGGGTTGCCTTCTCGGCCCGGGTCGCGGTGAATACGTCAAGAAATCTCATGGACGCCAAGAAGCAGATCAAGAAGGCTTTCCGCTATCAGGTGGAAGGGAAGGGGTTCTCCTTCATCGAGGCGCTCTCCACCTGTCCCACTGCCTGGGGAGTCACCCCCATCCAGGCCAACGAACGGGTAGGGAGGGAGTTGATCGAGTATTTCCCCCTGGGGATTTTCAAGGATACCGCCGACTGGAACCCTCAGAGTTCCCCGACAGCTCCGGTGGAGCAGCCGGGCGCATTACCTTTTCCGGAGTTCATGCATGAGATATGACCTGTTCATGGCAGGGTTCGGCGGCCAGGGGGTGCTCCTTGCGGGAAATCTCCTCTCCTATGGGGCACTCATCGAAGAGAAAAACGTCTCGTTTCTCCCTGCCTATGGTGTGGAAAAACGGGGCGGAGCGGCCATGTGTACCGTGGTCATCGCCAATGGCGAGGTCGGCTCCCCCGTCATCGGGCGCCCCTCCTTCTGTGTCTACCTCAACCAGACCTCCTTTGAGCGGTACGGCGCCAAGGTCAAGGATGGGGGGATCGCCATCATCAACAGCTCACTGGTGGATGATTCCGGCTGGCAGCGAAGCGATCTTGAGGTGATCCGGATACCCATGAACCGGATTGCCATGGATCTGGGTGATGCCCGGATGGTGAACATGGTGGCTGCCGGCGCCTATGCGGCCAGGAGCGGCGCGGTGGCCCTGGAATCTCTGGAGCAGGCTCTCAAGAGCGTTCTTCCCGAGCGCAATCACCGTTTCATCCCGGCCAACATGCTGGCCATCCGGGCGGGTGCCGCGGCAATTACCCCGTGACCGTTCCCCGAATAATTCCGCTCCCCCCCCATCCGGCGTCTCTGCTCTCTCTCTTTCCGTCCGCTCTCCACGACCGGCTCTTTCTCGTGGGGGGGACGGTGCGGGATCTCCTCCTGGGGCGCACCCCCAAGGATCTGGATCTGGTTGCCGCACTCCCCGCCGAACAGCTGATACAACTCGGCTTTCGCCGGGTCCAGCCCAAAAGCGCCGTCCCCATCTTCTTCCGGTTCCACGAATCCCTGGGCAAGATCGAGATTACGACCATCGACTCTCCGGCGGAGCTGGAGAGCGATCTCCGCTGTCGCGATGTCACGGTGAACGCCATGGCCCTCTCCCTTGGCGGCGACTTCATCGACCCGCTGGATGGAGAGAGCGCCTTGCAGAGGAGGGAGTTGATCCCCTGCAGCGATGCCTCATTAATCGCCGATCCGCTGAGAATCTTTCGCCTCTTTCGCTTCGAGGCTCAAGGGTGGCGGCTATCGGCGGCGGCCGCAGGATTGATCCGGGAACGGCAATGGGGCGAACCGTTGAGCCGCATTCCCGTGGAGCGATTCTCCGGTGAACTGCTCAAGGCCTTGACGGGAGATGAGCCTGCCAGATTTTTCCGTAACATGACCGAGTTCGGGGTGGGGAGAGCATTTCTGCCGGAGATCTTTCGCATGGGAGAGATCCCTGCCGGACCGGTGGAGCATCATCCCGAGGGGGATCTTTTCACCCATTCTTTGCAGGTCCTGGAACGGCTCTGCGCCGGGAGTGATGACGTCATCACCCGTTTCTGCGCCCTGTTTCACGACCTGGGAAAACTGGAAACCTCGCCGGCACTCTATCCCAAACATCACGGCCACGACGAGGCCGGTTTCCGGGTCAGCCGCCCCTTCTGCAGTCGACTGGCGTTACCGACTTCAATGTGGGGGGCACTCCGCTGGATCAATCGTCTCCACACCACGGCCAATCTCTGGGATGAGTTGCGGACCGGCACCAGGATAAAACTGGCCGAAGATGCGGTCAGGGGAGGAGTAGCCGTCATGCTCCCTCTGGTGGCCGCCGCCGACAGCCCGGTGGGGGGGGAGATGTGCGGGTGGGATGATGCCGTCCGGATCGTACAGCTTCCCACCGCCTCCCTGGGAATAGATCCACGACTCCTTGCCGCGCTTCCCCTGGATGGGGTGATCCCGCTTTCTCCGGCCCAGCGCCCCGCACTCATCCACCAGAAACGGGTGGAGGCGTTTCGTGCCGTCATGTCGGAAAAAAATATGAAGATAGTGAAAAATAGGTTTGACACGGTGACGATGATTTGATATAAGGTTCTTCTACTTTGGGGCTGTAGCTCAGTTGGGAGAGCGCTTGAATGGCATTCAAGAGGTCGTCAGTTCGATCCTGATCAGCTCCACCAAATAAAAACAAGGGTTTACGGATATTCCGTAGACCCTTTTTTTATTGTTTATTCGTTCAAGTAACCTCTTGCGTAAAGTAACCCTGGCTGAGCAGAAAAAATCCCCTGGCATTGGCAAATGGAGGACCAGAACTTCGACGTTTCTTGCCGGCAGACTACTCTTCAGGAACGAAGCGCCGCCACCAAAGAGCAGAACCCGTTCAAAATCAGCATGCATGCCGACATGCGCCTGTAATTCCCCCTGAATATCCCTGATGACATGCCCGATGTATGCAAGCCCTGCCTCCTGAATTTCCCTGGTAAGATCCAATCGTTCGAATCCGTACTGCAAATACCCCTTTTTCGATACACTGGAGGCGGGCTATCGTGCTCGGTGGCCGTGCCCATTCCAACCCCGAATCAGAAATTTTTACCAATTCCGGCCGGCCGGAATTCGGGCTTATCTATGCGGAAGATAAGTGTTAATGCGAAAATAAAACGTAATTTTTTTTGTTTAAAAACTAATGAAGTGACGGTTTTGCGGTGCAGGGGCGGTATGTGCGGGTGACCATCACTGATACTCTGAATCCCAGCGGGTATATCCAGCTCAACCCTCAACCGCTTCATCTGCGCTCCGGCGTGGCAACCGGCGTTGAATATGAGTTTCGGCGGATCTCTGACCTGGGTAGCGGATACCGACAGCGTCAAGAGCATGGGGGGCAAGACCTTCTTCGACCGGCGTTCCCCCCGGAGATCCTTGCAGATCAATCTGGAAGCGTTGACGCCGGAACAGGCCATGACCTGGCCCTTCGAGATGCAGCGGATACTGGGTATCGACGGAGAACTGTTCTTTGTCTATGACCCGGCGGACACGGTCTTCCTGATGAAACAGCGGAGCTTCCTGGCCAATCTGCGGCAGTTGAACGCCATCGAATATCCCTACTACAACAGTGGCATCCCCGTTTGAGTCAGATAACCGGCAGCATAGCGAAAGGCCAACCGCGTCGCCTGACGTTCAAGCCCTCTATCCACGTGGGATGGTAGCTTTGCGACACACGATTGCTCGTGCTTAGCCTTTTCGATGAATATTTATGTATGAATTATTTTTCAACCTATCCGTGATTGCAATCCATGTCAACCATTATAATGAACGATGTCACTGTAAAAAAATTCCTACATATGGGGATACGGAGGCGACTCTTCATTCTCATTCCCGCCCCTTCCACTCCCTCATCCGGTCCAGGCGGAGGATGTCCTGGGGGGCTGAGGTGGCCGAGGGTTAGGTGGCCGAGGGCTTTGAGAACTTGAAACAGCTGCAGAAATGGGGGACCAATGGTCAAGCTTTGACAATTTCTTGAACATCACGTCAGATCAAAAGTTTCAAAGTATTTCTAAATGTTTCTAGCAATTTACAGCCACTCCCGTGCATAGCAGCTAATTCATGTTTTGAACCGGATTTGGCGCCGACATAGAGCAACTTTTCTGGTCTGGCCGGGTTCTCTCCTGTTTTGGTACGTTGGGAGGTCAAAAAAGCACGCATGGAGTTGGATTT
>CAIUWK010000069.1 GCA_903902855.1 uncultured Geobacter sp. | reverse complement strand
TGCCACCGGTACGGAGAGATACTTGCTGATGCCGAAGATCTCCAGACTGGCGGCGATCCCCGCGAATTCGGAGATGGAGTTTCCCATGTTGGTCAACAGGAGCGCGATCATCACGTAGAAAGTGGTCTTAACCCCGAAGGTCTCCCGGATCAGGTCCGAAAGCCCCTTCCCCGTCACCGCCCCCATCCGGGCGCACATCTCCTGAATGACCACCAGGGCGATGGTGGTGGGGATCATGAGCCAGAGGAGGGCGTAGCCGAATCTGGCCCCGGCCAGGGAGTAGGTGGTGACCCCACCGGCGTCGTTGTCCACGTTGGCGGTGATGATGCCGGGACCCAGGATGGCCAGGAAAAGCATGATGTTCTTGACGTTTATCTTGGTCAACGGTCTCACGAGCCGTGAAAAGGTGGAACCTGCGAACATGAATGCCTCCAGCGTAAATGAAATTGCAGTTGACCGGTATTAATCCGACTGCTACCCGTGCCGCTTCCGTTTCAGCGCGTAGGGGAGAAAGGGCTCCAGAATATCATCCACCGTCACGATTCCCAGGACCTTCTCCTGGTCGTCAAGAACCGGTACGGCAATGAGGTTGTACTTGGCGATGATTTCCAGTACCTCCTCGGGTTCGGCGTCGGCCGTCACCGATTTCACATAATCCACCATGATCTCCGGTATGGGGGTCTCGGAAGGGCTGATGAGGAGTTCCCTCAGGCTCACCACCCCCACCAGCCGCTGAGCGTCATCCAGCACATAGACGTAGTAGACCATCTCTATTTCATGGGCGTTTTTCCTGACCTCCTCGAAGGCCTCGCCGGCGGTGAAGGTTTGCGGGATAGTCAGGAACCAGTTGTTCATGAGCCCACCGGCCGTATCTTCCTCGTGTTCAAGCAACTCCTTGATGTCTCCGGCATCTTCGGCATCCATGAGGTTCAGAAGCTCCTGGGCCTTCTCCTGGGTGAGATCTCCCAGGACGTCGGCGGCCTCGTCGGGTTCCATCTCTTCCAGGATGTCCGATGCCAGTTCGCTGTCCATCTCGTTGATGACCCGGCTTCTCAGTTCAGGTTCCAGTTCGTGGATTGCCTCCCCTGCGGTTTCGGTGTCAAGGGAAGTGAGGACCGCCTGGATCTGCTGGTGGGAGATGTTGGAGATGATGGTGGCCAGGTCAGCCGGGTGCATCTCCGCAAGCTGGTCATGGGCCATGGTCAGGGTCAGCCGGGAAAGGTTCATCTCCAGCGGTTGTACGTATTCCCAACTGATCTCCTGGCGAGGGATCTCTTTCTTCAGGAGCGCGGCGACCTTCTTCCCCACCCGGTCGTATCCCAGGCGCCGCAGCAGACCGGCCAGGCCGATGTCCACTGAAAGGATACAGAGAAATTCCTTGTATTTGCCAAGTTTTATGTCATTGACCCGGACGACCTTGGCCCCGTCCACATCCACGATCTGCTTGTCGAGAATATCCCGTTTGAGAAGGATCTCCCCCTCGGTCGCTTCATGCCGCGGGAACTCGACCGTGCTTCGCCCTATGGAGATGACAAAACGGTTGAAGAGAGTGATGGCCAGCCAGGGAATGATGATCAGCTGTTTTCGGCTCCTGACGATGAGGTGTGATACTTGCGGGAATCCCTCCCCCGGAATCATGATCAGATCGTCCAACTTGCCTATTTCCTGGCCTTTTTCATCGATAACGGTCTTGTCCAGCACGCGGCTGAGATTTACTTCGTCGAGTTCTTCGGTCATTTTTATCCTTGCACGGATGGCCGGCACCCTGTCCGGCTTGAAGTTGCGGGCGGCTGCAGGCCTCTAGCGGGAAAGATCCCCGTGAGACTGACCTGTCTTCCTGGAGAGATCCGAGAGGACGCGGCGATAGCTCTCACATTTTTCCTGATAATAGCGTCGTCGCCTCTGACCGTTTTCCTGGAGATGCTCAATGATGCTTTCCAGCGCCTCGATCCGTTCCTTTACTACCAACTCCATATTCATGGCGTGTCTCCTTGGTTGCTACTCAGGTTGATAGGCTGAAGGCTGAAGATTATTAGTAAAATCTCTACAGAATCACTACGGTCGACTTATACAAGACGGGATTAAACTTCAGTCTTCAGTCTTCAGCCTTAATGCTTGCACCCAGTTCCTTACGTGCGGTTGTTGCGTCGATTGATCCCCACGGTGGACCGCCTCTTGAGTCGGGTTGCCTGTCGGTTCCGCTCCTCGGCCGCGGCAATGAGGAGTTCGTGGGTGCCTTGGCTCTCACCCGTGATGTCGGGAGCAAGCTGCACGGAACTCCCGTCCTGCTGCAACTCCCAGGCGCTGCGGCGGTCGGCAAGCTGGATATCAAAGATTCGCCGCAGTTCCCGGGTAAGTGCCGGCGCCTCCACCGGGACCAGCACCTCTACCCTGCTCTCCAGGTTGCGCTGCATGGCGTCGGCCGAGCCGATGAAATACTCTTCGTTGCCGCCGTTCCGGAAAAAGTAGATCCTGGCATGTTCCAGAAATCGTCCGACAATACCGATCACCCGGATATTTTCCGAAAGGCCGGGAATCCCCGGACGGAGCCGGCAGGTGTCCCTGATGATCAGTTCGACTTTTACCCCGGACTGGGAGGCCCGGTAGAGGGCGCGGACGATGTCCACATCCTCCAGGGCGTTCATCTTGAACCGGATGAGTCCCCGGCTCTTGTCGCAATGGAGTTCAATCTCCCGGGTGATGCGGGAGAGGAGCCCTTTTTTGAGGAGCTTGGGGGCGGGGAGGAGCTTCTTGTAGTTGCGCTTGGGGGTATAGCCGGTGGTGAGATAGTTGAAGAGTTCGGTGGCGTCCTCTCCCAATGACTCATCACAGGTGAAGAGCCCCAGGTCGCTGTAGAGCCGGGCGGTACCCGGATGGTAGTTGCCGGTGCCGAAGTGGAGGTAGCGCCGCAGGCCGTTGAAATCCTGACGGACCACCATGATCAGCTTGCAGTGGGTCTTGAGGCCGACTACCCCGTAGGTGACGTGGATACCCGCCTCTTCCATCCGTTCCGCCAACCGGATGTTGGCCGCCTCGTCGAACCGCGCCTTCAGCTCCACCGCCACCGCCACCTGTTTCCCCCGGTGGGCGGCCTCGATGAGGAGGTCTACAATCCGGCTCTCGCCGCCGGTGCGGTAGAGGGTCATCTTAATGGCCCGCACCTTGGGGTCGGTCCCCGCCTCCTGAAGGAACCGCTCCACCGAGGTGGTAAACGATTCGTAGGGGTGCTGCAGGAGAAGTGAACCGGCGTCACGGATGATATGGAAGATGCTACGAGGCGTCTGGAGGAGCGGGTGATCCACCGACTGATGGTGCGGATCATGGAGGAGCGGGTAGTCCAGCCGGGCGATCTCGAAGAGGTCACGCATGTCCATGATGCCGGCTACCTCAAAGACGTCGGTGGTCTCGTCCAGTTCCAGCTCTGCGGCGAGACGTCCCCGACGCACCGGGTCCATCCCCGCCATGACCTGAATTCGAACGACGGGGGCGAACTTCCGGTCTCTCAGTTCCGACTCGATGAGGGCCAGGAGGTCGTCCGCCTGATCTTCATCCCGCTCGGTGTTGGCGTTGCGGGTCACCCGGAACAGTTCGCAGGAGATAACCTCCATGTCGGGAAAGAGCAGGTCCAGGTTGTGCCTCATTATCACTTCCAGGCGGACAAAGGAGTCACTCTGACCCACGCGGATAAAGCGGGGAATTCCCGCTCCCACCGGGATCTTGACCCGGGCCAGGGAGTCATTGACACTTCCGGGATGCCGCAGGGTCACGAGGATGTTGAGGGAGAGGTTGGAGACAAAGGGGAAGGGGTGGGCCGGGTCCACCGCCTGGGGGGTAAGCAGGGGAAAGATATTGCGCAGGTAATGCTGCCGCAGGAGAGAACGTTCCTCCGGCGCAAGATCATCAAAAGTGATGATCTTGATTCCCTTGATGGCAAGGAGTTCAAGCAGTTCAGGGAGGAGTCGCTCCTTGTCCGTTTCCAGCTCGCGCACTACGGCGTTGCACTCGTCGATCTGCATGCGGGGAGTACGGCCGTCCACGGTGAGATACCGGACGCCGGCGGCGTCCTGTAGTTTGAGTCCGCCGATGCGCTTCATGAAAAACTCGTCCAGGTTGGCGCTGACGATGGCCATGAATTTGACCCGTTCCAGGAGCGGGGTGCGCGGATCATCCGCCTCATGAAGGACCCGACGGTTGAATCCCAACCAGGTCAGCTCCCGATTGAGGTAGAGCTCAGGAGAATTCAGGTCAAATGATTCCGGGCCGATATTCGCGGCAGGGGATTCGATTGTGGAGGGGGGGGTGGTTTGCTCCAGGGGTAGCGGTTCCCCGGCCGCCATGGGCTTGGCTAGAATCGGTCTGCTCCGTGGTTTGGTCATGGGGTCTGCTCCGGTTCACTTTTCTGGAGGAGCGGCTCGAATACGAGACGACGACGGAAGGCTCTCTCGAACAGCTCTCCCTTGGCTTTGGCCGCAAAGAGTTCCACGGAGAGATCCCCCTCTCCCTGAAGCCTCACCGTGAGCCGGGATTTCTCCATGATCAGGTCGAGACCGGTGACCTGAGAGGTCCGCCTCCGGTCCATACCATCGGCCAGCCGCAGGATACCTCCCAGCCGGGCGACCAGAAGCCGGTCCGCCTTGCAGAGCCGCTGGTATTCAAGATGTTTGACACGGGGGAGTGACTTGCGGTGATAACGGGCGATCTGGGCGATGAGTTCCCGTTCCCGCGGCGTAAAGCCGAAGATTTCTCCGTGGCGGATCAGGTGATAGGAATGTTTGTGGTGACCGGTATAGTTGATGAAATAGCCGATATCATGGAGGATGGTTGCGGCCTCAAGGAGCTGTTGCTCCCGTTCTCCCAGGCGGTACGTCTCGGCAACGGCGAGAAAGATTTGGTGGGCAAGTCCGGCCACATGCAGGGAGTGTTCGGCGTCGAAGTGACAGGATGCGGCGAAGTCGAGTACGGCGTCCCGCCAGGTCCGGCGCTTACGGTCGCCATCACCGCAGCCGTTACGCTGCAGCGCACGGAGGATGATACCCTCGCGGATACCCCGCTCGTTGATCTTCAGCAGGTTGCCGTGGAAGAAATCCAGCATGGCCTCCACCACCGCCACTCCGGCAACGATAATGTCGGCTCGGTCGGGGTTGAGGCCGGGGAGGTTTCGGCGTTCGGCCAGGGTGGTCCGAGAGAGCATGGCCAGCAGATGAACTACATCGGCGTGCAGGAGTTCGGAGCCGTGGAGAGAGCCGTAGGTCTCGCCCCGTGAGGCAGCGATCATGGCGGCCATGGCCGTGAGTGTCCCACCCGAGCCGATGACCGAGTGGATCACCGGGCGGTCGCCGGGAAAGGCGAGGCGAAGTGTCCCCCGGATATGCCGACGGAGTTTTTTCAGGGAGCTTTCCTTGATGGGATCTCCGGAGAGAAAGGTCTCGGTGAGGTAGACGGCCCCCAGCTCCAGAGACGCCACATGTTCCAGATGGCGGCCGATGGTGGTTACCAGCTCCAGGCTTCCTCCTCCCAGGTCGGCCAGAAGATGCCGATTTCCGTCCAGGTCGAAGTTGTTGAAGGCGCTCTGTGCCGCCAACTCCGCCTCCTCCTCACCGGTCACCACCGATACCGTCAGACCGAGTTCCTCTTCCACCTCTCTGATGAACGCGGCGCCGTTTTCAGCTTTGCGCACGGCGCTGGTGGCGATGGCCTCTGTCCGCACCACCCCATACCCGCTATTGATCTTGCAAAAGCGGGCCAGAGCTTCCAGCGCCCGACGTCGGGAATCGGGGGAGATGATGCCGGTGCGGTGCAGTCCGTCACCCAGACGAACCGTTGCTTTTTCGTCGTCCAGGACCCGAAACGTCCCGTCATGATCCGCCTCCACGACGATGCTTCGGATGGAATT
Organism: uncultured Geobacter sp.; assembly: GCA_903902855.1. Classification (GTDB taxonomy): domain Bacteria; phylum Desulfobacterota; class Desulfuromonadia; order Geobacterales; family CAIOGM01; genus CAIOGM01. The sequence goes on along the minus strand of CAIUWK010000069.1, from coordinate 30,048 downwards.
GGTACCGATGTCGATGGCTGCCAGCCGTTTTTTCTTCACAGACACTCCTCAATCCGGGCCGCCAGCCGCTCCCATGGTTGCTCTTCAACAAGGGTTTCTAGCCTGATCCAGAGCCGTGAACGTTTTGACGTAAGGATGCCCACCAGTTCCTCCAGAGTTTCAGCATCCGTCTCCATATTTTTCACCAGTTCCAGGTAGAGATCCAGAGCGTGCACTCTCTCCAGCAGCTCCTGGTAGCGCCGGAGAATTTCCGTTACGGGTTCCGGCGCTCCTTTCAGCATGACGGGGGTCACAATCTCCAACCGGTAACGGAGTCTTCTCAGGGCACTCATCCATGCATGCTGGGCTTCGGAGGCGCTCTCGCACCGACCGGCGGCAGCCAGAGAGCCCATTTCGGTAAGAGTGGGGAGCAGAGTACTCCGCAGGTAGCGCCGTACCGGCATGAATGGGTCGACAGCGGTGGCGCCGAACAGGTCGGGGCTCTTGTTCAGTTCCTTAAACAGGTCGGCCAGGGAGTGGCGGCGAGTTTTTCGCAGAAATCCGCCGACCTTCCGGGTTTGAACCTCTCGCCGTTGCCGGAGTTGGTCCAAGAGGGCGCCACTACTCTCCTGTTGATGGGGAGAGAGCTCTCCGGAAAATTTTTCCATGAACAGCAGGGTTTCACCGGTGCTGCTGATAGCCCCCAGCCGTCTGGTCAGCCGACTCAGCTTTTTGCCGAACCGGGCGATATCGTCACCGCGGTAGCATGGTTCGAACAGCAGCACGCACTCCTGTACCCTGCGGGATGCGCTGCGAAGATCCTGGATAGCGTCGTGGTTCAGGGTTCTCCCCGCCTTGTTCCAGCAGGCGAACAGCTCGAAGCACCGCTTTGCCAGTAGCGCCCGGCCCGCCACCCAGAGCGGAGACGACGAGGTCAGATAGCTTACGGGGGCACTGGAAAGCATGACAAGGTTCTCCGATTTTTGGTGGCGACCGTATCTGTTATTCGGTGTTGAAAATGACAAATTAAGAACTGTGAAGGTTTAACCGGTTGAAATATCGATATAAATTTACGGGTAGACAGGCGCAAACGCAAGCCGGAAGTAGCCGGGAAAGAGAGGTGGCCAAAGATTTTACCTGATCTCAACAAAATCCGAACCTGGCGGCAATATATGGCGCCGGAGGGGATGGCAAGAGCGATTATTGAGACACTCGTCAGGGGCGCCTGCTCCGCTCTCTTTGATCCTGAAAAAAGCAGTTCACCACAGAGTCTGTGATTCCGTGGTAAGAATGCCGTTTTTGGTTGATATCTCGGAAACTATCCACCGGACCCTTGATCCGGTCCCATTTCGCTTCATCGGGTAAATTTCTACCTCCCCTCCGCAATTCCTCAACATAACGGCAACAGAGCGCTGTCATACTGCTGCACATGCCGACGCTCCGAGCAGATCTTCATGTCCATTCCAGCTATTCCAATAAACCGACCTACTGGGCTCTGCGTAAATTCAACTGTCCGGAGAGTTATACCTCGCCGCGAAGAATCTACGATATTGCCCGAAGCCGGGGGATGGACTTCGTCACCATCACGGACCATAACTCCATCGACGGCGTGCTGGAGTTGGCCCATCTCCCTCGTACCTTCATCAGTTCCGAGATCACCGCCCACTTCCCGGAAAACGGCTGCAAGGTCCACCTTGTTGTGCTTGACCTCACCGAAGCCACGTTTCGGGAGATCATGGCACTTCGGCATAATATCTACGACCTGATCAGCTATCTCCGACAAGAGGATATCGTTCATTTCCTGGCCCACCCGCTGTACGCCCAGAACGACAAGCTGACCGTGGAAATAATCGAGAAGTGTCTGCTCCTGTTCACCACCTTTGAGGTGAAAAACGGGTGCCGTGCCAGGCGCTTTAACGCAGCTACGAAGCGGCTTATCACGTCCCTTGACGAGGTGACTATCAATCGGTTGGCAGATCGACACTCTCTTCACCCCTACGGTGTCACCCCCTGGAAGAAAGGTTTTGTGGGGGGCTCCGATGATCATGGCGGACTCTTTATTGCTCGGGCCCATACCACGGTACACCAGGCCGACTCCTTACCGGGCTTCCTTCATGCCGTCGGAACCGGCGGCTCGTGGGCCGATGGCGAGGACGGCGGGCCACTTACCATGGCGCACAGTATGTACGGCATTGCCTACAGTTTCTATAAGGAACGCTTCGGGGAGCGCCGCCGCTCCGCTACCCCTTTTGTGGGGGCTCTTCTGGACCGTTTTTTCGATCTGGGATCAGAGCGGACGTCGGTGATCGATAAGATCAGGCTGTTCATACTGAAAAATCTTCCCGACTCCCGCCCTGGCCGGCAATCCTCCTTTGATGAGGTGCTGGACGCGGAGGCGCGACTCCTCCTTACTGACACTACGTTTGTCGACTCCCTCAGAGATGCCGGACAGAATCGAAAGATATTTGCCGTGACCAGCCGTTTGGCCAACAGGATTTTTTATATCTATACCAAGCGTCTTATGGAGCTTCCGCTTACCGCCGGATTCTTCGACTATCTCACCACCGCCGGTTCCATCGGTCTGACTCACCTTCTGGTTTCTCCCTATTATCTCGCCTTTCATCATCAGCATAAGGGAAAGGAGCTGATCCGGGAGTTAGCCTCAAGTTTCCCCGACGCCGGTCTTAACGGTGTCCGGGAAAAAATCGCCCTGTTCACGGATACCCTGGACGAGATTAACGGGGTTGCCATTACCATCCGGCGGCTCATGGGAGTTGCCCGGGAACGTGGGGTCCAACTGACGGTCATCACGTCAGGAAGCGCTCCGACGACGGAACGGGAGGGAATCAGATACTTCCCGGCAGTGGGTGACGTAACCATACCGGAGTATCCGGAGCTGAGGCTCAATTTCCCCCCCATCCTGGATGTGATGGACTTCATCGAAAAAGAGGGGTTCACCTCTATCCACGTGAGTACACCGGGAACCGTGGGGCTGTTGGGGCTCCTCATCGGTCGCATCATGGATCTCCCTGTGGCCGGGACCTATCATACCGACATTCCCCTCTACGTGAGAAGTCTCACCAATGATGAATTTCTGGAGCAGGCGGCCTGGAGCTATATGATTTGGTTCTATAACCAGATGGGTGAGGTCCTGGTCCCTTCCGTGGGGACCCGTGACCAGCTGTTATCCCGGGGGATCTCCGCCGCCAAGCTGAAACCGTTTCCCCGATGGGTGGATACCGAACAGTTCTCTCCGGAACGGAAACGCCCGGGGTATTGGGAAGAGCTCGGTCTTCCCGGTGGGATTAAACTCCTCTATGTGGGGAGGGTGTCACGGGAAAAATCTCTGGATCTTCTCTCGGCGGCGTTCCGGGAACTGGTGGACGCCGGCGCTGATCTCTCCCTGGCCATCGTCGGTGACGGCCCCTATCGGCAGGAACTGGCTCTGGATTTTGCCGGCTATCCGACACTTTTTACCGGATACCTTCAGGGAGAGGAGTTGGCACGGGCCTATGCCTCGGCTGACCTGTTTGTCTTCCCCAGCGCCACCGACACCTTCGGAAATGTGGTCCTGGAGGCCCAGGCATCGGGCCTCCCGGTCATCGTCACCGACAGCGGCGGTCCACGGGAACTGATGCGAGACGGTGAAACCGGGGTGGTCTTTCCTGCCGGGAGCCGGTCCGGGCTGGTGGAGGCGGTGCGACGGCTCACGCAGAAGAAGAGCCGTCTGGCCGCAATGGGACGGAGTGCCCGGCTCTTCACGGTGAGCAGTGCGCCGGATGCGGCGACCACATACAGCTCCATAATTCATCCGGGGACGGTTCATCCTTCCGTTGAGATCCCATGAGACCGTTCAGGCTGCCGCTTCTTATCTTGATACTCTTGCAAGCGCCCTCTGCCTTCGCCGTTTCCGGATTTTCCAACGAATCACAGTTGGCGGTCTATAGCCATGGGTTCAAGGTTGGGGAGATTTCTTCTCGATACATCCGCCGGGAGGAAGCGGGGGAGGAGCTGCTGCTGTATACCAGTCACACCAGGATCAATGCGGGCTTCCTGGTGACGTCGTATACCCTGGAAGGTGACGAAGAAGCCCGCATCGGTCCCGAAGGAACCCGCAGCTATCGTAAGGAGTGGCGGGAAAACGGTGAGCGACATCTGGTGGACGGCGTTTTCGACGCAGGCGTGTTCCGTTGCGTCAGTTCGGGTGCCGGCGGCACACGTCGTACCTTCACCTTCCCCCGGGAGAGCTACGACTTCACCACCATGGACTGCCCGGAACTCCGGATCAGGGGTGAAGGGGAACTGCTGACGGTCCGGTTGCTGGATCTGGAAACCTGCGAGGTGGTCACGCGAAGTTATCGCTGGGTAAGGACGGAACGGCTCACTGTGAACGGCGCCACCGAACTTTTCCGAGTTGTGGAGTTTCATGACAAGAACAAGGGGGGCACCCGCTGGATTGCACCCGACAAGGTCGGAGTACGGATTGCCCGGCAGGATGGGACTTCCCGTAAGGGGGGCTATTCGGTGCGGGCCATGGATCACGTAAGATAACCGACCACCGAGGAGATGTATGACGCAGGACCATTTCGTGGCCATTGCCCTGAGCGGAGAACTCGATCTCAATCGGCTTGCCGCGGCCATGGGGTTGGGGCAACGGTATCGATGGGAAGAGCCGATGCTGCTGAACCCGGAAGACGGCGCCCTTCTCACCGTGAAGAGCTCCGGAATCAGCCAGTGCCACCTCTATTATTTCGGGTCGCTGATCTTTATCAACTGTTCCGATGCGCTCATTCTGTCGTTCTGTGATCGGATGGCGCGTTTTGCAGAGGTGTTCCGCTCCGTTCATGTGACGAAGTACCGGGACACTTATACCCTGAAAACCGGCAACGGCTCCGAGCTGAAGATTACCAATGAAAATGCCGTGATGCCGCGCTATTTTCCCGCCTGCGTCAATATCATCAGCTTCGTCATCGCCAAATCGGTGGCGCTGGAACGGATCGAGGAGCAGGTCGACCTGCTGCTGGACGAGATGGAGGGTGTCATTCAGCTGCTGGAACGGGGCAAGTTGGCCATTCCGGATCGCAAGCTGGCTCGGTTGGCCTCCTCCATCCTCAATTTCAAATACAAATCCATTGCCCATATCATGGTCCTGGATAAACCCGACATTACCTGGGACAACGAAGAGCTGGATCATCTTTACGGTCGCATGGCTAACCTGTTCGAACTGAGTCAGCGCTACCACGAGATCAAGACCAAATCCGAAACACTTATGGACATCACCGAAGTCTTTACCGGATTGAGCCACGCCCAGCGTTCTACTCGTCTGGAGTGGATCATCATCATCCTGATCGCGCTGGAAATCGTGCTCTATGTCATCGACTTCCTGGCGAAATAGCAACCTTTCACTCGGCTGATAACGCGCCGATCAACAGTCCGTGCCACACGGGGACCGTACAAGGATACGGTCCGGGGAGAAATGTCATGTACCTTGCCAGAGACAAGAATAACGACCTGTACCTTTTCAGTGAGATGCCGGAGCGGGGAAGCGAATGCTGGTGGGCTCCCCTGGGGGTTGACGGCACCTATCTGCGTCTTGAGAAAGCTCTCTATCCGGAGCTCTCCTGGAATTCCAAACCGTGGGAGATGGAGATAATCAGGGCAGTTGTCAAAATATAACTATCAAGGAGTGTTACATGATATCCGCAGATGAGTTGCAGCAGCTTGCCGGGATCCACGGAACTCCCCTGTTCATCATGGATCATGATGAATTACGCCACAATTATGCCACGTTCAAGCACTATCTCCCCCGGGTCCAGGCCTATTACGCGGTGAAGGCCAATCCCGATCCGGCCATAGTCAAAACCCTGTTCGATGCCGGAGCAAGTTTTGATGTGGCCTCTCTCCCCGAATTCATGGTGGTCCATGACATGATCAAGGATTTTCCGGAGCAGAAGCGCCAGCAGTGGATCTGGGACAAGATCATCTATGCGAACCCCATCAAGGCCGAGGAGACGCTGCAGGAGCTTGACCGCTACAAGCCGCTGGTGACCTTCGATAACCGCGAGGAGATCATTAAGATACGGCAGTTCGCGCCTCATTCGGGGTTGGCGTTGCGTCTGCGGGTTCCCAACACCGGGGCCATGGTGGAACTCTCATCCAAATTCGGCGCGGGGCCGGGAGAGGCGGTGGACCTGATCCTGGAGGCTGAAAAAGAGGGGCTGACCGTGGAGGGGTTAAGCTTTCATGTGGGAAGTCAGACCACCAATTTCGAGAACTTCGTGCAGGCTATCAATCTGGCGTCCATGATCTTCAGGGAGGCCCGGGACCGCGGCTACGACAAGATGTTTCTGCTGGATATCGGCGGCGGGTTTCCTGCCCCCTACGATGCTTCCGTAAGGCCTTTCAGTGAACTGGCAAAGAGAATCAATGCCGAACTGGACCGGCTCTTTCCCCCGGAGATCGAGATCCTGGCGGAGCCGGGGCGATTCATGGTGGCCACCGCAGGGACGTCCGTGTCGAAGATCATCGGCAAGGCGGTACGGGACGGCAAGCTCTGCTATTACATCGATGACGGAGTCTACCACACCTTTTCCGGGATCATCTTCGATCACTGTCAGTACCACCTTGAATCGTTCAAGGAAGGGCCCACCCAGATCTGTACGGTGTTCGGTCCCACCTGTGACGCTCTCGACGTCATCTCCATGTCGGAAGAGCTTCCCTACAACCTGGAGCGGGGCGATCTTCTCTACAGCAGAAATATCGGCGCTTACAGCGGGGCGTCAGCCACCTGGTTTAACGGTTTCCCGCCGGCTAAGGTTATCCACATCAACCGTTGATTTTGAGTTCGCCAGGAGGATGCTGCATTCAGGCGAGGAGGCGGGAGGTCAAACGTTGAATGCAGTCCGATAGTTCGGGGTCGCTGATCATTTTCAGCGCCTTGGCCGCGGGGAGTACCGCCCGTTTGCGCCACTCCATCTCCGGCCATTTTTTCAGCACGGTGGATACTTTCAGCGGATAAATGTAGAGCAGCTTCTCCCCCTTGCGGCGGCAGGGGAGACGAAGAGCGGGCAGGCAGCTCCCGATGACCCCGGCTTCCTCCATGGCCTCCATGACCGCCACGTCCTGTCGGGGCATGCCCGTTTCCGGCTGCCCTTTGGGGATAATCCACCGGGTCTGGGAAGAATTCATCACGATCACCAGGTGCAGATTTCCACCGCGAAACAGATAGGGGAGTGCTCCGATCTGATACTCCAGAGCCGGTCCATCGGGTATCCCGTGGAGTGCCAGCGAGCGATTTTTATAGGCATCCACCTCTGTGACTTCTTCCCCGAAATAGTCCGGTTTATCGAACTGCTCGCTTTCCGCCACCGAGGAAAATTCCACCTCCGCCACGAGGAGCGGTTCCAGATCTCCCTGGTAGCGGTCCACCTCCACCAAGTACCGGCCATGATTGAGCAGTGAACGGACTTTTTCCAGCCGACGCCCGTTGGTGGATGGCCAGAGCGTATGAAACTGCTGGGGCGAAATCTCGATCTCACTCTCCCGCCGCATGAGTCCCCGCCCCTCTTTCACCGTGAGGAAATGGAGATTTCCCTTCTGTCGGATACGCACCTCCATCTGGTCGTCATGGGCCAGGTACCCCTGCATGATCTCCGTTTCGCCGTGCATGTTGTCCGGCAGCGATTTCAGCAGGAACTTCCGCTCGATTTCGATCATGGTCGCAGGCTCGGCTGGGAAAGGATCTCGGCGCAGAGCGCACGGTAGGCCACGGCCGCCGCACAGGTTGGAGAATAGGCCGGGAGCGGCATCCGGTGCAGCCCCATCTTTTCAACGTCCGCGGAAAACGGGATCACCGTCTTCAAAAAACCGGGATGCGCCGTTGGAAGGTCGGCCATGATCTCCCGGTGCATTTTACTCCTCTTCTGCGCCATGGAAAAAAACGGGCGGAGCATGTCGCCGGGAAGCTCCTCGTCGGTGAAAAAACCGGTCAGCTGCTCCAGAGTCCTGCGCGAAAGCACGGTGGGAATGACGGGGACCAGGATTACGTCCGACGCCCGGAATACGTTTTCCGAGAGAAGGGTGATGTTGGGTGGGCAGTCCATGAGGATCACGTCGTAATCGGGCTTGAACTCTTCCAAGATGCTCCTGAGCTGCTTCCGGCGCTTCGTCATGCCGTCCAGCAAAATATCCAGGCGCCGGTACTCCAAGTTCGAGGGGATGACATCCAGTCCCGGAAAGTCGGATTCCCGGATATTTTTCCGGAGTCCCTCGGCCATGGAGTTGGCGTCACGCATTTTGAACTTCTTGGCGCTCTCCAGACGAAAATAAAAGGAGGCGGCCCCCTGCGGGTCCAGGTCCAGCAGGAGGGTTCGCCGCCCTGCTTCCCGGAGCGCGTATGCCAAATTAACTGAAAGAGCCGTCTTTCCCACGCCACCCTTGATGCTGTAGGACGAAATGATTTTCATGACTGACTAGACCTCGGGGGAGTTGTTGTGAGAACGGAAAGCGGCTGTTTGAAGACTTTTTTGAAGGATGCGGCAGTGGCATCATCGCAGAACTCTTTCACCGCCTGCAGAATGAGGCTGCGGACCTGTTGCTGCCGGTGGTAGAGGATGGAGACCAGCCCTCCCAGCCCCAACGCGACATCACTTCCGGATTTTTTCTCTTCCCAATAGTTCAGCAGGGATTGTTGTTGCACCGAGGCATCGTTGAACTCCCCCAGTCGACTCTGCAGGCGGCGCAGCAATTTCTGCAGCGCAGTCACCTCTTCACGGGGGATGAGTTCGGCGAAGAATTCCATGAGATAGCGCAGTTTCTTGCACTGAATGCGAAGCTGGTGCACCGCATCGTCGGACGACTCCACACCGATCTCCGTAGCGATTACACGGATCTTGCGGTACCGTTTGTAGATACACCGAAAAACCAGTGGTCCCACGGGGAGAGCGGAGGCCGGTGAAGGGGGGTGAGGGTTCTTCGGGGAAAAGCACTCCTCAATCTCGCCCATGAGCCGGCTCCAGGAGTGTGCTCGCAGTTTCGAGATCACTCGTCGCACTTCAATCCCTCTCTCCGCCGAAAAATCATCAAACATCTCATCCAGCGCCGGACGAAGTCCGGGGGGGAGCAGCTCAAGGTACTCATCACGCGCCAGGAGGTAGACATCCAGATCACGCAGCCGGTTTGTCTGTCGAGCAAGATCTCCGAGGATCTGCCGCATCCGCAGGGTTTCCTCTGCCGGGTAGACCTCTTTCACCAGAGTCAGCACCGAGCGAATTTTCCGAAGGCAGATCCGGTAGTCGTGGAGAAATTCCGTGTCCAGATCGCTGAGTATCCCCGGTACGGTGCCGGTTGCTATCTCCAGCATGCTCCGTACGACACGCCCCACGGCTTCGCGGGCCGGAGTTTCGCTCTTCAGGCCGAAGGGGGGACGCAGGGTGTACTCCCGGGGTATCCGGTCACTCTGTCGCAGCAGCAGTTCCAAGGGGCCTTCTCCGGAAATCTTTGCTCCTGCCTGGAAGAGATACGCTTCCAGACGGTCGGCCTCCGCTTCGTAGCCGAGCAGGGGGATCACCCTGCAGGAGTGCAGCAACTCCTCCTGCTGTTTACCCAGGGAAACGATTAACCACTCCAGCCGGCAGACGATCTTTCCCACTCCGTTGCGAAGATCATCCTGACGCCGACGGAAGGTCCCCTCAACCACGGGAGCAAGCCCTCTCAGACCGAGCATCCCCTCAAGCTTCGCCCGCATTTCCGGTGTTGCGAACTCATTCCAAAAACGCCTTCTTCCCACGCTCTTTTCTTCGCAGAGTTCTATCCCCGGCCATCCCTCCTCCCGGGTGCAGAGGTGATACACCCCCTCGCAACTATAGAGGAGGTGCCCGCTGAACCATACTCCCCATTCAAACGTATCCCAGAATGTCAGGAGTCGTGATTCCTGTTGCCGGATCTCACAACTCCACTCATCCAGCAGAAACTCAGCCCCAACGCCGACAGGGAGTATCAACCGTTCAGATGTCATATTCTGCACCACCCCCTCCAGTACGAACTCATGATCTGTTGTAAACTTATATCTGCGCAGATACAACTTATGTTGGTTTTTACGGTTATTTTCCGGGAGAAATTGCGCTGAGAAGCTGGTACGACGAGGGTTTTGTCGATATTTCGGCCAGCGACACCCGGCATGGGATTCCGGAGGATATTCAAGCCCGGATATTCGAGCCGTTGTAACGGACCGATGTTGTCGTCTTCCAGGTGGAAATGGGGTTATCTGCTCTTCAAGGCGTCCGGCAGAGAAGAGTCTCCGGAAGGGGACTGTTCTCTGCCGGTTAATTACCTGAGATTCCGTTTATTTTCCTTTTTTCTTCCGCGCCTTTTTTTCTTTTTCCGACTCGGATTTATTTTTACCATGCTTTGATTTGCCCCCCTTGGCCGGGGCAAGGGCGATCATGGGATTTGCCGCGGAAACCGTGACCGTGGCCGTGGATGCGGCAAGCTCTTCTTCCAGCTCCCCCACCGTACCGTCGAAGGAACGCTTGCTGTCGGGCTTGATTTCCAGTACCTGAGTCGGAAGGCCGATCCGGTCGAGAATTTCGATGAACGGCTCAGGGTCGAGCTCCTCCACATTGACCATCCTCTTGGCATCCCATTCTCCCGTGGCGACCAGCATGGCCGCCGCCACCGGGGGGACACCGGCGGTGTAGCTGATCCCCTGGGATTCGACCTCTTCGTAGCACTGTTTATGGTCCAAGACCTGGTAGATCAGCACCTCGCGCTTCTTGCCGTCCTTCACCCCCTTGACGAAGTTGCCGATGCAGGTATTCCCCGTGTAGCCGGGGGCAAGGGTCATGGGATCGGGGAGGAGCGCCTTGACGACTTTTAACGGCACGACCTCCTGGCCGGTGGTGAGGGTTACCGGCAGGTGCGAGAGAAAACCGAGGGTGCGGAGTACGGTGAAGACGTTAATGTAGTGATCACCGAAACCCATCCAGAAACGGATGCTGTTGGCGTCGATATTTTTGAACAGAGAGTGGAGTTCATCATGTCCGTTCAGATAAATCGGTTGTTTGCCCACCACGGGGAAGTCGTAGACCCGTTTCACCGAGTGAGTGGGGTACTCCTTCCACTGACGATCGATCCAGGTCCAGACCTTGACAAACTCCCGGAAATTGATCTCCGGGTCGAAGTTGGTGGAAAAATAGCGGCCATGACTCCCTGCGTTCACATCAAGGATGTCGATGGTGTCGATGGTGTCGAAGTATTTTTTTACCGCCAGGGCGCAGTAGGCGTTGACCACGCCGGGATCAAAGCCGGCGCCCAGGATGGCGGTCACCCCTTTTTCAGCGCAGCGCTCTTTTCTCTGCCATTCGTAGTTGGCATACCAGGGGGGCTCTTCACAGACCTTGTCCGGGTCCTCATGGATGGCGGTATCGATGTACGCCGCACTGGTCTCGATGCATGCCTCCAGTACCGACATGTTGATGAAGGCTGCCCCGAGATTGATGACGATGCCGGAGTTGGTATTCCTGATCAACTCCACGGTGGCCGGGATATCCAGCGCATCCAGCTGGGCCGAATAGAGACGGCGGTTCGTATCCTTGAGATGACCCTTGCGGGTGATGCTTTCGATGATGGCGTCACATTTGTTCAGCGTCCGTGAGGCGATGCAGATGTCTCCCAGGACATCGTTGTTCATGGCCGCCTTGTGGGCCGCAACGTGGGCCACGCCGCCGGCTCCGATAATCAGTACGTTCTTTTTGTCCATGGTAAGCCTTTCTCCTTATGATAGACTGCTGAGATAATCTTCGTAGCCGAAACTGCGTACCGTTTCCACCCTGCCGTCCAGCCTCCGTACGGCGATGGAAGGCATCGGCACGCCGTTGAACCAGTTTTTCTTCACCATGGTGTATCCCGCCGTATCGGCGATGCGCACCTCATTCCCCACCTTCAGTTCCCGCTCCAGTTCGTAACTGCCGAAGATATCGCCTGCCAGGCATGACCGTCCGGCGACCATCACCTTGTGGGTTCCGGGACCGGGGGAGGCAAGCCCGGGGTTGGTTCGGTAGATCAGGTGGTCCAGCAGATGCGCCTCCACCGAGGCGTCGACGATGGCGATATCCACCTCGTTATGCACCAGGTCCAGCACCGTGGTTACCAGCTGGGTGCTGCCGCTGATGGCTGCCTCTCCCGGCTCCAGATAGAGCTGCACGTCGTACCGTTCCGAGAACTCCTTCAAGAGGTGGCAGAACCGCTCCAGCGGATATCCCTCCTTGGTAAAGGATATGCCGCCTCCCAGACTGACCCATTCCATTTTTCGTAACAGGGACGAGTACTTGACGCCGATCTGTGCCATGGTGAGGGCCAGGTTTTCCACGTCGTCGTTTTCGCAGTTGAAATGGAACATCAACCCGTTGATCAGGTTTGCCGCCGCAGAGAGTTCCCGGTCGCCGGTTACCCCCAGCCGCGAATAGCGGCGTGCCGGGTCTGCCAGATCATAGTGGGAATAACTGATGCCGGGATTGACCCGCAGCCCCACGTTCAGACCTTGGACGCGGTCATGGAACAGGTTTAACTGGGAAACGGAATTGAAGATCACCTTGTCGGCAATCAAACTGACCGCCTCGATCTCCTGGGAGGAATACGCCACGCTGTAGGCATGCACCTCCTTGCCGAATTTCTCGCGCCCCAGACGCGCTTCGAAGAGCGAACTGCTGGTGGTGCCGTCCAGATACTGACGCATGAGATCGAACACGCACCAGGTTGAAAAACATTTCAGAGCCAGGACCGACTTGGCGCCGGTTTTTTCACGAACTTCCCGGATGATTTCGAGATTTTTTTTCAGCGAGGTTTCATCGATGAGGTAATAAGGGGTAGGGAGCTGCGGCATCGGTCAGACCTCACGAAAAAACGTTTCCTGGACGGAGGGAATATCAAGAGGGAGAGCTCATAACTAGAGTGCCCGGTGAAATTCGGGTGCTCATTATATCAGGTAAATTCTTGATTTGTATGAAAGAATTGTTGCAGTTGTGTAAAAATGCCACCGTCACCCGTCACCGGGCCACTTTCGCTATCTGAATTCTTCTACTCGTCTTCTCCGTTGACTCGTCGGCAGTACGGTTCCGACAGGGATGACTCTCCATAAAAACCGTCAGGGTCCAATCCCATGAACGGCTCCAGGCTGCTGCACGGCTCAACGCCGCGAGCATGTAAAATCACGTAATCTTCAAAGCTTGATTCACGCATGACTGATCTCCTTTTTTCCGGTCCAACTGTTACCGGACGTAATCCACCCAGTTTTTCGGTCTGCTGATTCTGCTGCAGTTCTTGGAATACCGTATTTCGTTGATGGGGGTGACTTTTCTCTCTCTGACAAGTTGATCGACCTCAGCGCCTGACAGGATGCGAAGCTCTGATTTCATGAATCGTTCGGTTGATCTCACCACCGGGCTGTTCTTGTAGTAAATCACGTTGAGCCTCCTTGACACCGTTTTCATGGTGAAGCTGTGCGAAGGGTACGGGAACAAAACCGAGATTGTATGGATGAGAGGTAAAGATTGTGTGAAATTCGAGGAAAGGAAATATTTACCGATCCTCAACCTCCTCTCAAGGTCGTTCCCATAACAGAGTGATACTTATGGGGGCATGATCAGACATGGCTTTGCACCCCCGATAACGGTTCGGCACTCCGTAACTCCCTTGATGACATCTCCAACCATATCCGAGGTCAGAAGCTACCTGGGGGTGGAGGGGGTACCGCCCGGTCTGTTGCCGGGGCGTCTTCCGTTCTCCGCCGGTGACAGTACGGTCGGTTCGGAGACCGAGCTCCAGGCCGTGGTTCTCGGCAGTCGGGAGAGTGTGGATCTGCCGCTCATGATCGAACAGTCCAACTATTTCGCCAATATCTTCCGTCGGGCCGCTGCGGGAGATCTGCCGCGGCGGGCGGTCACCGATCTGGAAAAGTACCTGGGCTCCAATACCGAGCAGGTGTGGGATAACAGTTGGGTCCGTTTTCCCCGGCGTCACCTCGGCGGCAGGGGCGCCGAACTGCTGGATCGGGACCTGCGCCTCCAGCGGAGTAATCCTGAAACCGGGTACCGCAGCGACCTTGACCGCTTCATCTTTTCCGAAGGTGGCGAAGAGTGGCTCCGGATTCCCCTGAGCTATCTGCTCCGTCTGACTCTTGCTCAAGTTACCGAAGAGCCGCATGACCTTCATCCGCTTCTCTGCTCGGTTGCCGACCGGCTCATGGACCACTTCCTCAGCGACAATACCTCTCCGGAGACCCACTCCTTCCAGGTCATGACCAGTGAGGCCGGTACTACCGTCGGCCCCCAGATCGCCCGGGAAACGACACTGCGGTATCTCATGACCCAACTTCTCGTCTCTTATGCTAACCAGGCCTTCCGGCTGAAGGCGATGGGGCAGGAGGCACGAGTCTTCTTTTCTCCTCATCCGCCGGTTCGGCAGCGGAGCCTCAACAGCGTGATCTCCGACTCCTTCTATCGTGAACTTTTCATGAACCCCTGCCTGTCGGGGTGGGACAAGGGGGAGGAGAAGCATTCGTATATGCATCTCTGTCATGAAATTCTCAGTCGGAGCCAGCTCAATGCCGTGGCCAAGCTCCGGGAGGCCGGCATCCTGCGCCATAATCTCATTGTCCTCCCCAGCACCTCCACCATCAGCCTGGCAAATAACGGCACTCACCTGAGTCTTGGCAGCCGCATGCTGGGGGAACGCCACCGGGGAGCGGGGGGAGAGGCAGCCCGGTGTGAGAAATATGTGGGGGATCTGGTCCTCAAGATCATGGAACAGTTCCTCCCGCTCTTTGTGGGGAGCTACAGCGCCGCCCCGTACCGACTGGACTTTGCCGATTTCCATCCGGAGAAGGTCCTGGGCTACCTTCCCCATGAACTGGACTACACGCATCTCCGGATGTTCTGGCGGCGCTGGCGGAAAAAGGCGTCCATACGGCTCTTCGGCCAGCCGCTGACCCCCTTCGGTCCCGCCTGGCTGGATCGGGGAGTGAGCATGGCCTTTGGTTTGAAGGGGGATTTCGTCACCGACTTCCGGCTCATCGATTACATGGTTGCGCTCATGAGCACCCAGAGAAGTCCGGCCCTGGACGGCACGCCGGGAAACTCCGAACGCCTCAAGCATGACCTGGCGGATCTGGGAGTCTTTGATCGGCGGATGGCGCTTTATCAGTTCTGCAAGCTCCGAGAGCATCGGGTCATGGGTTTTTCCGGTTTCGAGGGGCGCCATTACAGCCTCTTCGAAAGCCTTACCTCTGATCTGGCCGGCGCCGCCGGGGTGCAAAACCTGCTCACCAGCCTGGCGCTTCAGTATATCGCCACCGGCTCCATCACTCACGAGGCGATCCCCGATGACCCTTTCATCGAAAGCGAGCGGCGTCAAATCGTCTTTGCCGTGGCTGCCGGAATCCCTACCTTCTATGTGCGCAACGACAGCCGGAACTCCGTACTCATGGCGGTGGTTAAAAAGACAGCGGGGGTCCGGAGCAGCCGACGTTATCCCGGCTATCTTCGGGTCCCCACGGAGGCGTATCGCCTTGCCCTGCTGGCCGTGATCCGCAACGACGGCGCCGATCTCATTGAGAACCTGAGCCTTGGGGAGACCATGGCCGACCTGGAGGCGAGGCTTGTCTCACCGGGGGAGTACGCCACCGTCAACCGTCTGACCACCGGGATCTGTGGTGAAGCCGGAGTCCGGACTCCGCTGGACCTCACCGGAACGGAGTTCAACCTTGCCGCGGAGCGCTACTATCGGGATACCCTCCGTAAACGTCACATGGAAGAGGGGCTCGTCCAGCTGGAGAAGGAGTTGCGGCAGCTTGACCGGAGCCGGGTTCAGTGGGGCTCAGGGACCCGCGAGGCATTGCGACAGGTAGTGGGAGAGAAGGGGGCGCTGGAGTTCTTCACCTCCCTGCGGCCTCGGATTCTCACCGACCAGCTTGATGAAGAGGAGCTGCGCGCCCTGATTCACCTGCTCCTCATCCTTGTCCATCACAACGATCACGGAGTATGCCTGTGACCAGAGTAACGACACCCCATCAATACGTTGCGGAGTAAGCCTGTGACCGGACGAGTAGCGACACCCCATCAATACCTGCGGCGTGACACCGGCGAGCTGCTGGATGAGCGCCTCTACTGGGATCGGGTCATCCGCTTCCTCTACTGCGAGGTGCGGGAGCGGGCGCCGAACCTGTTTCGCACCGTGGTCGGCGGCAGGGTGACCGCTCTCCTGGGGTTCGTTAACTATGATTCTTTTCTCGGAGGAAGAGTGACCGGAGGTTCTCAATTTCTCGAACGGGCAGGAATTGATCCAGGCGAATGTCTTGATCCACCGGAGAGCTTCACCACCCCCCGTAGTATCTTCCAGCGCAAGATTCGCTATGAAGAGTGTCGCCCCCTGCCCGAGGAGCCCGACGCCATCGTATCTCCTGCCGATGCCCGGCTCATCATCGGCTCCTGCGCCGTGCAGTCGGCGTTCTTCCTGAAAGGAAAGCTCTTTACCCTGGATGAGCTCCTGGGGAGGGGATTATGGATCTCCGCCTTCCGGAACGGCGATGTGGCCGTATGCCGGCTTACCCCGGAGCTCTACCACTACAATCATACCCCGGTGGCGGGCCGGGTCGCGGATATCTACGAACTGGCCGGAGAGTACAACTCCTGTAACCCTCTGGCTGTGGTGGAGGTGGTGACCCCCTATTCCCGGAACCGGAGAACGGTGACCATCATCGATACCGACTTTCCCGGAGGTTCACGGGTTGGTCTGGTGGCGATGATAGAGGTTGCGGCGCTCATGATCGGCGCGGTTGACCAGTGTTATAGTGAAGAGGGGTATGAGGCCCCCCGGCCGGTGGTGGCGGGAATGATGCTGAGGAAAGGGCTCCCCAAGAGTCTCTTCAGACCCGGGAGCAGCACGACCATTCTGCTCTTCCAGAAAGGACGGGTCCGGTTCAGCGATGACCTTCTGCTGAACCAGAGACGGTCCGAGGTACAGAGCCGCTTCACCTTGGGTTTCGGACTCCCCCTGGCAGAGACCGAGGTCAGGGTCCGTTCCATTATCGCCCGGCCCGATGGGGCGGATCAGTCATTACCAGAGGAGAATAGGAGTATTTCATGAGTAATATCGTCATTACCCTGGCGCTGGGAGTGGGGTGCGCGGTTCTGGTTGCCTGGGGAGTTACCGTCCTCCCTGGGGAGCGTTGGCAGATCATCGCCGCGGCGCCTGTGGAGAAAGGGGAGGGGGGGATTTGGCGGGGAGTCAATTTCACCTGGTACGGGGCGTTGAGCGCCACCGCCTATCTGGTCGCCGCCACTGTTTTTCTGGCGCTCATGGGGGCTGTCGGCATCCCGGTCTTCCAGTCGGCAACCCTCACAGGCGGGATGCTGCTGGTCTGCGTACCGGCATCCAGAGTTATCGCTCTGCTGGTGGAAAAAAAGGCCCATACCTTTACCGTCGGCGGCGCCGCCTTTGCCGGACTGCTGCTTCTCTATCCTCTGATTTTTGTCCTCAATACCACCATATCCCCCGCCACCGGCGTTTCAATCCCTTTCGTTCCGGCATTGGCGGCATTGGCGGTGGCGTATGCCTTCGGCGAGGGGATCGGCCGGCTTGCCTGCATCAGCTTCGGCTGCTGTTACGGTAAACCGCTTTACCACTGTGCACCGATTATCCGGCGGCTCTTCGGATACCGGACTTTCGTCTTCCATGGCGCCACCCGCAAGGCGGTCTACGCCGGAAATCTGGAAGGGATTCCGTTACTGCCGATCCAGGCGGTGACCTCGGTGATCTATCTCATAACAGGACTCACCGGTTTTTATCTGTTTCTCACGCTCCGGTTTGCCGGCGCGGCCCTCATCACACTCACCATCACCCAGGGGTGGCGGGTCATCTCCGAGCAGTTCCGCGCCGACTACCGTGGTGAAGGTACTTTCAGCGCCTATCAGATCATGGGCGGGATCGGGGTAGCCGGAGCCGCTCTCATGGTCGCGGTTACCCCGGCAACGGTCGGCCTCACCAGCGACATCGCCGCCGGTCTTTCCTCGCTCTGGACTCCCGTTTTACTCTTGGCACTCCAGGGATTGTGGCTGATCATATTTCTCTACACCGGACGGAGCAGCGTCACCGGGGCGTACCTCTCCTTTCATGTTCATGCCGATGGGACGGGGTGATGCCGTCGTTTCTGTTCAAGATCCCTGAAATTTTCCGTCAAGCGACTCTGCCATCACTTTTTGCACAACCTGCATGATGCCGTAAACTCCCCTCAACAATTCATCTGTATGATTCCAACCGGTCTCGTAGAACCGCACTCGGGAAAAGTCTCAGCCGACAGTCAGCCGGTCGACTCTTCCCCAGGGTACTGCGGAGCCAATTCTCCCAAGGAGGCTGCTCTTTACTCTCTCGTAGAATCCGGAAAAATGTTCGGCAGGAATCTCTCAAACCGTTACAGGAGGAACAGTACCGATGAATCAACACTACCGTACTACCCTGTGGGCGACGTTGCTGCTCACTCTGGCAGCCGCCGCAACCGCGTCGGCTACACCCTGGAAGTTCGCCGTGTTATGCGACAGCCGCGCCAGCTATTCCACGGACGGTCTACCGGCGTACTATGACGCCACCTACGGCATTTCACCGTACTTTGCCAAGGTAGCCAAGGCTCTGTCCCGGGAGTCGGGGCTTGATTTCGTGCTCTATCCCGGCGACCTCGTCAGGGGGAAGAAACCTGCCCTGACCGATACCCAGTTTGCCACGGATATCCAGGAGTGGAATAATCAGATGAAACCGGTCACCGATGCCGGCGTCCCGGTCTATTTCGTCCGGGGGAATCATGATGCCGGTAACGGTGTGGGGATCTGGAACGGCAACATTACTACTCCCGGGGTGAATCCGATCATCCAGGACCCGGCTCAGACCGGACTGACCTACTCCTTCACCCATAAAGGGTCGCTCTTTGTGGGGCTGGACGAATACCCCAACGGCGCAGCAGGGGCCACGGGCGTTGACCGGGCCTTCCTGAACGCGCAATTGGCCAAACAGGCTCAGCACAAGTTCGTGTTCGCCCATCAGCCGCTTTGGAACTACAAGTCCAGTGAACTGGGCCCCGTCACTCTGGCGGATGACTTGAATAACGGCGGCGCCGACCTCTATTTCTCCGGCCATGTGCACAGCTACCAGCGGATTACGGAAAAAGGGTATAACTTTCAGGAGATGATCATCGGCACCGGCGGCGCGCCACAGGACAATCCGACTCTCGTTCCGGGTGACCCCGGCTATCTGGCTGATCCGAAGCTTGCCGTCAAGAGCTACGCCGGGGGCGCCGCCGGTAACGCCCGTTTCGGTTATGCCGTCATTACCGTAAACGACGACGGCTCCGTCAGCTCGGAAATGAAGTTCCTGGACAACCCGGCAAGCGACAGCTCTCCGGTCTCCAGCTTCGACTCGTTCACCATTCCCGCGAAACCGTGGAAGTTCGGCGTCATGTCCGATACCCAGTGGCCGACCTCTCCTGACGGGAAAAATCCCAATGTTGCCGTCAACGTCATCAGGCATCTGAATACCGAATTCATCAACCAGGGGGTCAAATTCGTCGTGCAGGTGGGAGATCTGGACGACACCGTCGGGACCAATAATATCAATATGGATGTCCGGGCCACCTTTGCCCAGGATCTTTACAACGCCGGCATCGGCTTCTATCCGCTGCGCGGCAATCACGAATCATCGGCGGCCGGAGCGGTCAGGTTCCAGCAAATCTTTCCCCAGACCCAGACCGGGGTAAATAACCAGACTCCCAACATGGTGGCAACCACCATCTACGGCACCCAGAGCAACAGCAACACTCCTTTCACCGTCGGTACCAACTTTGCAGCCGAACCGGGTTATGAAGGGCTTACCTACTCTTTCGATAACAGTAACGCCCGGTTCGTCATCATCGACCAGTTCACCGCACCGTCAGGCACGGCTCACTCCAACCTTAACAGCACTGATATCAATTGGATCGGCGGAAAGCTTTCCTCCAAACCGGCCAACAGCCACGCCTTTACCTTTGCCCACAAAGGGCTGATTACCGAGAACCATAACGACAATCTCTTCAACAGCACCAATCCCGATACCGCCACCGCCACCACCTGGCCCTTGACGAACTCCTATATGAGCTACCTCCAGGGTAATGGTGTCCGCTACCATATGGGGGGGCACGATCATATGCACAACCGCGCCGTCGTTTCCAGCCCGGACGGACTTTCCAAGGTACAAAACATCATCGGCGCCTCCAACAGCTACAAGTTTTACATCCCCCCCACCAACGCCGCCCTCGCCGCCCAGAGTTGGCGTTCCCGGGAGAACCAGATCGCCCAAGAGCTCTTCACCGTCGGCTACTACATCTTCACGGTTGACGGTCCCAAGGTTACCGTTGATCATTACGCCATGCCCAACGGCTGTAACGGCGACTGCGACCTGACCTATGATATTATTCCTTATGCAGGCAATACCCCCACGACCAACTATCTTGATCCCGTATCGTTTACCAGGCATGACACCTTCGGCTACAGCCTGAACGGCAAGGAAGTTCTCGTACCCCAGGGGGGGAGCTATCTCCTCACCGACAGTACCGCCAAGGCTGTCGTTAATGGTGAAACCGGCTATGTGGGGACCACCGCTGCCATTCTCAGCGGCACCAACGGCAGCAGCGCCAAAGACTACAACAATCGCCCCCTGACTAAATCCGTCAACACCGGCTGGTCACCCAAGAAAGACGAGACCGCCGGCGACATCTTTACCCTCTGGGGGATGGCGGATAACCTGGCCACCAACCTTACCGATCTCAGCAATGCTAACAACCATTACAAGTACGTCGTTCCCGACACCACCGTCACCGATACCTATGCCCTTTCCCTGACCTATGATCCCGCCGGCACCACCGTCGGTCAGGCAGTGAGCGGAGAATTCGGTCTGGCCGTACGTACCGACGACGGACGATGGGTTAATGCCGTGGCGAAAAACAACGGCGGCGCCATGCATTTCGTCAAGGGGGCCTGGAACTCCGGCTACGCTCTCGGAACCTACGGTATCGACACGGCCACCAACACGGTCTGGGCCGTGGTGAACCATGCCGGCGACTTCGCGGCCGCCCCCTTCGCCCTCACCGATATTTCATCATCGGTGAAGGTCGCTACCACCGGTTTTCTCTACAGCCGCGTCACGAACAAGTTCAACGGCACTCTGACTCTCACCAACAGCGGAACGACGCCGCTCACCGGCCCATTCGTCATCCAGTTCAACGGACTGACCGCGGGGGTCACCCTGGACAACGCCTCAGGCCTCTACAACGGCTATCCGCACCTCGACCTGACCACCACCCTGGACCCGGGTCATTCCATAATCACGCCGCTCACATTCACCAACCCGGCCAAAGCACTCATCAAATTCACGCCGGTTACCTTCCAGGCCCAGTAAGGAGTTCCTGCCATGAAACATTTTAGCCTGCTTACGCTGGTCACCGCTCTCGTACTCTTTGCCGTTCAGGCAGCCACCGCAGCTTCGGGTGCGTACAACGTCTGGGTCAACACGGGAGAGCTCCTGGGTCAATCCGGGTATGTCGACTTTCAATTTAATCCCGGCAATGATTCTCAAAATGCCTCAGCCACACTCCTCAATTTCAACTCTTACGGCGGAACGCTGGGCGCTGTGGACCGGATTGGGGGTGTCACCGGGACTTTGGCCGGGCCGGTCACCTTCACCAACCAGGCCCAGGTGAATGACTATTTTCAGGCAGTGACCTTCGGTAGCCACCTCTCCTTTACCATTGATGCCCCTGTGGGGTCGGGGAGCAGCTTCGGGTTCGGAATGTTCGATGCCGCATCAGCTCCGGTGCTTACCATCGATCCCAATGGTTTTGCCTTTCTCCTGGATTACAACAGCGACAACAGCACTCAGTTTACGCTCTTTCCCAAAGAGATCGGCGGCTCCTCTCTGGTCAGCACGTCGGCGGTTCCCGAACCATCCACCTTTGCCCTGCTCGGCCTCGGCTTGGCGGGAGCGGCGCTGCTGCGAAAGAAGGAAAAAATCTGCAAACAGTAACCGCGTAGATGAAAAACTCAGGGGTGGTTCGCCACCCCTGAGCGTCTTCTTGCTTCCTCTCCTCCCGGCATAACTCCCGTTTCAACTCCCGCATCGACTCCTCCCCGTAAAATTTAGCCACTTTGGTTGATGATCTTCATGCGGTCTCAAGATTTCCTCAACAACAGATTGCTATAACGCCCGACTGGTCGCCCAGGGGATCTACATAAACGCACTTTCCTCCCGGCTACTTTCCCTAACCTCCGGCAAGGAGATCTCTTCTGTGGAAGCGTCCATCAGGGAGGCATACATCAAGCTGAACGAGACGCAGAAACGGGTAACCGACGCCCTGAGAAAAATGCATGCGGAACAGGAGTTGCAGACTCTCAACGGCGTGGTGGGGCATCTGGACCTGATCAGAAATCTTCTCTACGAAAAAGAAGGTGTCATCGCCAAGGTTCGTCGCAATCTGGAGATGCAGGAGCGGGCGGCGGCATCCACGGATAAAATTCATTTCATCGTCGTCCGGCAGGCGGAAAAAGGGAGCCGCATCGGCGTCACTGCCCAGGAAAGTCAGGAAAAGGCGATCATCCAGGTTCACAGCGTGGTCCGGACCAACACGATACTGATCATTGCCCTGGGTGTGGCAGCCCTGATCTTCTGCGTGGCCATGGGAGTCTGGATCTATCGTTCCATCGCCCGCCCCCTGGAGTCGACCATTCAGGCGATCAACCTGATAGCGGGGGGGCAGTTCGATACCTCCTTCAAGGTGGGACGCAGGGACGAAATCGGCCAGCTCATGGCGGCCATGGAGAAGATGGTCGCTACCGTCCGCGCCTTGATCGCCGATTTTCCCATGCTCACCCAGGCGGCTATCGCCGGGAACCTGGCGACCCGGGTGGATGTCACCAGGCATCAAGGGGATTTCCGGATGATCGTCGTGGGGGTTAACGACACCATGGACGCGATCATCGGCCCACTGAACATGGCGGCGGAGTATATGGACCGGATCGCCATCGGGAACATTCCCCCAAAGATCACAGACAGCTACAACGGCGATTTCAACGCAATCAAGCAGAACCTCAATAACTGCATCGATAACATCAACGCCCTCGTCTCCGATGCCGACCTGCTGGCGCAAGCCGCCGTGGAGGGGAAGCTTGCCACCAGGGCGGATACGTCTCAGCACCAGGGGGAGTATCGCAAAGTCATGATGGGAGTAAACGCGACACTGGATGCCTTTATCGGCCCGTTGAACATGGCCGCGGAATATGTGGACCGAATCTCCAAGGGGGATATCATTATGGTGGAACTCAAGGAACGCTCCGCGAAGGATGAACTTATGAAAACTTACATCGCCATGGTCCGGCAACTCTCCTCAGTCGTGGGTGATGTGAAGTCCGCCGCCGACAACGTGGCCGCCGGTTCCCAGGAGCTGAGTTCCGGTGCCGAGAATTTGTCCCATGGCGCCTCCTCGCAAGCCGCCGCAGCGGAGCAGGCCTCCTCCAGCATGGAACAGATGGTCTCCCAAATCCGGCGGAATGCGGACAGCGCTCGGCAGACCGACATGATCGCCGGCAAGGCGGCCCAGGAGGCCGCGGCGGGTGGCAAGGCCGTGGCGGAGACCGTGGTAGCCATGCGTGAGATTGCAGGTAAGATCACCATTGTCGAAGAGATTGCCCGTCAAACTAACCTGCTGGCCCTCAATGCCGCGGTGGAGGCGGCCCGGGCCGGAGAGCACGGCAAGGGATTCGCCGTGGTAGCCGCCGAGGTGCGCAAACTGGCTGAGCGGAGTCAACTGGCTGCTCAGGAAATATCCAAGCTTTCCCTTTCCAGTGTTGCCGTGGCCGAACAGGCCGGGAAAATGTTGGGGTTGATTTTGCCGGACATCCAGCGAACCGCGGAGCTGGTGCAAGAGATCAATGCCTCCAGCCGGGAGCAGGAGAGCGGAGCGGAGCAGATCAATAAGGCGATTCGGCAGTTGGATAGCGTGACTCAGCAGAATGCCGCAGCCTCGGAGGAGATGGCTTCGACCGCCGAGCAGCTTTCTTCACAGGCTGCGCAGCTCCAGAGCGTTGTGGCCTTCTTCAAGATCGGCGGCGAAGTTGTGAAAAGGAGGACACCGTCTCACGCCGAGGAATACGGAGCAAGAGGTAGAGCTGCCGGTTAAATATAGGCGAGGATGATTTTTAAAGCGGCCATGAGTATGAGCTGCAGAAGCAGATACAGCATGAATCGCTCTCTTTTTTTCAGCCACGTTCCGACAAAGTCGATGAGACTCTCGTTACCGCTATTCATAACAGTTCTCCTGGGGAGTGGGCTCATTCTTCAGCGGCAGGGCAACGGTTTGAATCTCAGCCATGGCTCCCGTTAATCGGTGGAGCAACTGATCTACGAAGTCCCGCTGATCATGTTTCAGGACAACTTCCAGTTCGCTCGCAGCCTGATAAACGGTGACTGCTGCCAAGTTGCCGGCCACCCCCTTCAGCGTGTGAGCGATACGTGTCGCCAGGGGTAGATCATTGGCAGCCAAGGCATCCCTGATCCCGGCCGGGTCATCGCCGTGTCTCCGGAGCAGTTCACCGATCAGTTCCCAATAGAGTTCTTTGCTTCCGCATAGTGAAACCCCTTTTGCAACATCCAGTCCGGGATGTATCTCAGGCTCTACCCTGCTCGGAGCCACTGGGACGATGACCGGCGCTGCCAACCCTGTGTCGTGTACCTCTGCGCCCTGCTTTGCCGAACTCCATCGGAGGAGTACGGCGACCATTTCCTCCAAATCCACCGGCTTGGGAAGGAAGTCATCAACACCGGCGTCCAGCGCCTTTAGCCGTTCTTCGTGGAGCACGCCGGCGGTAAAGGCGATGATCGGAAGTTCGGACAAGAGAGGTTCACGGCGCAAGATCTTGGTGGCGGTAAGGCCGTCCATCACCGGCATCTGCACGTCCATGAGAACGATATCGAAATCATGAGATCGAGCCCGGAGAACATCAAGAGCCTGTTGACCATCGTTCACCGTCTCAGTCACGGCTCCTTCCAAAGCCAGAGCACGTGTAACTACGATCCGATTGAGTTCACTATCGTCAACTACCAGGACACGTCGACCCTTCAGGCGAGGTCCATCGGTGACAACCTCCATCGTTCCCGCTTTCGCAGGGATGGCCGCTGTCCGTTCAAAGGGGATGTCGAACCAGAAGCAGCTCCCAACCCCTTCACGACTCTCCACGCCGATACTCCCCCCCATCAGTTCCACCAGACGTTTACAGATGGAAAGCCCCAGTCCGGTGCCGCCGAAGCGTCGTGTTATGCTGTCATCGGCCTGGGTAAACGGTTGGAACAGAGTTGTCAGGATCTCCGGAGCGATACCGACGCCGGTATCGCGGACCTTGAAGCGCAGGCGTGTCGTTGCCCCGGTCAGTTCCACCGGGACAACGCTGATTTCTACCTCTCCCTGTTCCGTGAACTTAATTGCGTTACCCACCAGATTAATCAGAATCTGCCCCAGCCGCAGGTCATCACCCAGAAGGCTACCCGTTACTTCCGACGGCGCGGCAATCCGGAGAGTGAGCCCCTTGCCGCGGGCCGTGCAGCCCAGCAAGTTATCAAGCTGTTTCAGCAGAGCCGGTAGGGCAAAAGGGTGCGTCTCGATGCGTAACTGTCCGGCCTCGATCTTGGAAAAATCGAGGATATCGTTGAGAATGCCCAACAGGGAGTGACCGGCTGAACGGATTTGCTGTACCATCTCGCGCTGATCCGGTGAGAGCGCTCCTTTTTCCAGCACCTGTGCCAGTCCCAGGACGGCGTTCATGGGGGTACGGATCTCGTGGCTCATATTGGAGAGGAATTCGCCCTTGGCCCGATTGGCCGATTCGGCGGCCTTTCGAGTCTCTTCAAGCTCACGTTCGTACTGCTTGCGCACGCTGATGTCGCGTCCTGTGGCATAGGTGAGCTTTTCGCCTCCGGCGCTGAATAACTGCCATGAGAACCAGCAGAGTGTGCCGTCTCGGTGCAGGTAGCGATTTTCAATGTTCGTGGTATCGTTGCGACTACTCTGCTGTTCGCCCCTATCCAGTGTCGTTCGGAGGTCATCCGGATGGACAAAATCCATCAATCGACGGCCAAGCATATCCTGCTGGGAGTATCCCAGCAGGGCGCTGCCGGCAGGGTTTACCTTCTGAATGAACCCGTTTTGGTCGATGATGCACATGAGATCCGAAGATGTGTTAAATAATTTGAAGTATTCTTCCAATTCCAGATTCAGTTCAAGGAGGAGGCGATGCTGGAGGCGAATCATGGTACGAACCGAAATCAGCCCCACATAGCAACCGAAGTGGTCCACAAGAGTTATATCACTGAAATAATACTGATCTTCCACGGAAAATACCGTTGACAGTACCTCGACGATGGGTGAATCTTCGGTGATGGTGAGACATTTCGGTTCCATATGTTCCCGAACCGGTTTCTTGCCGAACAGTTCCCGCCCGAATCCCGAACCGAGAATCATGCCGATCTCTCGTCGAGAACAGATACCCAGTAACCGCTCTCCATCCAATACCGCCATATAATCGTGGGAGACGAGATTGAAGAGGGAAAAGGTCGAGCAGAGGCTCTCCGAAGCCTGAATGCAGCAGGTGTGGCTTACCAGATCTCGCAGGTCAGGCGAAAGGCTGCCGCCAGTGGCGTTTTGAGAGACGGCAACGAGATCCTTGATGTTCGGATGACACCGGTCGGAGCTCCATTCGGTATCCGATTCTCTCACCGTTCCGGTGAGGTGCGGTGTTATGAACTGCTCATGGTGAAGCAGAGAGTCGAAGGTGGATTCGTGCATGATATGACCTCCTTTTGTCCGACCAATGCCCGACTGGTTACCACCATACCATGAGTATTGGAAGAGCACGTTGAGGCAAGGTGACAGCGGTGTAACGATTTTTGACGTGAAAAAGAAGTTGGGACTTTCCCGAAGAGGGGTCGGCAGAGGCGCCGCATCTCCGAAGGTACATGTCGTTTTCCGTCCGGCAAAGCGCAACTGTTGAGATTGTGTAAAATTTTCCGGTTCGGGCACACAGGAACTTATGACCACTTGTGCTCTTCTCTCATACTGCGTATAAGGGAGTCCAATGGCCATGGGAGGAACGCATCTTGAAACTTCATTTTATCCGACAAGCCGAGGCCGTTGACCGCTCCGCCACTTTTCCCGACGATTGTCGTTATCTCTCCTGTCGGGGAAGGACCCGCTTCCGGCGGGTGGCGGATACCCTGAAAAAGTGCGGGATCGATCCGGAGATCATCATCTCTTCCCCTCTGGTGCGAGCGGTGCAGACGGCTGAGATCGTCGCCGAGAGTATCCGTTTTTCCGGGGAACTGATCATCCTGCCGATATTGGGTGAGAGTTTCACTCTTCTTCACCTCAGGGAGTATCTTCAAGGAAGAGGATCGGTCCGCGAGGTGGTTATTGTAGGGCATGAACCGGATCTCGGTCTGGTTGCGGGGGAACTGCTTGGTCTTTCACCCTGTACCATCAAAAAAGGGGGCGTCGTCTCCCTGAAGGTCAAGTTTCATGAGCCGGAAACCGTGACACAGTTCCTCTGGATGGTAACCGGCGGCGGCAAGCTGATAACGGATCATGACATGGCAGTTGCCCGACTCGTCGGAGACAAGGATCAACCTACGGAGGGATGAGATGAAAGAGTCGATGAATGAACTGCAGAAACTTACGGGAGTGGGAGCCACGACGGCGCAGCGCCTCACGGCTGCGGGAGTTGATACGTTTTCGGCTCTCGTCGCTGCCGGAGAGGAAGGGGTGCGCGCCATCCCCGGTATCAACCCGAAGATTATTCCCTCGATTCTGGAGCAGGCGGCTTCGTTTGCCAGCCAGGCTGAAGCGCCGGTGCCGGAACCGACGGAGCCCGAGCTCACGGAGCCCGAGGCCACCGACGACCTGAAGACGTTGACGGCGGAGTTGCGGACCACCCTGCAGGAGATCGCACAAGCGGTCCGTGAACGGTTTCCGGAGGAGTTGGCCGGGAAGATCGGCCATAAATTAACCAGGAATATGGTGGCCGGGGTCGATGCGCTCTACGCTCTTGATGAGTTGGCCCAGCGGCGACCCAAGCGGAGCCGTCGGGCACTGGAAAAGGCTCGCAAAAGGTTGAACGGGCTCGCCGAGACGGATCTGACGCAGATCCGGAAGGGACTCAAGCAGGTCAGGAAAGGGCTGGAGCGGGTTATTTCCTGAAGGGGGGTAGTCGGTTAGTGCCCGTGAAGCGTTTGTCAAACAGTGATGGTTGCTTATCCGATGAAAACCTAGCAATTTCAATAAGTGCTGTGACAGCACCGCTGATATCTAATCGTGCTTGGTAACGACACTGGGGTTGGGGCACTAATCGACTACCCCCTTTTCCTGAAATCAAATCGGTGCCATGCACTTTTGTTCCTAACTCTTTACCTCCCCTCAATGCCATCGCAATATTAATTCTGTAGAGTCCTCCTTGTCAAACCGTGCGACTGCACGACTACTGCCGGCAAGAAGAGCGGCACACAGGAGGATTACATGAAGCGTGGTATCGTAGCAATGGCCGGTCTGCTGGCCCTGACGGCGGGAGTCCAGAGCAGCCAAGCCAAGACGTTGGAAGATGTGCTGAAGGAAAAAGGGGTCATCACGGAGTCGGATTATAACGACATCATCAAGTCGGCGCCTAAATCCAAGCCTCTGGATTACAAGCTGGGGAAAGGGTTCACCTTCATCTCGCCGGACGAGAAGTTTCAGCTCTCCGTCGGCGGCAACATGCAGCTTCTCTACACCTACCAGCAAAATGATGGTACAGGCACCGCTCCCAAGAGTGAATTTAAACTCCGCAGGATCAAAACCAGCTTCGCCGGGTACGCCTACAACAAGGATCTGACCTACAAGGTGCTACTTAACTGGGCCGAGCTCGCCAACGGGGGCACCAGTTCCAAGGTTCTGGAAGAGGCGTACCTCAATTACAAGATCGTGGATGAGGCGCAGATTCAGGTGGGTGAGGACAAGGTCCAGTATGGCCGTCAGGAGATCACCTCCTCCGGCGCCCAGCAGTTCGTTGATCGCTCATTTGTGGTCAATGCATTCAAGCCCAGCTATGATGTCGGCATGAATCTTCACGGTGATGTGGCCAACGGGCTGTTCAAATACGACGCTCAATGGGTGGGTGGTAAGGGGCAAAACACCCCTTCCGGGACCAACAACAATGCCTACAACCTCCGGTTGGCGGTAAATCCCCTGGGTGACATGAAGTACTCGGAATCGGACATCGAAATGTCGGCCAAGCCGCTCCTGGGTATCGGCAGCAGCTATTACCATAACACTCTCAAGAAAACCGCAGCCGCCACCTTCGAAACCAACAATAATGGCTATGCCGGTGCCAGCGGTTGGCTTGGCAAGAATGCCGGCAAGTTTGGGCCCACTGCGAATGTCAATATCAACACCATGGAAGCGGACCTGGCCTTCAAATGGATGGGCCTTTCTCTCCAGAGTGAGTACTTTTGGGCGCAGGGGACCGGTGCCGGCGCCGCCGGAGCTGACGCCAACGTAATTTCCAACGGTTTCTATGCCCAGGTCGGCTATATGGTCCTGCCGAAACAGGTTGAACTGGCCATGCGCTACGCCTGGATGGATTACAACCGGGCCACCCCCAATAACAACCAGACGGAAGTCTCCGGCGCCATCAGCTGGTATCCCCAAGGGCATAACCTGAAAATTCAGGGGGACATCACCGCGCAGAATGTTCAGTCAACGGCGGCTCTCTCCTACGACAACATGATCTACCGGGTTCAGACCCAGATTAACTTCTAATTCGTTTCACCCGGTCCACCTCTGTGGGCCTCCTTCCTGGGGGGCTTAGATCCCCCAATTTTTCTTCAAAAACGACCCGCCCTGGCGGGTCGTTTTATTTATTTTCCCGGGGGCGCTTTTTTTACATTACCGTGGAATAATCTCCATGGCGCTGCAACATGCTTCCG
>CAIUWK010000068.1 GCA_903902855.1 uncultured Geobacter sp. | reverse complement strand
TAGCCAACGGGGTGAACGTGAAATTCAACAAGGGATTTATTGCCAATGTGGAGCGGGAAGGGTAACGCCTGAAATTAAAAAGTAATTTATTGCCAATGTAGAGCGGGAAGGGTAACGCCTGAAATTAAAAAGTAATTTATCGCCAATGTGGAGCGGGAAGGGTACTACCCTACCTGTAGTGTCATGTTTGGTAGACAGGTGAAAGGAGTTCATTTATGCCCAAGGGACTGACTTGGCGTATAGGTCTGATCGTGTTGTTTCTCGTGGGGTCGTTTATCTACCTCACCCCTACACTTATGGGTGGCAAACTCCCGACCTGGTGGGGAGGGCTCCTCCCCAAGGACAAGATCCATCTGGGGCTTGACCTCCAGGGGGGGACCCATCTGGTTCTCGAGGTGGAAACCCCCAAGGCGGTGGAGGGGAAGCTGGATCTCATCGTCACCGATCTGGAAGATACCCTCGGCAACAAGACTATCCGCTCCAAGCAGATCGTCAAGAGCGGCTTGGACAGGATCGCGGTGACCCTGTATGACAAGGTCAGCGCCGACAACGTGGCAAAACTGCTCAAGGAAAAGTATCCCATGCTGGA
Source organism: uncultured Geobacter sp. (assembly GCA_903902855.1). GTDB lineage: Bacteria > Desulfobacterota > Desulfuromonadia > Geobacterales > CAIOGM01 > CAIOGM01. The sequence continues at coordinate 153,786 of CAIUWK010000068.1, read as the reverse complement.
ACTCTCTGCTCCGATTGAGGAGGGGGGATTCTATACGGTGGGACTCCGGATGGGTGAAAAGGAGCAGCAGGACACCCGGGACAAGTCGGTGGCTCAGGCTCTGGAGACCATCCGAAACCGGATAGACCAGTTCGGCGTCTCCGAGCCGGTGATCCAGCGGGAAGGGATCAACCATATCGTGGTGCAGCTCCCCGGTATCAAGGATCCGAAACGGGCCATCGAGCTCATCGGCAAGACCGCCCGCCTGGAATTCAAGCTGGTGGATGAAGGGGCCAACCCGGCTCCGGGGATGCCGATCCCCGCCGAAGACGAGCGACTCACGGAGAAGAAGGTCGACGCCGCCACCGGTGCCACCACCGAGATCCCGCTGGTTCTCAAGAGAAAGACCCTTATCACCGGCGACCTCCTCACCGACGCCCAGGTGCGCATCGATTCCCAGTACAATCAGCCCTATGTGGCTATCGAGTTCAACTCCCTGGGGGCAAAGCTGTTCGATCAGGTGACCGCCGCCAACGTGGGGAAGCGGTTTGCCATCGTCCTGGATAGCACCATCTATTCGGCGCCGGTCATCCGGGAGCGGATCTCCGGCGGCAGCGCCCAGATCTCCGGCTCCTTCACCGAGAAAGAGGCGGCCGACCTGGCCATCGTCCTGCGGGCCGGAGCACTCCCCGCGCCGGTGAAGATCATCCAGAATGTCACCGTGGGACCATCCTTGGGACAGGATTCCATTAACAAGGGACTTCTTGCCGGTCTCATCGGGGTGATCCTGGTGGTCATCTTCATGACCATCTACTACAAGCTGTCGGGTCTCATCGCCAACTTCGGGATGGTGCTGAATATCATCTATCTCATGGGCGCCCTGGCATGCCTCGGTGCAACCCTGACCCTCCCCGGCATAGCGGCCATCGTGCTCCTCATCGGGATGTCGGTGGACTCCAACGTCCTCATCTTCGAGCGAATCCGGGAGGAGATGCGGCTGGGCAAGTCAGCCAAGGCTGCGGTGGATTCGGGATATGACAAGGCGTTCCTCACGATCATGGACTCCCACGTGACGACCCTCATCACCGCCGCGGTCCTGTTCCAGTTCGGCACCGGACCGGTGAAAGGGTTTGCCGTCTCGCTCAGCCTGGGGATCATCATCAACCTGTTCACCTCGCTACTGGGGACCAAGGTCATCTTCGATTTCGTCCTGGGTCGCACCCACGTGAAGAAACTGAGCATATAGGGGGAGAGAGAAGAATGGAACTGATCGGGAAAACAAAAATAGATTTCATCGGTTTACGCAATGTCTCCTTTATCATATCGGGGATCATCGCCCTTGTGGGGCTCATCGCCATAGTCCAGATTGCCCGGGGGGCCGCCAACATGGGGATCGACTTCTCCGGCGGCACCTCGGTCCAGATCAAGTTTGCCAAGCCGTTTACTACGGACGAGATCCGGAAGGCCCTGGCCGACAACGGGATCAAAGAGGTGGAGCTTCAGGAGATCAAGGAGGGGAATCAACTCCTCATCAAGATGCGCAAGAGCACCGCGCCGGTGGGGAAGATCGCGGAGACCATCGAGCAGGATTTCAAGAAGGCGCTCCCCGACAACAGCTTCAGCATCGAAAGCACCACAGAGATCGGTCCCTCCATCGGTGACAAGCTGCGCAAGGATACGCTGGTTGCCGTGGCCATCTCCCTTATCTGCATTATTCTCTACATCGCCTGGCGCTTCGACTTCAAGTTCGGTATCGGCGCCACCGTAGCTACGCTTCATGACGTTCTGGCGATCCTGGCCGTCTTCTTTGTGCTGAACAAGGAGGTCAACCTGCTGCTGATTACGGCGGTACTGACGGTGGCCGGCTATTCTCTCACCGATACGGTGGTCGTCTTTGACCGGATCAGAGAGAATCTGAAGAAGAACGCCAAGGATTCCATGGTGAATGTCTTCAACGCGAGTATTAATGAAGTTCTCTCCCGGACCATTGTTACCTCGTTTACCGTATTCATGGCGGCTGCCTCTCTCTGGCTCATGGGAGGGGAGGTGATCCGTGATTTTGCCTTTGCCCTTGTTGTGGGTGTTCTGGTGGGAACCTATTCGTCGGTTTTCGTCGCCAGTCCGGTGGTAGTCATCCTGGAAACCCGGGCCAGGAAATAGCCCTTTGAAGGAGAGTATCCCGTGAAAAAAGAAAACATACTGTATATAGTGGTTGCGCTTCTGGTGGGATTGCTGGGTGGCTATCTGGTCTTCAGTCTGGCCGGCGGGAAAAAACAGGCCGATATTCCCGTATCGGGTATCCCCATGGGGGCCGGTTCCCCGGCCGATTATCAGGCTCGGATTACCGAAGCTGAAAAGATCGTTGCCAAGGATCCCAAGAATCTTCAGGCATGGGTCTCTCTGGGAAATGATTACTTCGACACCTCCCAACCCCAGAAGGCCATCGACGCCTACAGCAAGGCGCTGGAACTCAATCCCAACAATCCCGATATCCTCACCGACCAGGGGGTCATGTACAAGAGGGTAGGGTGGTTTGACAAGGCCCTGGCCAACTTCGATAAGGCCCAGCAGGTGGACCCCAAACACCTCCAGAGTCTCTACAATATCGGCGTGGTCTACATGGAAGATCTGAAGCAGCCGGACAAGGCGTTAAAGGTCTGGGGCAAGTACTTGGAGATGGATTCCACCAGCCCCACGGCCCAGCAGATCAAGGCGGTCATGGAGAAAAAAGGTAACAGGTAACAGGCTGAAGGCTGAAGTCCCCAGGTTATAGGTTATAGGACAGAGGTTATAGGTTGTAGGTGTGGAATAGAAGGTCACATGAAGTGCTATTTGAAACCCCGCGTTATGCGGGGTTTTTTGCGGGGAGAAACGGATGGAACCGGTAAGGGAGCGACGGTGGCGGCTGCGGGAGGCCGACGAAAATGCGGTGCTGTCTCTGGCCCGGGAGGGTGAACTCCCGGCGCTGCTGGCGCGACTCCTGGTCAATCGGGGGATACCGGATGCGGCCGGCGCCGACCGGTTCCTTAATGCAACACTCGCCGCCTGTCACGACCCGTTTCTCCTTTCGGGGATGACGGCGGCGGTGGCGCGACTTAGCGTGGCTCGCCAGGAGCAGGAGATGGTCTGCGTCTATGGCGATTACGATGTGGACGGCATCACGGCCACCGCGCTCCTCATCGAGTTTTTTCACTGTGTGGGGATCAACTGTTTCTATCATATCCCCAACCGGATGGAACATGGTTACGGTTTGGGTGAGGCGGGGATTCGGGCCGTTGCCGCCGCCGGGGCTCGGGTCATCGTCTCCGTAGACTGCGGCGTCACCGCCGTGGCCGAGGCTGAACTCTGCCGGAGCCTGGGGATGGAGCTCATCATCACCGACCATCATACTCCGGGGGAGCAGCTTCCCGACGCCTGCGCCGTCATCAACCCGCTCCTCCCCGACTCCCCTTTTCCCTTTCGGCTCCTGGCCGGCGTGGGGGTCGCCTTCAATCTCCTCATCGCCCTCCGAACCCGGCTGCGGGAGAGCGGCGCCTTTGCCGCTGTAGAGCCCCCCAACCTGCGGGAATATCTGGATCTGGTGGCGCTGGGAACCATTGCCGACATCGTCCCCCTCACGGACGAAAACCGCCTCTTTGTCAGGTTCGGTCTGAAGGAACTCTCCACAACCCGGCGCCTGGGTATCATCGCCCTCAAGACGGTTGCCGGGATCACCGGTGAGGTCTCCTGTCATGATGTGGGGTTCAAGCTGGGCCCCCGGCTGAATGCCTGCGGCCGCCTTGAGGATGCCACCCGTGGCGTGGAGCTTCTCCTCTGCCGGAATCGGGAAGAGGCGGCGCTCATTGCCGGTGAACTGGATGCTTCCAACACGGAACGGCGGCAGATCGAGCAGGAGATCCTCCGGGACGCGCTGGCGATGCTGGAGGGGCAAAAGAAGGAGCTGACCGGCATCGTTCTGGCCTCCCGGGAGTGGCACCCGGGGGTCATCGGCATCGTCGCCTCCAGGATCGTGGAACAGTACCATCGTCCCACGCTCCTCATCGCCCTCATGGATGGTGAAGGACGGGGTTCCGGCCGAAGTATTCCGGCGTTTCACCTTTACCAGGCGCTCACCGTCTGTTCCGCCAGACTCCGGAAATTCGGAGGGCACAAATATGCAGCCGGACTCTCTCTGGCCGAGGATGATCTTGACGCCTTTGCCGCGGAGTTCGACGCCCATGCCGCCTCTCTGCTCTCCGGCGATGACCTGCTCCCGGAGATCCTCATGGATGCCGAGTTGTCTCCGGATGAGGTGACATCGGCATTGCCGGCGCTCATCGCCCGGCTGGAGCCGTACGGCGCAGGGAACAGCTCCCCCCTCTTTCTCTTGCGAGGAGTACCGGTCCTTGACCGGCGGATTCTCAAGGAGAAGCATCTAAAACTGAGGCTCTCGCTCCCCTGCGGCGGGGTGGATGCCATTGCCTTCAATCGGGCCGATTTTGCCTGTGGCACTGCCGTGGATCTGGTATTCTCTCCGGAGATCAATGTCTGGAACGGTCGGGAAAGCCTTCAGCTGAAAATCAAGGATCTGAAAAACAGCGAGCAGTAAACGGGGACCAAGGACCAGGGACCGGGTACCGGCAACAGCAAGATGACAGGTTGACAGGAGAAGTGAATGAACAAGAATAAGGAACAGCAGGAAATTTCCGTACTCGGTCGGCTTCTCTCCATGGAGGCGTTCATCTTCCTCATGGGGCTTGTCTCCCTGGGGTACGGCTTCACCGTAGGGACCGGCATCAACATCTTCTTCGGGCTCTTCATTCTGGGCGGGTCGGTGGTGCTCTATTTCGTGAAAAAGAAGGACTGGAAGAAACATTGGGAGGAGCAGGAAGCCATCAAACTGCGGCTCGACGAGATGAGGAAGCGGGAGGAGAAGAAATGAGTTTAAAAACGATTATTCTGGCCTCCGCCTCTCCCCGGCGGAGCGAGTTGCTGGAATCGGCGGGGATCACTTTTTCGGTGATTCCGGCGGATATTCCGGAAGAGCCGCTGCCGGGTGAGTTGCCTGCGCCCCATGTCCTCCGTCTGGCGCAAGAGAAGGCTCTGGCCGTGGCGCGGATCGCTCAGGGGGATCTCTTCATCGGCGCCGACACTGTAGTGGTTTGTGACGACGAGATCATGGGGAAACCGTGCGATGCCGCAGATGCCCGGCGGATGCTCTCGCTTCTCTCCGGCCGGGAACATGAGGTGATCACCGGTTTTGCCGTCCATGACCGGAGTGGCGAGGTTACTCATGCCCAGGTCGTCAGCACCAAGGTCTTCTTCAAGCCGTTGACGCTCAGTGAGATCGACGCCTATATCGCCACCGGTTGTCCCTTCGACAAGGCCGGTGCCTATGCCATTCAGGGTGGAGCGGCCTATATGGTTCAGAGAATCGAGGGATCATACAGCAACGTGGTCGGTTTACCCCTCTGCGAAGTAGTAGAGGTTCTCCGGGGGTTCGGGGGGTAATAGGCAGGCTGAAGTGTCTCAGGAAAACCCGTGCAAAATAAACTTAAGAAAAGCATTTATCCACGAAGAACACGAAGTTACACTAAGAAAATCGAAATATTAAGTCATTAAGACGGTTAACCGAACAGGTTATAGGCTTTTTCAGGTTACCAGCTCGATTCCCTTGGCTTTTCTTCGTGAACTTCGTGGATAACAGCGTTTTTAGGTTGAAGCACTCCGTCCAGTTTTCTTTCTCCTTCCGTAACTATTCCGCTCTCCTGCAACCCGCTCATCATAACTCCCCCTGACCCCTTCATAACTTAAGAGGGGGAACGTTTTGCCACCGGAATCAACACATATGTTCCTTCCCTTGGGTTAAGCCTGCCCTGAGCGTGGTACCTGAGCGAAGTCGAAGGGAGCCGAAGGGTGGAGGACAGGAGGGGTTTTGATCGTTTCTCGTTCCCAAGCTTCAGCTTGGGAACGCTAATGTCTACAAAGCTCCTGCTTTGCACATTTTCGAAGGTCAGGAACCTTTGCCGTGTCATCCCTGAAGCCGGAGCTTCACCCTCAAGATGAAGATCACTTTTCCATTACTGCATTCCTCAGCGTACCTCGGCGTCCTCCGCAGTGAGAGCCGTGGTAACCCTTTTATGTGCCGCAGAGTGGACTTCATTAGATTTGGACAAAATAAAAATAGCGTTATATTTGGCCTAAATGTTTATTTTCCGCATAGATAAGCCTCCATTTCGGCATGCCGAAATGGTGCAAAAAATTAAAAATGCTTCTGCCGGATCAATAGTGCGGGCGTCGACTGTAACTTCTGTAAGCTGTAAAGGGGTAGTTGGGAGGGGGCGTTAAGCGGAAAAATCCAGTGGGCTTTTGGGTTCTTTCACCGTCCTGACCGGCACGCAGTGGGTGTAATCTTCTCCACTGCGTCATCCAGAAAGACCCCGTCATATCCGGCGGCCAGATCCTGCTCATGCAACTCCCCCACCACCTTGAGCTGTGTTTTTAACTCCTGAATGATCGACTCCGGGAGCGGCACGGTCCGGTCCTTCTTCCCCTTGCCATGCACCGTCAGCATCTCCGCGTCAAAATTAAAATCCCGCACTCGCAATTGCAACCCTTAATCAGATACTTGCCGCAGAAATCCAGGTAATATCGCAGCCACTTCACATATTCTGGGAAGAGAGCCTCGTCGATGCTGCATTTCTTCAAATACCCAAGATAGCCGGCATAAGCGGCTTTCGGAATCAAAAGCATAGGGCGCCTCCTCAAAATATAGCTATCGTTTCAAGGAGATATTTAAATTGATTGTCGTGAAATGTAAATGATATAGTTCTTTCACAAAAAGAGTCTTAATTCGGGAGCGATCCATGATTGCCCGCCTGAAACTGAAACCCGGCCAAAAGGGAACCAAAGCATTGGTGGAAAAGTACGGCGATGACCTTGTCTGCGTACGTTACCGGTACGACGAGTCCGGTCGCACTCGGATCAAAACGGTAGAAATTATTGTCGAGCGAAACGAATTGCCGGCGTCCCGGCGCAAAATCGCTGATGATGTGATAGTGCCTGTGCAGATTTCCTACGGAGAATGTGAATTGGGAAAGATGGCAAAATCGTTGGGTGGAAAATGGGACCACGATGTCAAGCTTTGGTACATAAAGTATGGATCGATCAAGGGAACCAATCTCGAAAAGCATATAATATTGGATGCCGCACTAAAGATCGGTATTCCGTGAAAGCATATAATAGTATATGCCAGTATCCAATATTAGATACCGGAGGAATTGATGCGAGCATCTAATATTATATATTGGTATCTAATATTGGATGCTGGCCTAACCGGTCAATAACGATTTATCCACAATCTAAAAGAGGTAAATCAAATGGAAGGCAAACAGATAATAACGCTGAATCAGAAATACAAGAAATTGGGATACAACTTAATGGATGGACTTTCTCAGCATCTAAAAAATTTTTATTCAATTGATAATTCAACGAGTGATCTGATTACTCTACCTGGGTACAGTATAAAATTTATAACATCAGGTAAAAAGCCTTATAGTATCAACTTGTACAAGGGTAATACAAAGTACCTGTTTGAACTTGACCTTACAAGAATAATTGAAAACGATAAAGGTTTTACATGGTATTTAAATAAGCCCAGTAACCCCAAAAGCCTTGCATTACTGAAAACAGACCCATTATGGACTGATCATATTCCAGATGACTATCTTAACAAAGTTAAAGAAATAAGAACTATAATATATCCAGACAAAATGCCTGGTATTGCAGGCAAAGTAGGTTGCGGTTTATGCAATAATTCAAGTCGTGCTGATATGACAATAATGTTTATTAATAAAATGAAAGCAGCCGTTGATAGGCATATCGATTCGGTAAAAAGGGATAAAATAGAAATAGAAATTAATAAGTTAGGCATTCAAATTGAAGATCAAGGTGTATTTGACCCTAACAGTGAAGAGGATGCTCGCACTTTTGCTTTGACTAGTATTGCTATGAGAAGAGGACAAAGTGAATTCAGGAAAAAGTTACTTAAGGCTTATGAAAACAAATGCGCCATCACTGGTAGTGATGTTGAAGCTGCACTTGAAGCAGCTCATATAAGTGCATATAAAGGCGACCACACAAATCCAATTGAAAATGGTTTGCTTTTAAGGGCAGATATTCACACACTGTTTGATATCGGACTAATTGCAATAAATTCAAATAATAGGGTTGTATTGCACGAATCACTAATTATTTCCGATCATTATTCTAATTTAAATAACAGGCGAATTTTTATTCCAAAATGTGTGGCTGATCGCCCTAATAAAGAGGCGCTAGCATTGCATAAAAGCAATTCAAAGCTATAAATACTTTGGAATGAAGCAGGGTGAAGCAGGAGGACGCCCATGGGGGGCAGGGGGACGTATATAAGATTATAAGATTCTATTTTTTTATTGGAAAAAGCTGGTGGAGATGCGTAAAAGTACGGTCAGGCTTCCAAGATATCAAGATGAGGTGCTGCAGGGGGAATGGTATGCAAGAGGACATTGCTTGCTATCTTGCTATAGTCATCATTAGCAAGATAACAAACAACGTCCGTACGTAGCTGCAGAACCCCAATGTGCTGATTCCGATTGTAGACCGCCGGGAGTCAGTGCGCTTCCAGATAGGGGTGAATGGCAATGCGGCAATCTTCCTTGCGCCCGGTTCGGGCAATGGCGCCGATTGCCTCGACAATCCTGGTGACCGAATCGTCTGCCGTAACGATCTCGAGTTTGACCTTTTCAACGATGTTCGCCATGAACTTGGCACCGCGAAACACCATCACTTGTCCCTTCTGGTGACACTTGATCGTACTTTCCATGAAGTCTTCGATCCCCATACCCTCAAGGGCGCTTCGTACTTCCTGCAGTTTTAACTGGTCGATAATAGCTTCAATCTGTTGCATGGCCTACCTCCGTAGGCAGGCCTCATTGCCTACCGGCTGTGTTGTACCTTTTGGCCTGGACTATTCATGACGTGTGCCAAGAATACCGGGGATAATTTGTTAGTATTAGCGGTATGTTAGCTGACATGACGCTAAGCGGGACGCTGAACGGGTGCCGTAAACTTGTGCTACGGGTTGTTTGTCTGGCTAGCAATTAGACACTATTCTCCCAGTGGATAGACAAGAGAAGCAAGGGGGACAGGTATAAATTATAACGTGGCCCGCTCCGGTGGGGCATATAATCACATGAATCTTGGGCTACTTTACAAGAAGGTTGTTTTACACTGTTTTGACGTTTTCAACGCTTCGAGCAACTTCTCCTGCCTTTAAAACACTCTGCGCAGAATCGACAAAACCGCTTAATTGAACCACCCCTTGGTACGTCTTGACATTGATCTGCAACATTTTCAGAGTTGATTCTCCTAGTATTGCAGATTTCACCTTGGTTGTTACGACGGAGTCATCGACATACTGGCCGGTACTTTCATGCTTTTGCGTGGCCGCACATCCCGCGAATGAGGATATCAGTGCGAGACAGGCCAATAATTTTGCGATGCTGCGCAGTTTCTGTTGTAACATGGCGTTTCTCCTTTTAACGTTTGTGGTCCACTTCCTATAACCGACCCGTCAGTACCAGAATGACAAGAATCAGTATGTCAGACCAAGCCCGCCACTCGGGTAGTAACCCCACTGACGGCTGTGAGGCCACGCAGGGATCGCTCCTAAAAGCATCAAAATCAAGACGACGATCAAAATTGTACCTAACATAGTGTTTACCCCCCTATTTCGGATTAACTCGACTTTCACAAAAATACCCGACAGTCCAAATGGTCTGCTCATAAGACATGCTACAAGTAGCATGCCAGAAAAAATCCTGCTGATATGTGATTGCAACTATCTGATTGTACACGGTAAAATGGATAGGTTGGTGAGGGATGGAATGATAGTTGAATGAGGAATATGTCGTGCTTGACGTAACTGCCAAATATGACGGCCCGGCTGCACGAAAAAAAAGGGGGGTGATGGATTGCCTCGTAACCTGTTCAACCGGTCAACTTTTTCCTGTTTATCTGCCGATGTCCTTTGTGATATAGGTTTGCATGAAAAGACAATGCTCTCAGGAGCACTCTGTGCTTTTAAACACCCTCCACTGTTATTCTTTTTCAAATTTTAACGCCGATTTATCATCTGTTTGCCGGATTTCGGTTGGGACACAACCATGAGCAGCCGCACCCTTCTCACCATAATAGAGAGCATCGAACCGGGGATTGTGATCCTTAACAGCGATTACTCCATATCCCACATCAACCGGATGTTCATCCTGATGTTCGGTGAGGTCCCTGTTGACCGGCTCTTCCAGACCGACATCCTCGGCTTTCACCGTAACGAAGACCGCGGCAAGGTCGGTGATATGCTTCGCCTGACAGGGGAATCCAAGCGGCAAATACCGCTGTCGATGAAGATGATCAGCCGAGACGGCAAGGACCGCTATCTGCTGATCAAGTTGACTCCGCTGGTGGACCGGGCCATGACAGAGGACAAGCTCTGCGCCACGTTTTACGACATCACCCCCTACATTTCCGTGGAACGCAAGCTGTTCAGGGTTCCGGTCACCAGTGGCGGGGAGATCCATCTGCTCAAACCCGAGGAAATCATCTACCTCAAGGCAGACAATATCTACTCACAGCTCTTTGCCGAGTCCGGGGTCTACCACTGCGATCTCACCATCGGGGCTCTTGCCAAGCGGCTTCCCGAGGAGATGTTCTTCCGCACCCACCGAAGCTACCTGGTCAACATCGCCAAGGTAGCCAAGGTTCAGCGTGAGCGCTCCGAATGCAGCGTCTACCTGAAGCAGAGCGAGGTCCGCCTCCCCATCAGCCGTGACAAGCTCCAGGAGTTCCTGGTCGAGATCGGGCTCAAATAATAGCTCTTCCCTTCACCTCCGTTTTCCTCCCCTTCACAAGCAGATACGGCAATCGACAAGGTTCCCTTTCCCTTCCTCTCCCCCTTCAGGTACTCTGGTTCCAGGTCAGATACTTTCGACAGGTTACCAGGGGAGTCACTATGTGTGAGGTTGGATGCGGAAAACACGATCATCGGAGCGCCGATCCGGCTGCGGTGGAGATGCTGGCGATTGCCGACCGGGAGCAGTACGCCACCCAGTGGAGTCGTTATGAACAGCAGCAGCCTCAGTGCAGTTATGGCCAGTTGGGAACCTGCTGCCGGATCTGCTCCATGGGACCATGCCGGATCGATCCCTTCGGCAACGGCCCCACCCAGGGGGTCTGCGGCGCAACCGCCGACACCATCGTGGCCCGCAACCTGGCGCGCATGGCGGCGGTCGGCTCCTCCTCCCACTCGGACCACGGCAGAAAGGCCGCCCTGCTGCTGAAGGCGGTGGCCACCGGGGCCAACACCAACTACCGACTGACTGATACGGTCAAGCTGACCGCCGTCGCCGACCGGCTCGGCATCGCCACGGACGGACGGAGCTTTCCCGAGGTAGCCGGTGACGTAGCAGACGCGGCGCTCAACTGTTTCGGCAAACAGGATGACGAGCCGATTATCTTTCTGCAGAAATTCATGCCGAAAAGGCGCTACGAACACCTGAAGAAAATGGAGCAGACTCTTCTGGAATCCACCGGCGCCACCACCGGCCTGTTGCCGCGCGGCATCGACCGGGAGGCGGTGGATATCCTGCACCGCACCCACTTCGGCTGCGATGCCGACCCGCTGTCCCTGATCGCTCAAACGATCCGCTGCTCGCTTGCCGATGGTTGGGGCGGCTCCCTGATCGCGACCTCGGTGCAGGACATATTGCTGGGAACCCCCACCATTAAGTCGATCCAGGCGAACCTCGGGGTGCTGGAAGTCGAAAGCGTCAACGTCGTGGTGCATGGCCACGAACCGATCCTGTCGGCCAAGATCGTAGAGATGGCCCAAGAGCCGGAGATTCGGCTATTGGCAGTCGCTGCCGGCGCCAAGCGGGTCAACGTAGTCGGGCTTTGCTGCACCGGCAACGAGGTGCTGCTGCGCCAGGGGGTCGGCATGGCCGGCAACGAGGCCCACTCCGAACTGGCGATTATGACCGGCGCGGTGGATGCCATGATCGTGGATGTCCAGTGTATCTATCCGGCCTTGGCAGACCTCGCCTCCTGCTTCCACACCCGCTTCATCACCACCAGCGACCAGGCGAAGATTCCCGGCGCCATTCATATCCAGTTCCATGAGGATCAGGCCGATACCATCTCCCGCACCATCCTCAAGGAGGCGATTGCCGCCTTCCCGCGCCGCAACCCGGCCCGCATCCACATTCCCCACCATACTGCCACCGCGATAGTCGGCTTTACCGTGGAGGAGATCCTCAAGGCTCTCGGCGGCACCCCGGCTCCGCTGATCGACCTGATCGTGAAGGGGACCATCAAAGGGGTGGCCGGCATCGTGGGGTGTAACAACGTCAAGGTGCAGCAGGACTCCTTCCACCGCACGCTTACCACGGAACTCATCAAGCGCGACATCCTGGTCATCGGCACCGGCTGCTGGGCAGTGGGAGCGGCCAAGGCGGGACTCATGGATCTGTCGGCGCAGGAGCTGGCCGGCGACGGGCTGAAGTCGGTCTGCACATCGCTGGGCATCCCGCCCGTGCTGCACATGGGCTCCTGCGTCGACTGCTCCCGCATGCTGGTCCTGGCAGGCGCCATTGCCGAGCATCTCGATGTTGACATTTCCCAGCTCCCCTTGGTCGGCTCTGCGCCGGAATGGACCACGGAGAAGGCGGTGGCGATCGGCGCTTATTTTGTGGGGAGCGGCATTCCGGTGCACCTCTGGCCGGTGCCGCCGATCCTGGGGGGGGCGGCGGTGACCCGGATCCTCACCCAGGACGCCAAGGAGGTGCTGGGAGGGTACTTCTTCGTGGAAGAAGACCCGATCATCACCGCCGACAAGATGGAAGCCGTTATCATGGAGCGCCGCGCCGCGCTGGGGATCTGACCAAAAAGGAGAGCCGCAGATGTGTAAAAGTAACGGATACCGCGTCGTGATCACCGGCAAGGGGGGGGTGGGGAAGACTACCCTTACCTCCTGCCTCGCAGCACACCTCTCCAGGAACGGGGTCACGGTCCTGGCGGTTGATGAAGACCCGCAGATGAACCTCCCCCACGCGCTGGGAATGAGCGTGGCACAGGTCGGGCGGATCGTCCCCCTCAACCTCAACCATGACTACATCAGCGAGAAGACCGGCATCCGCCCCGGCGCCAGCGGCTGGGGCGCCATGTTCAAGCTGAACCCTGACGTGGACGACGTGGTGCAGCGCTTCGGGGTGACCGTCTCCCCCAGGCTGAACCTGCTGGTGATGGGGACCGTCAAGCAGGCAGGGGGTGGCTGTCTCTGCGCGGAGAATGTCCTGCTGGACTCCACCATCCGGCATCTTGCTCTGCGCGACAATGAGGCGATCCTGCTGGACACTCAGGCAGGGGTGGAGCACTTCGGCCGGGCGCTGGCCAAGGGTTTCAACCACTGCCTGGTTGTCTCGGACGACACCTTCAACGCCCTGACCGTGGCGGAGCACTCCGCCAAGCTCGCCCGCGACTCCGGCATTGAACGAGTAACCCTGGTGGTGAACCGCGGTAAGGAGGGAACTCCGGATAAGATGGCCCGTTACGACGAGTACTGCGGCGCGAGTTTGGCGCACGCCTTCGACGACGTGTTCTGTCTCCCCTATGAGCCACGGCTTGAAGCCTTGGAGCCGGCTGTTACCCGGATCATGGAGCTGCAGGAGAGCGGCTACGCCACGGCAGTTGCGGTACTCGCCTCCCGGCTGGGCTCTCACGGCTGCGACTGCGCCACGGGGCACACTCACGGCTGATCATCCGATAGACCAGATCGGACCGATCGGTCTGATTCGGCCGATCAGTCCGATACAGCCGATAAAGCACGGAGGGAGCACCATGAAAAAAGTCTTCGTTGATTACAAAAAATGCCTGGCCTGCAAGTCGTGCGAGACCGCCTGCGCAGTGGAGCAGCACCCCAGTCACACCCTGTTCGGCGCGCTGGGTGACACCAGGACTCAGATCAATGTGCGGGTACTTGGCGTGGAGCACGAGGCCTTTCCGCTTTCCTGCCGCCACTGCGACCCGGCCGACTGCCTGGATGCCTGCCCCTCCGGCGCCATCAGCCGCGACGAGGGGAGCGGCGCGGTCCTCTTGAACCCGGACCTGTGCAAGGCATGCGCCATGTGCGCCATGGTCTGCCCCTTCGACGCCATCGCCTTCAAGCAGACCCACCGCGCACGCTACGGGCGGGACGTGGCTTACAAATGCGACCTCTGCAACGACCGGATCAAAAAGGGAGGCACTCCTGCCTGCGTCGAGGCCTGCCACTCCGGGGCGCTGGTGTACGGGGATTTCGACCGTATCCGCGGTGACCGGGCGGTGAGCGGCCTGAAGTGCTACCTGCTGGGAAAGCACGATGCCCTGCCGCCGCTGGTCGAGCTGTTTCGGGAACTGCGCAGGAAAGAGTGTCTGCGCCGCCGCGGGGGTGAGTGATGAAGGTGGTGACCGTTGGTACCGGCATGGCAGCCGCGGAATTTGTTCAACGCCTGCGGTTGGAGGGGCTGAAGGGTCCGATCACCATGATCGGGGACGAGGAGTTCCCCCCTTACTCTCCCTGCGTCATCCCCTTTTTCCTGGCGGGGGAGCCGCTGGAAACCGTGTACTGGAAGGGACGCGATTTCTACGAGCGCTATGGGGTCAACCCCCTTCTGGGCGATCCGGTGACCGAGATCGATATTGAGCGGAGACAGGTCAGGACCTCCGGCGGCAGGATTGAGGGGTATGACCGCCTGTTATATGCCACCGGCTCCCGGAGCTGGTACCCGAAACCCCAGTGGCTGGAGACCCGCGGCGTGTTCGGGTTCAAGACCCTCACCGATATGGTGGCCATCGACCGCTACGTGCGAGAGAACAGGATCACCCGCGCGGTGGTCTTCGGCGGAGGCTTCATCGGTGTCGATGCGGCGCTCGCCCTCCGACATCGCGGGCTGGAGATCACCCTGGTGCATCGCAACACCCGGCTCCTCTCCCAGATGACCGATGAGGAGGGGGGCCGGTTCGCCACGGCCAAACTAAAAGAAAAGACCGGGATCGATATCCGTCTGAAGAGCACCGTGGACGCCATCATCGCTGATCACGGCCAGTTGACCGGGGTCCGTTTCTCCGACGACAGCAGCATGGAGACGGCGCTGTTGATCGTCTCCATCGGTGTTTCTCCAAACTCCGAGCCGATGACCGGGGAGGATCGGGGGGTGGCGGTGAGCGCCCAGATGCTGGCCGACCCGTCCATCTACTGCGCCGGAGACGTGGCGGTCACCCCGCACCTGGTGGACGGTCGTGACGGCATCTACGCCACCTATCCCAACGCCATGCTCCAGGCCCGCACTGCGGCCCGCCATTTGATGCACGGCGACGGCGTCTATCCCGGCTCCATTAACACCAACGTGCTCAAAAAGCATATCGACTTCCCCATCGTTTCAGCGGGGAGCTTCAGTGGCGAGGCGGTCACCTGGGAGCAGGGAGACATCTGGCGCAGAGTCTATTTGAAAGATGGGAAGATCAACGGTTATCTCATAATCGGCGACACCCGCATGTCCGGCTATGTCTATCAGCTCTACCGTTCCCAAAAGCGGGTGGACCGGAGCATCAAAGCGATTCTTGCCTCGCCGCGTCATGACGGTTACTATCGGGAAATGCTGGGGGTACGAGATTGCGGCAGCAGCGTTTTTTGACAATGGCTCTTGCGGTGATTTGCGGCTGAACCGGCCCAAAAAACACCGGTCAGTTTTGCGCCACGATAGTGACCTCCTCTTCAACTCTTCCTCCGTTCTCCCCAGCACCTCTCCCTGTGGTCGCAGGCGTCACAGTCAGCGTAGGGGCGATTCACGAATCGACCATTCGCGAATCGCCCCTGCATGGAATTTCACCGGTGTTGCCGGTGGCTTCCGGGTTTCTCTAGCGATAAATACCGCACCCGATAATGAAATCTTCTGCCATCTCCACGTAAGAAGACTTCGGCTCGGTCTTCCTGGTTACGGGATTGATCCATTTATAGGTGACCCAGCCATTTCCCTTCCGGGCTACGCTGATAAAATCCTTAAAGAAATACTTCCCGTCAGGATCCTTGAATTCAATCATGCTCTTCCCTACCAGAGTCGGATTTGCGCCATGGGCAAGCATTCGTCCCTGCAGATCGATGGCAAAAAGGTACTGTTCCCCTTTGACAAATTGTCCTTTGGCTTCGCTGATTTCAAGCAGGGTCTTAGCCTTGCCGTTCGCCTTCAGATATGCCAGGGCACTCTTTACCATGGCCTTTGCCGCTTCCTGGTTCTTCTGAGAACTCAAGGTCACGCCAACGGCGGCCGCATGTCCTGTCGGCTTGAGTGTCGTCGTGGCACCTTTGGCGGTACCATCGTGGCCGCCGGCAGCATGGCAGTCGCTACAGTTAGTCTCGAAGAGATCGTCGCCGATGTCCACGGGATGAACGAACTGGTTGACCACCGTTCCAGGCGGGATGTTTTCCTGGATCTGGCCGAGGACTTCGTGACAGAGTTCGCAGCTCTTGGAGATAACCTTGCCATCGGCCGACTTGTGCTTGTCATCATGGCACCGGAAACAACCCGGCGTATAGAAATGGCCGATATTATTCGGATAGGTGCTCCACTTGACCTTCATTGCCGGGAAAAAGTTCCGCTCATAGATATCCTTCACTTGAACCACGGCAGCGTTGATGGCTTCCCCCTTTTCCTGGGCAATCTTCGGATAATTTTTGGCGTAGTAGGCCGGAATCCCAGTGGCGATGGTGGCAAACCCCTCTTCCTTGGTCTTGTAGGGGCGGTTGAGCAGTTCAACGGAGACCTTCTTTATGAAGGGGAGCTTTCGGTCGACGAGGTTTGAGACAAAATTCAGGTCCATCCCCTCACTGGGCGAGTTATAGATATGGGTCGGCCGGTTGTGACAGTCGGTGCAGTCCATCAACCGCTTATTCGCTTTGGCGATCTCATCCTTGGTCAGAGGCTTCTCGGTATCCATGAATTCGGTCACCTTGCCGCTCTTGTCCTTGACCGCAATATAGGAGATAGAGGTACGTTTCTGGTCCCGGGCAATATAGGTAACCTCTGAACCGATATGCCAGTGGATACCGTTGGTCGTGGCTTTCAACGGTGAACCGCCGATATGGATCAGCATGTCGATCTTGCGAGGGGTGTTGTCCTCATCGGGAGCGTAGTGGTAGAAGATTTTCTGGCGGGCAACGGAGAATTTATCGGGCCAGTGACAGTGCTCACAGGTTTCCCGCGCCGGCCGGAGGTTATCGATGGGGGTCTCGATGGTTTCCGGGTAGGTATGGAATATGACCGCATACAATTGTTTCATTCCGGATACCTTGGCCTTGACGTACCATGCCGCTCCGGGGCCGACGTGGCATTCAACGCACCTGACCTTGGCATGGGGAGAGTTTTGCCAAGCCGTATACTCGGGAGTCATGACCGGGTGGCAGAGAGTGCCGCAGAAGGTGGTCGACTCGGTGAATTCGAAACCCTTGATGGAGGCGATTGCCATGATAATGACAAAGATGATCGTGGCCATGATGAAGAAAATGAACATTTGGCGTTTGTGCGGGTCGTTCAAGTTAAGGGTCGGGAATGCCTGTATCTCCTCATCAAGGGATATCTTCCCTTCCAGAGCGGATTTCCGCAGATCGTTACGCTTCAGCCATGCTCCGACGGGAACCAGGATCAATCCGGCGACCATCATGGCCGGGAACACAAAAAACGTCATGAGTCCCAGATAGGCATGTTCCGCTTCGGCCATCATCTCATAGGCCGTAAACGCGACGGTGAGACCGGCAGCGGTGACCGCCAGAACTATTCCGACGAGGCTGATCATGTTCCAGGCAAATCCAATTTTTTTCCGAATGGCCATCGCGTCATCTCCTCTATGTTTCATTAAGATAAAAAGTGGGCAAATTATACACGTAAACTTCTTGAAGGTATAGCGTGGAATAGAGGCGAGCGCGGGACGGGGAGTTCCTTGAAATTTAGTGATATCCGGGGACGTACGACAACGGAGGGGATATCTTGACAACAGAATCATCCCTCATCTATACTCCCCGCCATTCTACCCAGGCGCCGACGATTTGTAACTACTCGGGTATTCACCCTTCAGCCTGTCAACCTACAGAGCCGGTGCCCCTGCTCTTCCGGATACAAACATGAGCATTGCCGAAAATCTGAAGCAAATTCAAGAACGGATCTCCGCTGCCGCCCTGCGCTCCGGACGGAACCCGGATGACGTGCGACTGGTGGCGGTCTCCAAGACCCAATCGGCAGACGCGGTAAAGGAGGCGGTACGGGCCGGGCAGCTCCTCTTCGGGGAAAACTACGTCCAGGAATTCACCGCCAAGGCAGAAGCTCTGTCGGAGCCGGTGGAGTGGCACTTTATCGGCTCCCTCCAGAGCAACAAGGTCAAACAGCTGGTCGGTCTGGTCACCATGATCCATTCGGTGGACCGGTTCTCCCTGGCCCAGGAGATCAGCCGCCAGTGGGGGAGGGGGGGGAAGAACTGCGACATCCTGTTGGAGGTGAACATCGCCGGAGAGACCACCAAGGGGGGAACCACCGGTGACGATCTTCTGGAGCTGACCCGGGAGGTGGCCGAACTGCCGCACTTGCGGATCATGGGACTCATGACCATGCCCCCCTTCTTCGATGATCCGGAAGGGGCGCGCCCCTATTTTAGGGAGCTTCACCGCTTGGCCGGGGTCATAACCGCGGCCGAAATTCCCGGTGTCCGGATGCAGGAGCTCTCCATGGGGATGTCAGGGGACTTTGAAGCAGCCATCCAGGAGGGGGCGACCCTGGTTCGGGTCGGTTCGGCGCTGTTCGGGGAACGGATCTATGCCCGATCATGACAAGAAGCATCCCTGTCCCGATTGCCGCTGCTGTCAGTGGTGCAGCGATGACCGCTGCCGCCTCTGTCTCCGCACCGGCTGCGGGGAGCGGAAGAAGATGACGCTTCAAGAGCAGGTTGAACAATACGAGCTGCTCAATGGAGAGGCGCCGCGGTAGCCGGCAGTGGCGAACTCGCGACATGCCGAGCAGTAACAGAAAAACCCGCTTTCGCGGGTTTTTCTGTTACGGGATCTTGCCGCCACCTTCATGGCGGCGTCAAACGTTCTGTGGATCAGTTGGTGACGGTAATCGACGTCTCCGCGGAACCCATCAGTTTCTGGTCGTCACTGATGTTCCGGTCGTTATACCGGTTGAGATCGTACAAAAGACGGGTCGTGAGAGTATAGACCCCCGGTTTCAATGGTGGCGACCAGCGGATGATCCGTTCTTCACCGGCGCGAATGATCGGCTCATGGGGCCCCTGGGCATCCGCCTGCATGACTGCCACCGCGTCCAGGCGCGTTTTGTCTTCCGTAAGGTGTTTCCTGTCATCGGGGCGCGCTCCATAGGAGGGGGCAAAGAGCCACTCCTGGTGCGCCGCCACCTTTCCCTGAGCATCCCGGATCTCCGCCTGCAGATAGACCCCCCGTCGGCTGGAACCGGTGGGGACGGAATGACCCGCACCGATATTCAGGAGGTGAATCTCAAGCTTTGAACTTCCCGGCTGGGGAATGACCACCGCCTGGCTCAGGGCGCTCTGCAGCCGCTGCAGCGATCTCCCCCCGGTCCAGAGATGACGCGCCACTACCCGATCCGGCACATCGTACTCTTCGGACAGCTGACGGTTAGTCCGGGGCATATGACACTGCTGGCAGCTATACCCCAACCCTTTTCGCCAGTAGTCATCACGCCATTCCAGATAGGTCTGATCCTGCTTCCCTACGACCCGCTTCCCCAGAGAGTGACAGGTGGCGCAGAGGACCGAGCTCTTCATCCGGGCATCGGGGAAATTTTCGTGGGGGGCCCGGAGATTGTAGGGAGCGCGCACCTTTCCCTCCGGCGTCAGGTGGCAGCTGGCGCAGGTCAGGCCGCCGAACTCATCTTTCTTATCACGGGGGTTCGGTTTCGTCACCTCCGCCACGTCCAGGTCCGGGAGTATATATGCCTTGGGGAAGTGACAGCTATTGCACGATTTTCCCTCCTCTTCGGCATCCCGGGAGTGGAGGGGGAATAAATCGACCCCTGCTAGGGCATGGGAGCTGCCGCGTGCGGTCGGGCTCAAGGAGGTGCGGTTTTTCCAGGCGGAGGTCATGATGCTCATGGCCGGATTGTCACTGCCGAAACCATGGGAATGTTCGCCATAGATGGCCTTGTGGCAGTCGCCGCAAACTTCCGACGGTGTCGCCGTCCCCAGGGGGAAGGTAACGGTTATTTTTGCCGGCACCGCTTTTTTTGCCGGCTCCGCCGCGGCGACAATGCCGGGAAGAAGGCATGCCGCCAAGATGAGGACGCCTGACACTGTCCGTTTGCCATGTCGCATGTTGAATCTCCTTTGTCAACGTCTCCCCTGCTCCTTGCACAGGAGAGTGGAGATGCCGACTCGTTGGTCAATCAGGTCACTTCAGCTTTCCGTAGAGTGCGTCGGCCTCTTTTCCGTTGATCTTTATCCCCTCCCGGTCGAGGGTCTCACCGGTGGCTTTCCAGTAGAGGGTGAGGGCGTTGTCATACCCGGCCCGGGCCGAGATCTCGGCCCCCTTGGCAGCCACCAGGTTGTTCTGCACGTCGAACACATCCTTGGTGGTGGCCAGTCCCACCGCCGCTTTCTTGACATAGGCATTCAGGACCTCCTGGGCGTAGGCACTCCCCCGGGCGGTTACATCCAGCTGTTTGTAGCCGGCCTGAACGCCACGGATGGCGGAGCGGACTTCATTGGCGATCGCCTCTTCCTGACTCTGCAACTGGAGACGAAGCTGTTCCGTCTTGAGTCTCCCTTTGATGGAGTCGTTCAGCGCGGCGTTATTCCCCAGGGGGTAGGCAAAGGAGAAGCCGACGCTCCAGACCGGGTAGTCACCACGCCCCATGGATTCCCACTGGGCACCGTACCTGCTGTCGATCCCCTGAAGACCGGCGGATGCCACCAGTGACAGGTCAGGGAGAGTCTGATTCCGCAGGAACCGTTCCTGGAGTTCGGAGCTCTTGATGTTTTCCCGCAGTTGTCTCAGCTCCGGACGTCTGCTCAGGGCGCTCGTGACCGAATCCGGTTCCGCGAAGGAGAATGAGACCGTCACCGGTGAATCCACCGGGTCGATCTCTCCCGGCCGGGTGATCTGGCAGAGGGTCCGGAGCAGATCCCGTTCGTCACGCAGAGCCCGCTCCGCGTTGATGAGGGCGTTTTCTCTGGTGGAGACATTGAACTCGGCGTTGAGGATCTCCATGGCCGGCAACACCCCGGCTTTGACCTTTGCCCTGGTTTCAGCAAGGATCTTCTCCGCCAGGGTCAGGGAGGTCTTGTTTACCTCCAGGTTCTCCCGCAGAGAGTAGAGCTTGAAATATTCGGTCCGTACCTGGGTTATGACGCCGGTGAGTCGCGTCAGGAACTGCTGCAGGGATGCTTCCTTGTTGAAGGATGCCAGGGAGATGTTCAGTTCGGTGTTCTCCCTGCCGAATTTCTTGAGGAGCGGCTGACTGACGGAAAGAGCCAGTTTGTTGAGAAAATATTCGCCTTGTCTGCCGTTGACGAGTGCGCTGTATTCGGTCCTGGACCAGCCGTTGTCCAGGGAAAGAGCCACCGTCCCTCCCCAGGGGGTCAGTTGACTCAGAGCTGCGGCCAAGTCGAAGGATTTGAACGTGTTGATGGCTCCCAGGCTGGCCGAACTGTTTACCCCATAGTTTACTTGAGCCGTGAGATTCGGGTCATAGATGGCCCGATTTCTTCGGATGTCCGACTCCGCCTGGGCCGGGTTGTACAGCTCGACCCTGACGTCCAGGTTATTCTCCGCGGCCGACCGGATGGCCTCTTGCAGAGTGATCCCCACGCGACCTTCCTGGGCCGCGGCCATGGCGGCCAGGGTGAGAGTCAACAACATCGCGGCGACGCCGTGGGCCAGGAGGGATCTCTTCGTTGTCAGTCGGTACATGATCGTCTCACCTTGTAAAAAAACAGCCGGCCACATTGCGTAACCGGCTGTATTCAGCAGGAAGAAATTTATAATTATTTCTTGATGTTGTAGAAAACTTCCGCACCGCGGAAAATGGCGGTGGTATCCAGTTCGTCCTCGATACGGAGCAACTGGTTGTATTTGCAGACCCGGTCGGTGCGGCAGAGGGAGCCGGTCTTGATTTGGCCGGCGTTCACCGCCACGGCCAGATCGGCCAGGGTGGTGTCCTCGGTCTCACCGGAGCGGTGGGAGATGACACAGGTGTAACCGGCCCGCTTGGCCATCTCGATGGCATCCAGGGTCTCGGTGAGGGTGCCGATCTGGTTCAGCTTGATGAGGATGGAGTTGGCGATACCCTTCTGAATCCCTTCTTTCAGGATCTTGGGATTGGTGACGAAGAGGTCGTCCCCCACGATCTGAATCCGTTTACCCAGCCGTTCGGTCATCTTCTTCCAGCCATCCCAGTCGTTTTCGGCCATGCCGTCTTCGATGGAGATGATGGGGTACCTGTTCACCAGGTCCTCGTAGAAGTCGATGAGCTCATCGGCGGTTTTCTTCGGCTGGGGCTCGTTCTCCAGGGTGTACATGCCATCCTTGAACAGTTCGGAGGAGGCGACGTCCAGTGCCAGAAGCACCTCTTCACCCGGTTTGTAGCCGGCCTTGACAATGGCCTCCATGATGACTTCCAGGGCCTCCTCGTTGGATTTGAGGTCAGGCGCAAACCCCCCCTCGTCGCCGACTGCGGTGTTGTACCCCCGCCCCTTGAGTACCCCTTTCAGAGCATGGAAGATTTCCGCCCCCATCCGGAGCGCTTCCTTGAAGTTCGGGGCGCCGGCAGGCATGATCATGAATTCCTGGATATCCACGTTGTTGTCCGCATGAGCGCCACCGTTGATGATATTCATCATGGGGAGCGGTAACTCTTTGGCGTTGGGTCCACCCAGGTACTGGTAGAGGGGGAGTCCGGCTTCGTCGGCCGCGGCCTTGGCCACTGCCAGGGAGACCCCCAGGATTGCATTGGCCCCCAGGGTGCTCTTGTATTCGGTGCCGTCAAGCTGCAGCATCTTGTTGTCGATCCCCACCTGATCGGAGCCTTCCATGCCGATGAGCTGCTCGGCGATGATGTTGTTCACGTTGTCGACGGCCTTCTGGACCCCCTTCCCCAGGTAACGGGATTTGTCCCCGTCGCGCAGTTCCAGCGCTTCGCGTTCGCCGGTGGATGCCCCGGACGGTACCGCAGCACGCCCTTTTGCTCCCGAATCCAGGAAGACTTCGACCTCAAGAGTCGGATTACCCCGTGAATCCAGGATCTCGCGTGCATAGATGTCGGCAATTTCGCTCATGACTAACCCCTTTGCGTATGATGTATACAAATGAAAACCACGAAACTATAAACCACTTCACGGGCAAAAAAAAGGAAAATAATCTCTCCCCCCTTCGGAGGAGCGGGAATTCGTCCGGAGAGACAACACATTCCTTAAATTTTGGGGTTTCCATTGACACCCCCACCGGTGTGAGTCTATAGTACCGTTTTTATTCAGCAGCAATGGTGACTGTAGTAACGGAATCTGCGAGCCTATGCCCTCCGATAACGGCAAGAACTTCTTAACTACGTTGCTCCGGGTTGGCCGGATACTCCTGGACACCCTCGGCGGCCGTTTTGCCGGCGATGAGGCCAGCCGGTGGAGCCGGCTGATCTTCCTCATCATTACCTCCCTCATTCTCACGCTCCTGATCACCCCCCATCAACAGCTCATCCCCACCAGCTTCAAGGCCGGAGACATTGCCGGCGTCAGTGTCAGGGCCAATCAGAACTATCTTCTGGAAGATACGCAGCTCACGGAGAAGAAACGGAAAGAAGCCGCGCTGGCCGCCCCTCTGGTCTATACTTTCAATCCGTCTGCGGCTGCCGAGGTGAGGCAGCGACTGGGACTCATTCTCGAACTGGTGCGGGAAGCCGGACTCTCTTCCGATCCGGAGCTGAAGCGGACGCTGAGGAAAAGGGTCACAGATCTGGCGGGGTTTGAGGTGGATGGGGAGGATCTGGAGTTGCTGGCCCGCCTCCGTTCCGTGCAGATAGCGGGAGCGGTGACGGAGTTGACCAACCGGACCTATGAACGGGTCATTGTGGCCAACAAGGAGCGGTTCGCCAATGACCTGCTCCACGGGTTGGTCGTCACGGGGACAACCGGCGCCGAGATGTCGCCCCAGAGTTATCAGCAGTTCCTGGGGCTGGATGAGGCGCGGCGACAGGTGGAAAAGACGCAGTTGCCGGCGTTCGGGGTGCGCCGTGACCTGGCTCTGCTCAAAGGGGTGTTGGCCCGGACCCTGAAACCGAATCTGTTTCTCAACCGGGAGGCTTCCGGGAAGAAGCGCCAGGAAGCCTCTGACGGCGTTGCCCCGGTCATGTTTCAGGTCAAACGGGGGGAAATCATCGTTCGCGAAGGGGAGGTGATCCGTGAGGAGCAGGCCCGGAAGCTGGCGCTGATCTATCAGGGACGGAGCGGCGTGGAGCAGCTCTTCATGATGATGGGGGTCTTCGGCCTGACGCTGATCATGCTGGTCTTCCCCTACCGGTTCGCCTGCAAGAACATCAGGAAGTTCAACCCCTCCGGCAAGGATCTGCTCCTCCTCACCTATATCACCATCGGTCTGTTCCTGGGACTCCGGCTGTCACTGGCGGTCACCTCGGCCATGGGGGGGATGTTTCCGTATATCCATGTCACCGACTATTACTATCTCTTCCCCTTTGCCCTGGGGGGGATGCTGGTCAGGATTCTCATCAACTCGGAGGTGGCGCTGGTCTACAGCTCGGTCTGCGCGCTTCTGGCCGGAATCATGTTCGAGAATAGTCTTTCCATCGTCATCTATGCCCTCATGACCGGCATCGTGGGGGCTCACGGGGTTCGTCACTGCAAGGATCGGGGAACCATCTACCTGGCGGGACTCAAGGTGAGTGTGGTGGGGATCGCCCTGGCGCTCTCCTTCCAGATTCTCTCCGGCAATCTCTTCACCATGCAGACCCTCCTCTGCGTCGTCTTTGCCGCCGCCGGCGGAATCGTCACCGCCGCCTTCGTCAATGCCACGATTCCGCTCCTGGAAAATCTGTTCCTCTACACCACCGATATCAAACTCCTGGAACTCTCCAGCCTCAATACCCCGGTGCTGCGAGAGCTGATGATCAAGGCGCCCGGCACCTATCATCACAGCATTTTGGTGGGGAACCTGGCGGAGGGGGCCGCCGAGGCGATTCATGCCAATCCGCTCCTGGCGCGGGTGGCGTCCTATTACCACGACATCGGCAAGATCAGCAAACCGCTCTATTTCATCGAAAATGTGGCAGGGGGTGACAACCGTCACGAGAAGCTGGCCCCCAGCATGTCCGCCCTGATCCTCATCGCCCATGTGAAGGAAGGGGTGGAATTGGCCCGCCGGAATCGTCTGGGGCAGACGATCATCGACATCATCCGTCAGACCCACGGCACCTCGCTTATCAGCTTTTTTTATCAGAAGGCCAAAAATCAGGCGGGAGCGGATGGCGTGGTGGATGAACGGGAGTACCGTTACCCAGGGACGAAACCCCAGACCCGGGAGGCGGGACTGGTCATGCTGGCCGATTGCGTGGAGGCCGCCTCCCGGACCCTCACCGATCCGACGCCGGCCCGGATACAGGGGCTGGTGCAGAAGATCATCAATAATATCTTCACCGACGGCCAGTTGGACGAGTGCGAACTGACCCTGAAGAACCTCCATGAAATAGCCAAAAGCTTCAACCGGATACTCTCCGGCATTCATCATCAACGGATCGAATACCCCGAACCCGGCGTCAGGGATACGGGGGGAGGAGGGAACAGCAACCGTGAGGATTACCATCGAGAACCGGCAGAGATATCTGCCGATCAGAGCCAAGCAACTCAGGGGGGTGGCACAGACGATCTTAAACGCCTTGGGATTGCCAGGTAGAGAATTGGCCATCACTGTCGTGGGGGATCGGAGTATCCGTACCCTAAACCGCGACTACCTGGGAAAAGATTGCCCCACCAATGTGATCTCCTTTGCCATGAACGAAGGGGAGTGTTCCGGAGTCAACCCGGATGTCCTGGGGGATGTGGTGATCTCCGCCGCAACGGCGGAGCGCGAGGCGGCCGAAGCGGAGATTCCCTTTTTTCACCGCCTCTCCTTTCTCCTGTTGCACGGTATCCTGCACCTGGCCGGGTACGACCATGAGCGAAGCGGCCCGGAGGAGGCGGCGCGCATGGAGGAGAAGGAGCGGGAACTGTTTGCCCTCATCAGCCATAGCGGGTGCCTGGAGGAGCTCCAGGGGTGACGTACCGGTTCATCGACTCGGTCAACTTCGCCATCCAGGGGATTCTCCACGCCACCCGGACCCAGAAGCATATGCGGTACCACTTCTGCTCGGCGATTCTGCTCCTGGTGGCGGTGCTCTTCCTGAGGATCTCGTCAGTGGAGTTTACCCTGCTCTGCCTGTCGGTATCGTTCGTCCTCTTTGCCGAGATGCTCAACACGGCCATAGAGGCCATCGTGGATCTGGTCTCCCCGGAGTACCACCCCCTGGCCAAGGTGGCCAAGGATACGGCGGCCGGGGGGGTTCTCATCGCCGCCTGCGGTGCGGCGGTCATGGGGTATTCAATCCTTGCCAAGTACATCTTTCCCTGTTACAGGAGATTTCTCACCATGATAGGCACTCCCGGCGAGATGGCGACTCTCGTATCCATTCTCATCGTGGTCATCATCGTGATCATCCTCAAGGCGTTGACCGGCACCGGTTCCTCCCTGCACGGGGGACTCCCCAGCGGACATGCGGCAGTGGCCTTTTCCATCGCCACCTCTGTTTCCCTGAATACCGGGGATCCGATCATCTCCATCCTGACCATCGCCCTGGCTGCCATGGTCAGCCATTCACGACTTCTCATGCATATCCACACCATGCGCGAGGTGATTTTCGGCGCGTTGACCGGCAGCGTCATCACGGTAATCATTTCCCTGCTCTTCAGGACCATCAGACCGGAGCATATTCTGTAACAGCGAAGGAGGAATCAGGCGTTGGACGAAGCTCCTCGAAAGAGTCCCGGCCTCCGGGAACTCATCGGTAGTATCATTTCAGGAAGGAAAAAGGTCACAGGCGAAGCGATTCAGGAGATCATCGACGCCGGTGAAGTGGAGGGGCTCCTTAACGAGGATGAGAACGAGATGATCCGTTCCATCTTCGAGATGAAGAACAAGGTCGTCCGGGAGATCATGGTCCCCCGGACCGATATGGCAGCCGTTCCCCTGGATGCCTCCATGGGAGAGATCCTGGAGACCATCAACCGCTGCGGTCACTCGCGGATACCGGTGTATGAAGGGACCTTGGACAACATCACCGGCCTTCTCTACGCCAAGGATCTCCTGCGGGAATGGGGAAAAGATGCGGCGGATATTCAGCTGCAGCGGCTCATGCGTCCCCCCTTTTTCATCCCCGAAACCAAGAATTTTGAAGAACTCCTCCAGGATTTCAAGCGAAAACGGGTCCATATCGCCATCGTCATGGACGAGTATGGCGGTACCTCCGGGCTGATCACCATTGAGGACATCCTGGAACAGATCGTGGGGGATATCCAGGATGAGTATGACACCGAAGAGGAGTGGCTCATCGAGCAGTCCGACGGCGCCGTGGTCGTGGATGCCCGGTTCCCCATAGAAGAGTTGGAGGAGCGTTTCGGTATCGTGGTGGAGCGGGACAAGTTCGACACGGTGGCCGGACTGATCTTTCACCTCATCGGCCGGATTCCGAAACCGGGTGATGAGATTGCCTACGGAGCGCTGCTCATGACCATCGTCGATGCCGATGAGCGCAAGATCCGGAAGGTCCGGATCATAGAGCAACATGAGCCTTCCGAGGCTGCTACTGTATAAACTCACTACATAAAGGTTTTTCTCGATGGATTACCGCAGATTCGGCCTGGCCGATTTCAAGAGCATCCCCCGGCGTGACTACCTGCTGGCGCTCCTCTCCGGCGTGCTGTATGCGCTCTCTTTTCCCAAGGCGGGACTCTGGCCTCTGGCCTGGGTCGCCTTTATCCCGCTCTTTCTGGCGTGCCGTCACAAAAGCCCCGGTCGGGCGTTCCGGTTGGGGTTCGTGACCGGTCTGGCGGGATTCGGGGGACTCCTCTACTGGATCAATATCGTGGTGACCAGATACGGGCATCTCCCCTGGCTGGTTTCTCTCTTTCTCTTTCTCCTGATGATCGCCTATCTCTCCCTCTACCCGGCAACGGCGCTCTGTATCACCCGGTGGGCCGAGGTGAGAGGGGTCTCTCCGCTCCTTCTCTTCCCCCTGGCCTGGACCTCTCTGGAATATCTACGTTCCTTTGCCCTCTCCGGCTTCCCCTGGGGAACTCTGGGCTATTCACTCTACAGGGTGCTCCCCCTCATTCAGATCGCCGATATCACCGGGGTCTATGGCCTCAGTTTTCTCATCGCCCTGGCCAATATGGTCCTCTTCCTGGTGCTCCGTCGGGGGGTGAGGGGGGCTCCCTGTCGGTGGCCCCTCTCCGGCGGACTCCTCCTGGCGTTCCTGCTGGCGGGAACAGTGGGGTACGGTTTCCACCGTCTCAAGCAGAGCCCGGACGGGGCGACCCTCAAGGTGGCGTTGATTCAGGGGAACATCCCCCAGGATGTGAAATGGGACCCTGCCTTTCAGGAGGCGACCCTGCAGATTTATGAACGTCTCACCCGTCGGGCTGCCGCCTCAGGCAAGCTGGACCTCATCGTCTGGCCGGAAAGTGCGGCCCCTTTTTTCGTACAGGATGAGCCGCAGCTCTCCGCCCGGATCGGAACTCTCGCCCGGGAGGCAAAGTCCGGGATGATCGTCGGGAGTCCGGCCATGGAGCGCGATGGGGAGCGGACGCGCTACCTCAATAGCGCCTTTTTCTTTACTCCCACCGGTGAGGTGGGCCCGCGCAGCGACAAGATTCATCTGGTCCCCTTTGGGGAGTATGTTCCCTTGGCGAAACTTCTCCCCTTCGTCCACAAGATGGTTGAGGGGATCGGTGATTTCGTTCCCGGCACAAAGTACGTCACCTTTCCCACGGGGAAGGGGGACGCCGGGGTCCTCGTCTGCTTCGAGGGTATTTTCCCCGAACTGGCGCGGGGATACATCCGCCAAGGGAGTCGTTTTCTGGTGAATATCACCAATGATGCCTGGTTCGGCCGGTCGTCGGCCCCTTGGCAGCACCTCTCCATGTACGCCTTTCGGGCCGTGGAAAATCGGGTGCCGGTGGTGCGTGCCGCCAATACGGGGATCTCTTCCCTTATTGACAGTACCGGCCGGATAGCGGATACTACTCCCCTTTTCCAGGAGGCGGTACTGGTGGGGGATATCCGGCTTACCAACCGGGTGACGTTCCATACCCTCTACGGCGACCTCTTTGTTCACTTGGTCTGTGGGGGTTTCGTGGTTTTATTGGTGGTGGTGGCCCGGCGCAAGCGGGTCAAGGGACAGGAATTTACAAGGTAAGGGAGAAAAACATATGTTCAGAGAAGAGGTAGCACGGGTTGAAGCGCTCCAGGAGCGGATCGTCAAGCTTCGGGGGTCTCTTTGACGTCGACCTGAAGCGGGAAGAGATACAGGAGATGGAGTCGCACTTCGCTGCCCCGGATTTCTGGGACAACCAGGAGAAGGCCCAGCTTCTCCTGAAGGAGCGAACTTCCAGGGAAAAGATCGTGGAGGGGTGGGATCGCCTCAACCGGCAGATGGAGGATATTCAGGTCCTCATCGAACTGGGGGGGGAGATGGAGGACCAGGCAACGCTGGAAGAGGTCCACGCTCTCAACGATGAACTGGAGCGGGGGGTGGACGGAGCCGAGTTCCAGAAGATGCTCTCGGGGCAGCACGACCGGAGCAACTGCTTCTTCTCCATCAACGCCGGAGCCGGCGGCACCGAGTCCCAGGACTGGGCCGAGATGCTCTTGAGGATGTACCTCCGCTATTGCGAGCGCCGGGGGTGGAAAAGCGAGATTACCGACTATCAGGCCGGTGATGAGGCCGGGGTCAAGGGGGTCACCCTCATGGTCTCCGGCGAGTATGCCTATGGCTACCTCAAGGCGGAGATCGGCATTCACCGGCTGGTCCGGATCTCCCCCTTCGACAGCAACGCCCGGCGGCATACCTCCTTTGCCTCGGTCTTTGCCTTTCCCGAGATTGCCGACGATATCGACGTGAAGATTGTGGAGTCCGACCTCCGGGTTGACACCTACCGCTCCAGCGGGGCCGGGGGGCAGCACGTGAATACCACCGATTCCGCGGTGCGGGTGACCCATATCCCCACCGGCCTCGTGGCGGCCTGTCAGACCGAACGGAGTCAGCACCTGAACAAGGCCACGGCCATGCGGGTCCTCCGGGCCAAGCTGTATGAAAAAGAGGTGCTGGAACGGGAAGCCCAGGCAGCGGAGATCTCCGGAGAGAAGAAGGAGATCGGCTGGGGGAGTCAGATCCGTTCCTACGTGCTTCATCCCTACAAGATGGTCAAAGACCTCCGGACCGGCGTGGAGAGCGGTAACCCCGACGCTGTCCTGGATGGCGACCTGGAGGAGTTCATCGTCGCCTTTCTCATGGGTATCCGGAGAGAGGTGAAGGAGAGCTGACAATGCGCCGCATACTCTCTGCACTCCTTACCCTCGCTTCGCTCCTCTGGTCAGGTTGCGCCTTCGCGCTGCCGGCCCAGGGGGTCACCCGCATCGGCTTTTCCATCCAGGTGGGGGCCTTTGCCGAGGTGAAGAACGCCGAGCGGCTCACCACTGCCCTTCAGAGCAAGGGGGTGGAGGCCTTTTACTTCAAGAAGGAGAACGGAGTCTACGCCGTCCGGTTCGGCGACTTCCCCAGAAAGGATGCGGCCCGAAGGGGGGCGGAAAAACTGGTGCAGGAGAAGGTCATCGGGGCGTACTATATCGCTCCCCCGTTTTGCGCCACCCCCGCCGAAAAATCGGATAAACCGGATAAACCGGAAAAACCGGTGGGAAAGCCGGATAAAAAGCCGAAAAAGGGAGAGGAATGCATCATCCCCAGAGGTGACCGGGAGATGGGGGGGATTGCCGCAAGGACCGCCGAACGGTTCGTGGGGATACCCTATCGGTGGGGTGGCACCACCGTGGTGGATGGCATGGACTGCAGCGGCTTTGCCCGGGCGGTCTTCAACC
This sequence comes from uncultured Geobacter sp., assembly GCA_903902855.1. Lineage (GTDB taxonomy): Bacteria > Desulfobacterota > Desulfuromonadia > Geobacterales > CAIOGM01 > CAIOGM01. The sequence goes on along the minus strand of CAIUWK010000068.1, from coordinate 122,546 downwards.
TCTGCGGGGTCAACATCCCCCGCACTTCCGGTGAGCAGTTCCAGACCGGCCAGACCATCGGCAAGGGGGAGCTGCGGGACGGTGATCTGGTTTTTTTCGGCGATTCCGTCAACAGGATCAACCATGTGGGGATCTACGTGGGTGACGGTCGCTTCGTTCATGCCCCCCGGCGGGGTGACGATATCAAGGTGTCGCGGGTGGATGAGTCCTATTTCGAGAAGCGCTTCATCGGCGCCCGGCGGTATTTTTAGAACTACGCAGGTATTAAGGCTGAAGACTGAAGGTTGACCCCGTCTTGTATAAGCCGTATTTATTGATTTTGCAGATCTTTTTCTGATAGCCTTCAGCCTGAAGTTACCAAGGAGTCTTCATATGGCGTTCATCAAACCGTTCCGGGCGGTGCGTCCCCGGCAAGAGTTGGCTGGAAAAGTGGCATCGCTCCCCTATGATGTCATGAGCGTGGCCGAGGCCCGGGTCATGGCCGAGGGGAACCCTTACAGTTTCCTCCATATCACCCGGCCCGAGATCGACCTCCCCCTGGGGACCGATTCCCATGACGACCCGGTTTACGAGAAGGGGCGGGAGAATCTCCAGGCCTTCATCCGTGACGGTGTTCTGGTTCAGGAGGATGAAGAGTGTTACTACGTCTATCGCCAGCGGATGGGTGAGCTGATTCAGACGGGGCTCGTGACCTGTACCAGCGTGGATGACTACCAGACCGGGGTGATCAAAAAGCATGAACTGACCCGGGCCGACAAGGAAGAGGACCGGGTCAGGCATATCGATGCCCTGGACGCCAACGACGAACCGGTCTTCTATACCTACCGTCACAACCCGGAGCTCTCCTCCCTCATTGCGACGCTGACCCAAGGGGTGCCGGAGTACGACTTTACCACGGATGACGGGGTGGAACATCAGCTTTGGGTCGTCCGGGGACGGGAAGAAATCGGTCGGCTCACCTCCCTGTTCGGTGCCATCGTTCCCCTCTATGTGGCCGATGGTCATCACCGGAGCGCGGCTGCCAGTCGGGTGCGGGAGCTGCGCCGGGCTGCCAACGCTGCACATGGCGGGGACGAGGAGTACAACACCTTTCTCACCGTCATCTTTCCCGATGACGAGATGACCATCATGCCCTACAACCGGGTGGTGAACGACCTGAACGGCCTCTCTTCCCAGGAGTTCCTGGCCGGCCTGGGGGAGAGTTTCCTGGTGACCCCGTGGGAGGGACGCTTTCAACCCCGGGAGCGGCATACGTTCGGCATGTATCTTCAGGGGGTATGGTCACGGCTGACTCCTGAAGCGGAGAGCTTTGACGAGAACGATTCGGTGGCGAAGCTGGATGTCTCCATCCTGCAGAACAACCTGCTCCGGCCGCTTCTGGGGATCGACGATCCCCGCACCGATCAGCGGATTCAGTTCGTGGGGGGGATCCGCGGCATGGGGGAGTTGGAGCGGCTGGTGGATTCCGGTTCCTACGCGGTGGCCTTTGCCCTCTTTCCCACCTCTCTGGGAGAGCTCATGGCACTCTCCGACGAGGATAAGATCATGCCTCCCAAGTCCACCTGGTTCGAGCCGAAACTTCGGAGCGGACTGTTCGTGCATCTGCTGAAATGACCATGGAGCGTGAGCGCCGCTACTGGCTCTTCAAGTCGGAGCCGGGATGCTTTTCTTTTGAAAATCTGAAAAATGCTCCCGGGATGACGGAGAAGTGGGACGGGGTGCGCAACTACCAGGCCCGCAACCTCTTGCGTGACGAGATCAGGCCGGGTGACTTCGGTTTCTTCTATCACAGCAATATCTCCCAGCCGGCCATCGTCGGTGTGGTGGAGGTGGTGCGGGAGGGATATCCCGATTTTACCGCCCGGGACCCGTCAGGGGAGCATTTCGACCCCAAGAGCAGTGCTGAGAATCCCATCTGGTACATGGTGGATGTGAGGTATGTGCAACCATTGGCGCAGCAGGTAACCCTGGATGAGATCAAAAAGCAGCCGCTCCTGGCCGGGATGGAGCTGGTAAAACGGAGTCGACTCTCCGTGCAGCCGGTGCGCCCCGAAGAGTGGGAGTTCCTGTTGCACCTGGGGGGGACAACCCTGGAGTAACGTGATGCTCCGTAGCTATCAGGCAGAGTAACTTCTCAGGTATTAAGACTGAAGACTGAAGACTGAAGGCTGAAGGTTGAACCCGTCTCGGATAAATTGCCTTTACTGATTTTGCAGTGGTTTTCCTGATGGTCTTCAGCCTTCAGCGCATCAACCTGAAGTTACCAGGCAGGTAACTAACTCACACAAGGAGAATATGTTTATGACCGTTGAACAGAAGAGCGCAGACCAGTACATCACCACCCCGTCCGGCCTCTCCTACCTTGACATCACCCCCGGCACCGGCCTCTCCCCCCGGGTGGGGAAGCAGGTGAAGGTCCACTATACCGGCACACTGGAGAACGGGACCAAGTTCGACAGCTCCGTGGACCGGGGGCAACCGTTCTCCTTCACCATCGGCGTGGGGCAGGTGATTGCCGGCTGGGATGAAGGGGTACTCTCCATGAGGGTGGGGGGCAAACGGAAGCTGATCATCCCGTCGCAGTTGGGCTACGGTATCGTCGGCGCCGGAGGGGTAATTCCTCCCAATGCCACGCTTATCTTTGACGTGGAACTGCTGGACGTGTAGCCGAAGCCAAAACTTCAGCAAGGGCGACCTCCGCCGGGTGGGGGTCGCTCCTGCTGCCGGGGACACCCATGAGACGACTCGTCATTGCTGCCGGAATGCTCTTCCTCTTAACCCCGCCGCTCTTTGCCGCCAACCAGACTCTAGTCTGCTACCTGGATGGAGGGTTGGTGAGCCGGGAGATCGTCACGGCTAAATGGTACGCCGAAGCGCCGCTCCCCGGAAGCCTCTTGCCGGGGAGTCTGCGGGTGAGGCCGGGAAATGATGCCGTCATCAGCCGGGTTCAGATCGTACCGGCCAGGATTGACCCGAAGATGGAGAAGCTGCTTGCTTCCCTGGACGAACGCCGGGAGCTCCTGGGGGACCGGTTGAGGGCGCTCCAGACTCGGGAAGGTATTTTCACGGCTGCGGCCAAGTCTCAGAGTGCCAAGGCACCGCGGAAATCCAAAACCAACCCTGAGCCGGTTACCGCCATCAAACAGGGGACCGATCTGGCCTTGGATCGACTGGAGGAGGTCTACCGTTTGCGGCGCATGGCGGAAAAAGAGCTGAAGGGGGTGGAGGCGCGGCGCACCGATTTGCTGCGCAAGGCCAACGCGGGGGGGAGTATCGCCCGGATCTGGTTCCAGGGAAAAGCAGGCACCCTGACGCTGTTGTACGCCCGGAATGATGCTGCCTGGAAGCCGCTCTATGATGTCAGAGCGGATGAGTCGGCCACTGCCCGTCTGACCCTCCGAGCGTTACTTCCGGAAACCGAACCGGGGACGGTGGTCACGGTGACACCGGCTCATCTGACCTCAGCGGCTTCGCAGCCGGATACTCTGCCGGCTGCCTCTGATGCTGCTCCCATTGCCGTTTATGCTCTTCCGGTTGTGGTGTCGGCTTCCGCCGCACCGCTCTCGCCCCTTTCACTGACCCTCACCAATTCCACACCCCTCACCCTCCCTGCCGGTGAAGCTTCCTGTTACTGGAAGGGGGAATATCGCGGCACAACGCAGTTCCCCCTTCTGGCGCCCGGTGAGCGCAAAGAACTTTTCTGCGGGAGGCTTCCGGAAACCACCGCGCCGGCGTCACCCTCGGGACGTTGAGCGTGGCCGGCTGGAGATGATCATCACGCTCATTGCGGCCATGGCGGAAAACCGGGTCATCGGCAGGGAGAACGGTATTCCGTGGGACCTCCCGGAAGACCGGAAGCGATTTCGGGCCGTCACCATGGGGCATCCGGTGATCATGGGACGCAGGACGTACCAGTCGCTCCCCCGACAGCTGGATGGTCGGACGGTCATTGTCCTCTCCCGAAACCGGCAGATGATTCTCCCGGACGACATCCTCGCCGGCTCTCTGGAAGAGGCGTTTCTCCTGGGGGCGCGCTCCCCTGGCGGGGAAGAGCTGTTCATTGCCGGAGGGGGGGAACTCTACCGGCAGGCCCTGCCGTTGGCGGACCGGATCTGCCTGACGATCATTCACCAGGAGATTCCCGGTGATGTCACCTTTCCCGAACTTCCTGTAGACTGTTTTACGGAAACATGCCGCGACGAGCTCCTCGGGAAGATGCCGGCAACCTTCATCCGTCTGGAGAAGACAAAGAAAAGTATACCCACCCAGGAGGTTTGATCATGGAACAGCCCGACGATCTCAACAGCTTGCGGCGGCTATGGAGTTTCTGGCCCTCCCGCGTCATCCTCACCGCTAATAACTTCCGGCTCTTCGATCACCTGGGGGAAGGAAAGAGGGCCGCAGAACTGGCTCCCCTCCTCAAGGTGAGTCTGCGGGGGATTGAAATCCTGTTGAACGCTCTCTGTGGCCTCTCCCTTCTGGAGAAACGGGACGACCTCTACCTGAATACCCCTCTGGCCGAGAAGTATCTCGTGAGCGGGAGCCCCGGGTATCAGGGGGAGATGATCAAACATTACGACACCCTCTGGCAGAACTGGTCGGCCCTGGATGAGATCGTCCGTACCGGGAAGCCGATACGTCGGGCCTCTGATCACTCCTCCTTTATCCGAGCCATGCACAACAATGCAATCTTCAAGGCCGTTCAGGTCATCGACCGTCTGGATCTCTCCGGGGTGAGAAACGCTCTGGATCTGGCGGGGGGCCCCGGCACCTACAGCATGGAGTTGGCCCGGCGGGGGGTGGCGGTCACCCTCTTCGATCTTCCCGATACCGTCGCCATCGCCCGTGAGATCGCCGACGAGCAGGGGGTCAACCTCTCCTTTCAAGAGGGTGATGCCCTCACCGGTCCGGTGGGGGAGGGGTACGACCTGATCTTCATCAGCCACCTGCTCCACTCCTATTCACCCGAGGAGAACCGGCGGATACTGGCCAACTGCCGTAAGGGGCTCAATCCCGGAGGGAGGATTGTGGTACAGGAGTTCCTCATCGACGATACCCTGACTCAGCCTGTCATGGGGGCGTTGTTCGCAGTGAACATGCTGGTGAACAGCGAAGGGGGGAGCTGTTACCCTCCTGGGGAGATCGCCTCCTGGCTGAGGGAGGTTGGGCTTACCTCTACGGAGGAGATTCGTCTGGACGAGACGGTGCTGGTCATCGGTGGGTAAGCTCGTGGTTCAGTGGGGAGAGCGGAAATGGGACCATTGGCGTACAAACTTGAAGAACTGTTTACCTATGGTGATTATCGAACCTGGAATGATGATGAGCGGTGGGAGCTGATTGACGGCGTCCCCTATTGCATGTCACCGGCGCCGTCCCCCCGGCATCAGTTGCTTCTTGGGGAGTTGCATCGTCAGTTTGCCAACTGGCTACGCGGTAAGCCGTGCCAGGTATTCATCGCCCCTATCGATGTCCGCCTGGCGGAAAGTGACGAGCATGATGACGAGATTACCACGGTGGTGCAGCCCGACCTGTCGGTGATTTGTGACAAGAGTCGGCTTGACAATACCGGGTACCGGGGAGCTCCGGAGTTGGTGGTGGAGATTCTTTCGCCATCCACGGCCCAGAAGGATCTGAAGACCAAGCTGGCCCGGTACGAGCGGGCCGGGGTCCGGGAATACTGGATCGTGGACCCGGCGGCAAAAATAGTGCTGGTCTTTATCCTGCAGGGTGATGGGCAATACGGCCGGCCGTCGGTTTATGTTGATACCGACCGGCCGCAGGTCAATATCTTTCCGGATCTGGAGATCGACTTGACTGCGGTGTTCGCGGAATGAAAAGTTGAGTCAAAGGGGGACTTGGGAACCTGGTGGTCTGGGGCTCCTTGGAAGCCCTGCGGTCCCGTGTTCTTTTGCGTATCCGAATTATTTATCAGGATATTTTTCTTATTAAAAGATTTGGTTGCCAGTGAAGGGTTTTGCTGCTAAAGTACCCCCTCATCAATTGATTCCTGAGAGGTGGCGGCATGGTCAGGCATATCGATACAAATCCTGATCCTCGTCGGCTTGCGTCACCATAAATTCAGCTCTGGCCAGGACCGGCGTCACGGAATCACTTCCAGACGCCGGTTTTTTATGGAGGAGTGAGCGTAATCTCCACCAGCTTGTTTCTTCTCGTTTCGGCTGATATTCAATTTCTGCCCTAAATGATGCCGCGCATATTTCGATTATTAAAAGGTGTATTGTTATCTTCCGGTAGGTTACGCCGATCTTCGGCATGCCGAAGTTGGGTAAAACGGCCTGTTTTGCCTGAAAAAGCCGTTTGGTGTCGTTGGATTGTTGATTTTGGCGAATATTCAACAACCGAAAGCCTGACCCTCTCGCCTCTCGCTTTGGCGAATATTCAACAACCGAAAGCGGCGACTTCCACGTCCTGTTTGGTGGCCATGGGCTGACGTTAGCAATAGCGATAACTCTTGTCAATTTCTGAATGACCTTTCAGCCCCCTTTCGTCCCTCCCCAATTGCTGAATGGATCAGTATGCGTGGACTTAGGGTTGTGGGATCAGTACGGGCCGCCACCCGCCACAACAGATTGATGGCGCCTCTGTCTGTCATAACTGACTGGAACCGCTTGGCCGTGCAGTAATAATCCCCTTATGTCTCTTCCTCTTCGTCCTTTCCCTTGCATTTTTTCCTACATTTGACTAGGATTCGCGCCATGAGAAAAGCGACGAAACAGATAACTATCGGAACCATAGCCGTCGGCGGCGGGGCACCCATCTCCGTCCAGTCCATGTGTAACACCGACACCCGGGATGTGGCAGCCACCATGGCCCAGATCAGTTCCCTGGCCCAGGCCGGCTGTGAGCTGGTCCGCTGCGCCGTGCTGGACATGGAGGCGGCTGAAGCTCTGGGACGGATCAAGGCGCAGAGCCCCATCCCGGTCATTGCCGACATCCACTTCGACTACAAGCTGGCCCTCACGGTGCTGGCCGCAGGGATCGACGGGCTTCGGCTCAACCCCGGCAACATCGGTGATCAATGGAAGGTGGCCGAGGTGGTGGCCGCCGCCCGTGAGCGTCAGGTGCCCATCCGGATTGGGGTCAATGCCGGCTCCCTGGAGAAGGAACTCCTGGCCAAGTACGGTCATCCCACGGCGGAGGCCATGGTGGAGTCGGCCTTGGGGCATGTCCGGATTCTGGAAGAGTTGGGGTATGACCGGATCAAGGTTTCTCTCAAGGCGTCGGATGTCATGAAGACCGTGGCGGCATACCGTCTTCTGGCAGAGAAGGTCGATTACCCACTGCATATCGGCATTACCGAGGCTGGAACCATCTTCTCCGGCACCATTAAATCTTCCGTGGGGCTGGGAATCCTTTTGGCTGACGGTATAGGCGACACCATGCGGGTCTCTCTCACCGGCGACCCCGTGGACGAGGTCCGGGTGGGGTTCGAGATCCTCAAAGCCCTTAACCTCCGGCAGCATGGGGTCAACTTCGTCTCCTGCCCCACCTGCGGCCGCTGCCAGATCGATCTCATTCATGTGGCCAACGAGGTTGAGGAGCGGTTGAGGGGGGTGAAGAGTCCCGTCACCGTGGCGGTGATGGGGTGCGGGGTGAACGGACCCGGCGAGGCCAGGGAGGCCGATTTCGGTATTGCCGGGGGAAAAGGGGAGGGGCTCCTCTTCCGTCACGGCGAGATCATCCGGAAAGTTCCCGAGGCCGAGATGGCCGACGCCCTGGTGGCGGAAGTGTTGAAGGCTGTGAACGGGGACCGGTGACCTGGGACCTGGGACCAGGAAACCCGTATGAGGCCGGAATGAAACAATAAACGGTCGATACGTCAGCATACGACATCATGAAGCACCAATACTTCCCTATTGTGAATCGTACAGAACAATAACCGCACTTACCGGTTCCCGGTCCCCGGTCCCAGCTTTTCCACTGGTTCCCGGTCCTTGGTCCCGGAATCAAACCGAGGTAATTTAATGCGTTATTCCCAGTATTTCATCCCCACCGTCAAGGAGAGTCCGGCAGACGCCGAGGTCATCTCCCATAAACTGATGCTTCGCTCCGGCATGATCCGGAAGGTGGCCGCCGGCATCTACAACTACCTCCCCCTGGGGCTTCGCACCATCCGGAAGGTGGAGCAGATCATCCGCGAGGAGATGAACCGTTCCGGCGCCATGGAGATTCTCATGCCCATGTCCACGCCGGCGGAACTCTGGCAGGAGTCGGGGCGGTGGGAGAAGTACGGCAAGGAGCTCCTCCGTTTCAAGGATCGCAAGGATGCCGAGTTCTGCATGGGACCGACCCATGAGGAGACGGTAACCGATATTATCCGGCGCGAGGTTCGGAGCTACCGGCAGCTGCCTCTGAATCTCTATCAGGTGCAGACCAAGTTCCGCGACGAGATCCGTCCCCGGTTCGGCCTCATGCGTGGCCGCGAATTCATCATGAAGGACGCCTACTCCTTTGACGTGGACAGCGCGGCGGCGGATATCTCCTATGACAAGATGTACAACGCCTATCGCCGGATTTTCCAGCGGTGCGGCCTCAACTTCCGGGCCGTGGAGGCGGATACCGGCTCCATCGGCGGCTCGTCGTCCCATGAGTTCATGGTACTGGCCGATTCCGGCGAGGACGCCATCGTCTCCTGTTCTGCTTGCGACTATGCCGCCAACATGGAGAAGGCAGAGGCGCGGCAGGTTCAGGTCACCGATCACGCGGAGCCCCGTCCCCTGGAGCGGGTAGCGACCCCGGAGAAGCGAAACATCCAGGAGGTCTCCGCCTTTCTTGACGCCGCCACCTCCTCCGTGGTCAAGAGTCTGGTTTTTCTGGCGGACGACGAGCCGGTGCTGGCCCTCCTGCGGGGGGATCATGACCTGAACGAGATCAAGCTGAAGAATCTTCTGCGATGCGAGAGCCTGGAGCTGGCCCCTGACGCCATCGTGGAGAAGGTCACCGGAGCGCCGGTGGGCTTTGCCGGACCGGTGGGGCTGAAGGTCCGGATCGTGGCCGACCACACCGTGGCGGGGATGAAAAACTTCATCGTGGGGGGGAACGAGAAGGATCTTCATCTGAAGAACGTTAACCTGGGGCGGGACTTTTCCGTGAACCTCTTTGCCGACATCCGGAACGTGGTTCCCGGCGACTCCTGTCCCCGCTGCAGCGACGGAGTCATGGAGATCTGGCGCGGTATCGAGGTGGGGCATGTCTTCAAGCTGGGAACCAAGTATTCCGAGTCCATGAAGGCCACCTATCTGGATGCGGCAGGAAAGGAGCAGATCATCTTCATGGGGTGCTATGGTATCGGCGTAGGGCGCTCCGTGGCCGCCTGCATCGAGCAGAACCACGATGCCGACGGGATCATCTTCCCCATCCCCATCGCCCCCTTTCACTGCATCATCAGCGCTCTCAACCCCAAGGACGAATCGGTCATGGGAGCGGCGGAACAGATCTACACCGAGCTGACCAACGCCGGGGTGGAGACCCTCCTGGATGACCGGGATGAGCGTCCCGGCTCCAAGTTCAAGGACGCCGACCTCATCGGCATCCCGTTGCGCATCGTGGTGGGGAACAAGAATCTGGTGAACGGCAACGTGGAGTTGAAGCAACGGCGGGGTGGCGAGGTGGAGCTGCTTCCCATCGCGGACGCCATGGCGAAAGTACGGCAGACCGTGGTCGAGGCGTTAGCGCAGTAATAATGCGCTCCGCATCCCAGCGGAGAGGAGACATTACATGAAGGTTATTCAGACATCCATCCCCGACCTGCTTATCATCGAGCCGAAGATTTTCGGCGACGATCGGGGGTTTTTTTTCGAGAGTTTCAACGAGAAGGAGTGGGAGAAGCAGCTCGGCGTGACGCACCGCTTCGTGCAGGACAACCATTCCAAATCCGGGGCCAACGTCCTGAGGGGGCTCCATTATCAGATGGTCCGTCCCCAGGGTAAACTGGTGCGGGTGGTGAGCGGTGAGGTCTTTGATGTGGCCGTGGATATCCGGCGAAGTTCTCCCACCTTCGGCAGATGGGAGGGGTGCTACCTCTCCGCCGCCAACAAGCGTCAGTTCTGGGTGCCGGAGGGGTTTGCCCACGGCTTCCTCGTGGTCTCGGATTCTGCCGAGTTCCTCTACAAGACCACCGACTACTACGCCCCGGAGTACGAGCGCTGTATCGCCTGGAACGATCCGGAGTTGGCCGTTGAATGGCCCCTGGTGGGGGAACCGATCCTCTCGGGGAAGGATCTCCAGGGGAAGCCGTTTTGTCAGGCGGACTACTTTGACTGAATGAAAACTGTTGACACCGGGGAGCAGATTCACTAAAAAAGATAAAAATGGTCTTGAAGGTAGTGTGATGATGGAATTAACCCGCAAGGGTGAGTATGCAGTCAGGGGGATCATTCACCTTGCCCGCCAGCCTTACGGTACCGTTGTCCTCCTCGGCGAGATCGCAGAGGCGGCCGAAATTCCCCAGACGTTTCTGGCAAAAATCTTCCAGAATTTCGCTAAATTAGGGTTTATCAACTCTTATCGGGGAACTGGAGGGGGGTTTTCTCTCGCCCGACCGGCAGCGGAAATCACCCTGCGGCAGGTAGTTGAGGCGGTTGAAGGGCCCATTGCCCCCAACCGCTGTGTTGCTCCAGCGGGAGAGTGTGTGCGCTCCGCGACCTGTACGGTGCATACCGTCTGGCGCCAGGTGCAGTTGCAGGCGCAGGAGACCCTGGATGGGGTGACCATCGAGGAGTTGGCCAGGGAAGAGTCACCATAAACGACAGGTAACTACTCAAGTAATGAGGCTGAAGACTGAAGGCTGAAGGTTAAACCCATCTTGTATGGGGCACCTTTATTGATCTTGCAGAGGTTTTCCTCATACTCTTCAGCCTTCAGCCTGAGTTACAACGACAGTTAATACTGGTTTCGATACGATTTACGCAGCAAGGAGGTTGTCATGGGTGTAAAAACAGGATACTCCGATGAGGTAACCAAGGGTTTTCTCTTCTGGAGCATCATCTGGGGGCTGGTGGCGGTGCTGGTTGGAGTGCTCATCTCGTTCCAGCTGGTCTTTCCGCAGCTCAATTTCCCGCCGTTTCTGACCTACGGCCGTCTCCGTCCGCTCCACACCAACGCCGCCATCTTCGGCTGGGGTATCGGGAGCTTCATGGGGATGTTCTATTACATCACCCAGCGACTGACCAAGGCCCCCATCTGGAGCTTGGGTCTGGCCCGGTTCCAGCTCTGGCTCTTCAATCTGGTCATCGTCCTGGCGGCGGTAACCCTCCTCATGGGGTATAACCAGTCCAAGGAGTACGCCGAGCTGGAGTGGCCCATCGATATTCTCGTGGTAATCCTCTGGGTTATCTTTACGGTGAATATCCTCATGACCATCATGAAGCGCAAAGAGGAGCAGATGTATGTCTCCCTCTGGTACATCATCGCCACCCTGGTGGGGGTCGCTGTCCTCTATCTGGTGAATAATGCCGGCATCCCGGTGTCGCTCACCAAGTCGTACTCCGCCTTTGCCGGGGCCAATGATGCCAACGTTCAGTGGTGGTATGGCCATAACGCCGTGGCCATGGTTCTCACCACTCCCCCCCTGGCCATCTTCTATTATTTTCTCCCCAAGTCCACCGGGGTCCCCATCTATAGTCACCGCATGGGAATCATTGCCTTCTGGAGTCTCATTTTCATGTACCTCTGGACCGGGGCCCACCACCTCCTCTGGACACCGATCCCGGACTGGGTTCAGACCCTGGCCATGGGTTTCTCCATCATGCTCATCGCCCCTTCCTGGGCCTCGGTCATCAACGGCTACCTTTCCATGAACGGCCAGTGGCATCAGATGCGGGATAACTATCTGGCTAAATTCTTCATCTTCGGCATCACCTTTTACGGTCTTCAGACCCTCCAGGGGCCAGCCCAGGCGGTCCGAACCTTCTCGGCCTTCATTCACTACACCGACTGGGTGCCGGGGCATGTGCACATGGGGGCGCTGGGGTGGGTGTCGCTGATCCTCTTTGCCGGGATCTACTATCTGATCCCCCGTCTCTACAACACCGAACTCCATAGCGTGAAGCTGGCCAACGCTCACTTCTGGCTGGCGGTGACCGGTCAGCTCATCTACTCCATTAGTATGTGGATTGCCGGGGTCCAGCAGGCCACCATGCTTCACGCCACCAACGCCGACGGCAGCCTCCATTACAGCTTCATGGAGACCCTGACCGAGATGTACCCTTACTGGCACATGCGGGCCGGCGGCGGGGTCATCTACCTGGTGAGTCTCTTCATCTTTATCTACAACATCATCAAGACGGTCCAGAGCGGCAGCGCCACCGGTGAAACCGCCCGCGCTACCGGCGCGGCTTGAGGGGGGATACGCCATGTTTGATCTTCTGGAGAAAAAACCGGTAATCCTGCTGCTGCTGGCGGCGGTGGTCATCATGATCGGCACCACCGTGACCATGATCGCCCCCTTCAAATGGATTAACGATCCGTCGCAAAAGATCGCGGGGGTCAAGCCCTATACCCCGCTGCAGTTGGAAGGACGGGACATTTATATCCGTGAAGGGTGCAACAACTGCCACACCCAGACGGTGCGCCCCCTGGTGGCCGATGTGGCCCGGTATGCCCCCGGTTCCACGGACGGCTACTCCAAGGTGGGGGAATTCGTCTATGACCAGCCGCATCTCTGGGGTTCCCGCAGGACCGGTCCCGACCTGGCCCGCATCGGCGGCAAGTATCCGGGTGCCTGGCACTACAAGCATATGGTCGATCCCCAGAGCATGGTCCCCAAGTCAAATATGCCCAGCTACGCCTTCTTGAAACAGCCCTTGGACAGTTCCATCACCGAGAGGAAGATGAAGGCCCTGGGTTTCCCCTATACCCAGGGAGAGTTGGACGCGGTGAAGGGAAAAACGGAGCTGGACGCCATGGTAGCCTACCTGCAGAAGCTGGGGAACGATATCCCCTGGCGCAAGGCAGCGGTGGCGGGGCCTCTGGTGGGGGATCTCAAAAATCCATTCGCGGGAAATGCTGCGGGGGGTGTTGAGGGGAAGAAGCTCTATGAAGAGAATTGTGCCCAGTGTCACGGCAAAGATCTGAAGGGGGATATCGGCGTCCCCCTGGCCGAATTGAAGAAAACCGAGGGGGAGATCTTCACTACCATCTATCAGGGGCTTGATCGCCTGGGGATGCCGGCCTTTGGCGATACGCTCGGCAAGGAGAAGGTCTGGAAGGTGATCAGCTACATCTCATCCCGCAAAGGGGAGAAGTAACATGGTGGCGGCATCCATCTTTTATCTGGGGATAACCGTGCTCCTCTTCCTCATCTTTGCCCTGATTGTCGTCAGGACCTACAGCGGCAAGCGGAAGGAGCGGATGGAAAGCCCCAAATATCGGATGCTGGATGATGACGACCTGAAAGGGAGGAAGTAATGGCTGAAAATGATTTTGACGGGATCAAATACCGTGATGACGGTAACCGCTCCCCGCTGATATTCCGTATTCTCTTCGGCTGTCTGGCGGTGTGGGGAGTGCTTTTCATGGGGTATTACCTCTTCAGCGGCTGGAGTTCCGGCAAGGAGTTTGCCCAGAAGCAGAAGATCGCTGCGGCCAAATCGGCGGAGTTCGAGCTGAAGGAGAAGTCGGCGCCAGCCAAGGGGGGGGAGAAGAGCGATCCGGCCGCCTACCTTGCTTCGGGGAAGAAGATCTTCGGCGAGCGCTGCGTCGCCTGCCATGGAGCGGACGCCAAGGGGGGGATCGGTCCTGATCTGACCAGAGGTGAGTTCAAATACGGCAAGAGCCAGGCCGCCATCCTGGAGAGTATTGCCAACGGCCGTCCCGGCGGCATGCCCGGTTTCGGCAAGGAACTCGGTCATGAGCAGCTTGAAGGTATCGTCACCTATCTTCTTTCCCTGAAGTAAGGATGCAACAGACCCGTCTTGCCTGGAAACGAGAAACCGTTCAGTGGCTCTCCACCCTGCTCCTCCTGTTCATCCCCTTTGTGCGGGTGGGGGGAGAGTCACTTCTCCGGCTGGACGCATCCTCCCGCACCCTTTACTTTTTCGGCGCAGCCATCAGGATCGAGGAGTTCTACCTCGTTCTTCTCATTTCCCTCCTCTTCATGTTCATCTTTCTCTTTGTGACCATGCTCTTCGGACGGGTCTGGTGCGGCTGGTTCTGTCCCCAATCCACCCTCACCGATCTTCTGGAGGCTCTGGAGCGGAGAATCAAGAAGCGTCTCGGTCAGAGTTCCGTTGCCGCTGCCGCGCGTTATCTTGCTCCGGCGCTCCTGGCGTTTCTGGTGGCTTCCAACCTGATCTGGTACTTCATTCCCCCGGTCGACTATCTTCGACGCCTCCTGGGGGGAGAGCTGGGGTTAGTCGCCGGTATCACCCTCTTCTCGGTGGGGGGTCTCGTCTGGGTCGACCTGACCTTCATCAGGCGGTATTTCTGCAAGGCGATCTGCCCCTATGGCCGGATACAGCTCATGGCCATGGATGTGAACACCCTGACCTTGGAGTTTGATCCCACCCAGGCCCACCGCTGTATCCGCTGCAACTCCTGTACCCGGGTCTGTCCCACCGGCATCGACATCAGGAAAGGGTTCCAGGTTGAGTGCATCAACTGCGGCCGCTGCCTGGACGCCTGCCGTGGCGTACTCAACCGTCTCAACCAACCGGGGATCATGCAGTACACCTTCGGCCGACGCAGCGCAGGGGGGGGGAGGCCGGTGAATCCCCGCTCCCTGCTCGTGATGCTGCTCATCATGGCTCTCTCCGGGATGTTCCTTTTCGCCACGCTCCACCGTTCCCAGGGGACCATCAAGGTCAGTCGAGGGGGGGATGGGACGGTAAGAAGGCTTCCCGATGGCGGGGTGGTCAATTTTTATACCGCCTATCTGGAAAACCGTTCCCGTGTCCCGGCGCTCTACGGAATACGGGTGAGCGGCGGAGCGGGACAGAAAATTGAACTGCTGGGGCCGACGGAGCGGATCAAGGTTGCCGCCAACGAAAACCGCCGGGTGGATTTCATGGTCAGGGTGACGCCGGCACCGGCAGCCCCGGAAAAACTGAAGCTCCGACTGCTGCAAGAAGGGGAGCAGCTGGCCGAGGCGGAGATGACACTGTTGGTTAAATAAACGGGTAATGATAGGTCGGTTCGCAAATGAAATCACGTGCGCCACATGGTGGCAAGATCTGGCTCTACGGCCTCCTCATGATGATAGCTATTTTTCTGGCAGGGATGACCTTTTCCCTCATCAAGGCGGCCAGAGGGGTGAGCCGGGTCGTTGACCGGGATTACTACAATCAGGGGCTCCTCTATGCGCCGGTTGATGCCGCCGGGGCCGCGGCTCGCCTGGGATGGCGAGCCGAGCCGCTCTATGGAAACGGTCGGCTGGAACTCCGGGTCATCGACCGGAACGGCGCTCCGGTGGAGGGGGGGGAACTCACCGTCACGGTGGAAGGGGCGGGGCGAGCGACCAGGGGGCTTACCTGCGGAATCGAGGCACCGGGGGTCTACTGCGTCCCTCTGATCCCGGCGGACGGTTCCGTCATCAAGGCCGGCTGGCTCTTCCGGCGCGGCGCCGACACCATGAACGGCAGAATGACGGTGATGCGGTGAACTCCTTGCTCTGGACATGGAGGTCCGTCCCCCAACAATGAGAGGACACAAGCCAGGCACCGCCCTCTTTCCTACTCTACCTCCACCCCCCCCCACACACACAAACAACAGGACCCAAGTCTGACCCTCCACCCTCCACCCCTCAAGTCTGACCCTCCACCCCTCCTGTGCTGATGCATATCCATTTCATATGTGTGGTGGGATGGCAGGCGGGAATAGAGACGGTCGCGGAAAAGCTCGGCAGACCGGTCAATTTTCTTGACTAGGTTCACTGATATGTTAACATCAGTGGCATGAGACGGATAGATTTTTTCAAAACGACCACTGGTGTTTCGCCTGTTGAAGAATTCCTCGACACGCTTTCCGATGCCCAAGTCAAAAAAATATTGTGGGTTATGAAGTTGGTAAGAGACCTCGGTTTTCAGAAAAAGACACAAAAGACTCCTCGACGTGAAATTGAACTGGCGGAAACCAGAAAGCGCGAGCATCAAGGCAGGGAGGTGATTAATAATGGATGATCTCGGACGGTATATTGAGAAACGCAAAAAACAGT
The DNA here is from genome assembly GCA_903902855.1 of uncultured Geobacter sp. Taxonomy (GTDB): domain Bacteria; phylum Desulfobacterota; class Desulfuromonadia; order Geobacterales; family CAIOGM01; genus CAIOGM01. The sequence goes on along the minus strand of CAIUWK010000068.1, from coordinate 106,375 downwards.
CTGTAGAATTTGCCGAATCTTTTGACACTGGATATGAAGAATTCAAAATCGGCGCTATGCTCCGGCAAGCCCGGGAGCAGGCAGGAATAACCCAGGAAGAGCTGGCAAATCGTATTCACACCAGAAAGTCGGCAATTTCACGAATTGAAAATCACGCCGACGATATCCGACTTTCAACGCTACGTAACATTGCCATGGCGTTAGGCAAGCATCTTGAGGTACGAGTGGCTTAGCGAGCTAGCAACACGGACGCCGAAAAGGAAGAGGCTATTTTTTTATTGAATTCAAGGAAATAGCCTTTTCCTGCATCTATGAACAGACCCACGATTATCCTCTCCACCGCTTCTCCTTTTTTCTTTCCCTGCTTGACCACAGTTTCATGGGTATCCGCCGCTATGGGTACACGTATTCGCGTCTCACCCCAGCCAACTAATGATGATGCCTCAGCAGTGATTCCTTGTTTTCCAGCTAAATGATACTGCGCATATTTCGAATTATTAAAAGGTGTATTGTTGTTTTCCGGTAGGTTCCGCCAATCTTCGGCGCGCCGAAGTTGGGTGAAACAGCCTGTTTTGCCGCAATAATGCCATTTGATACTTGGTTTTGGTTGATCGAATTTGTCGATAGCTTATACAAATGCAAACCCGACCCGAGCTTTCCCTGCCCCCCTCCTTCGACCCGCCCACGCGCAATCTTGGCAACTTGGAAGCCCGACCCGCCACCCCGCGACCCGCCACCCCGACCCGCCACCCGCCCGACCCGCCACCCGCCACCCCCGACCAGCCACCCTACGACCCGCCACCCTACTGCCCACTTCGGCAAGATGAACCTCGACGGCATCGACCTTGCCGACATCGAGGAGTATCAGGTGAAAGCCCTTGCCATCGTCTCTCCCCAGACCTGCGACCACCACGTGGACGTCCTGAAGCATATATATAGTATGTGCGAGCGGTGGGAACTGGTGAGTGTGGCGGTCAGTTCAATGGTGGGACTTGCCGAGATGCTTCGGCCACGTCACGAGAATCTCCGCTACCTGCAAATCACGGAATGGCTGGACCTCGTTGATGCGTGTTCCGTTCATCCCCAGCTTCAAATGCTCGTCAGGATGTCACTGAACACCGGCATGCGGCTCGGCGAGATATTCAGGCTGACCTGGGATAGCGTGGACCTCGACAGGAAGGTCATCGTGGCGGGGAATCGGGAGCGTGGTCGTTTGCGGGTTATCCCCATCGGAGACGACCTCTATGGACCGCTCAGCCGGTGGCCCAAGCAGATCAAGTCGGAGTATGTTCTCTGGGGATTCAGGGGAATGACGCCACGTTTGAAGGAGCAGTTCGACCAGGTGCTGGCGAAGTGTGGCATCAGCCTACCTCATGACCCGAAGAGAAGAACTCACCGACTTCCTGGTGGATCTGCCGGTCGACAGGCTTTCTGGACCAGAGCGCCGGCAAGGTAACTTGCCGGCGCCAGTGGGACCGGTTACCAGAATGTTGCGGTGTCCTCTGTAGACAGCTCACGTGCAAAGTTTATATCAATGTCAATCTGTGCGATTTACGGACAATGAAGTTTCCCCTTGCCCATCTGTATATCTTTTGATACTATTTATGCAACAAAAAATATTGTTCAGGAGAGATATCCATGCTCGCCGCCGCGGCTCAAGAAAACCACCTTGTTGACCTTGGCTCCAAAGCCTCACGAGAAAGCCTCGCCAAGATGATTGCCCGACTTTTTGACCATTGGGGACTCTCAAAGTCGGACCAGTGTGCCTTGCTTGGCCTCGCTCCCACCTCCCGCATGACGTTGACTCGCTATCGGAAAGGTTCTCCCCTGGAAAACAGCGTCGACCTCATCGGCAGAGTCGGTCACCTGTTGGGCATCCACAAGGCTCTTCGCATCATGTTCCCCCATAATCGGGATCTAGTTTATACGTGGGTCACTGCGCCCAACGCGACTTTTACCGGCAAGCCCCCCTTGGAGATCATGCGGAGCGGGTATGAAGGATTGTTGGCGATCAGACGCTATCTTGATTTCGAATGTGACCGATAGATGTACTCGAAACTACTCACGGACATCGTTGATTTTGACGAATACTTGTTACGTAACATCAAAGGCCTCCGCATTTCTCAGGATCTGTTTGATGACCTGGGAGACGACGGAGACGATTACGCCATTGCTCACGCAGCCGAGAACCGGGACAGCGTGGCGACCGAAGAAAGCCTGCTCTCAAGGCCCTTTGATTATGGCGCCGCCATCGCATTTCCTTTTATAGAAGCGAACTGGCAGCGGACCCGGTTTAGTGACGGCATTCGCTATGGTGTTTGGTACGGCTCGCTGGACCTTGAAACGACCATCCATGAATCCGCTTATCACTGGCGTCGTTTCGTCCTCGCTTCGTTCCCGAATGAATCAACAGACATAGTGGCGGAACGCCGCGTGATCAAAGCGAAGTGTCACGGCATCCTTGTTTCACTGCTTGGCAAGGAGATTGAGTATCACGCTCTGGTAGACCCCGACGACTACACGTTTTCCAATGCTCTTGGTAGTTATCTTCAACGGCAAGGACAGAACGGAGTCATGTACAGGTCGGCACGATGTAGCGGAACCAACGGGGCGATTTTCAAACAATCGAGGTTAAGTGATGCCAGAGACCATTGCTTTCTTACATATATTTTCAATCCTCTGGCCAATGGCGCACTGAGGGTTGAACGGGAGCGAGGTGTTCTCCTGCAAAACATTTACTGCTCGCCACAAAAAATATCCCTCACCAAATAACCCTATACACTCCTTTCAGTGAAGAATCCCGGCAGAACACTCTACCGTCGACTCGAAGGGGTAAACAGGTGTGTTTCCTGCTAGCCAGACTCGGAATCTGGATCACATAGCTGTCATGAGTCAGACTTTCGATGAAACTCTCCTTTATCGTCAACTGCTCACCGGTGACCAGATCCTTGTAGGTGCGGTTCACGCCGATTATTGAAGCATCGGTATTGTCAAGCTTATGCCCAATCAATGTCAGGAACCCGAGGTAGAGTATGTGGCCGTGAAGGGTAGGGTGGGCACCGGTGTCAGTGAGAGCCGGCGTTTCACATTCAGACAATAGAGCCGTCAGCACTTTTTTGTACTCATTTCGGCATGCCGAAACGGGCATTCAACTTGCTGAAAAATAACATTTTAGGCCAAAATAAAACACTATTTTTATATCAAAAAAACTAATGAAGTGCGGTTTTAGCTGGACTGCGGGCGGACGGGGCGGACGGGACGCGGGGCGGACGGGGCGGACGGGACGTAGTTCACATATTCACTTACTGGAACATCCAGACCGTCACCATTTTAACCCGTCCCCAATCCCCCATTTCTTTCAAGCCCTTCCTGTCTCGCCACATTCTGCAACGCGCAATCTTGGACGGTCCGTCCAAGCCTGACCCTCCACCCCTGTAAGCAGTCACCTTGGTATCAGCCAGCGGATCAATTCCTCCAAGTGGTCAATGGTATTTCTTGACACACATCATTTATGCTGTATAAATTATTTCATGACCGGCAAACAGCTCAAAAAGATTCTTGAGGAACATGGCTGGGTGCTTGATCGTATCTCCGGCAGCCATCACATCATGATCCGCGAGGGGTGCCGCTCGGTTCCCATTCCGACACACGGCACAACAGATCTGCCCAAAGGACTTGTTCACGGCATTCTTAAACAAGCGGGAATAAAGGAGTAATAATTATGCTGGCATATCCGGTGCTTATAGAAAAACAGGACGACGGCTATCTGGCCAGTTTTCCCGACTTAGAGAACGTCATGACCTATGGAGCTACATTGGAAGAGGCTCTGCATAATGCCGAAGAGGCGCTGAACGGTTGTATCGAATCCGATTTTGAACGAAATTTCGTCATTCCATCTCCTTCTGCCATTCTAAGTAAAAACACATACAATATCCCCGTAGCTCCGCATATCGCTGTTGCCATGATGTTGCGCACCCTGCGTGCCGATCGACCGCAGACCGAAGTGGCACGACAGCTCAACATCTCCTATCAGGTCTATCAACGCCTGGAAAATCCACGCAAAGCTAATCCTACCGTTAAGACCCTCGAAAAGATTGCCCGGGTGTTCGGCAAACGGATTGAGTTGGGGTTCGTGTAGTAAAACCCTACTGCCTTGGCTGCAGCACTACCGCCAGTTCCCCCGTTTCAAACATCTTAATCGGCAGGTTGACCGTCGCAAAGTCCTTACCATCTGCCGCTTTGATCTGTACGAAAGCATCCAGAAAATCCATAGTCGGCAAGGTAAACCGGCCATCGGCATCGGTGGTCAACACGTACAGACAACCCGACAAAAAATCACCACACCCGCTCCCTGAATTAGCGCCGACAACAGAAGTCACTTATCACCATCTCCCCTATCTGGAATGTGCGACTAGTCTTCGATTACTTGCGCAGGACAAAAAATTCATGTTCCTGGGGGGTCTAGTGAATATGCGGAGAACAAATTTACCCTGCGTTTGTAGGGTGAAACCTTGCTGTACAAGGCTGAGTATGGTATTGAATTCGGTCAGGAGGTGGTCAATAAATCTGCAAGACGACATTCAACCGGTCCGCGTAACGGGGGCGTGTCGTACCGGAACTGCAGAAACAGGGCATATTCCAGTACCGGGAACTGCTCCCGACACCATGGCGGATCATGTATTGCATCGAAGAGGAAAATGTTTTTGTCCTGTCGGTCATCGATGGACGTCGAGATTTGGAATATCTTCTGCTCGAAAGAGTAAGTCGGGTATAACGACACCGTGAATGACACTCTTGCCGTAACCGAAGCGCCCCGGCGCTGCCTCCACTGCGAGGCGGAGCTCCTGCCCGGCGCCACTGTGGTGGATCGCTCCGACGGCGTGGAGCGGCTCTTCTGCTGCAAGGGGTGTCTTGGCGCCTATGAGCTGATCACCGGCGCCGGACTTGACGACTATTACCGGCGCCGGGAGTGGCGCGACAAGGGGCTGGGGAGCGGGGCGTACCAGGATGAGTTCTCCGAGGAGTATCTCGCCCGTTTCGTACAGCCGGCGGGTGACACCTTTGCCCTGGATATCCTCATCGACGGTATTCGCTGCGCCTCCTGCGTCTGGCTCATGGAAAAGATCATCGCCGGCCTCCCCGGAACCAGTCAGGTTCGGGTGAACTACGCCACCGGCCGGGCCAGACTTCACTTTGATCCCTCCCTGACCACCCCTGCCGCCATCTTCCGGCGTATCTCCGCCGCCGGTTACCGCCCCCGACCCTACTCCTTCGGAGTTGCCGAAGCCGCCTACGCCCTCCAGAGAAAAGAGCTCCTCCTCCGCTTCGGCACCTCCCTCTTCCTCACCATGCAGCTCATGGCCTCCTCCCTGGCTCTCTATGCCGGGTTCGTCCAGGGGATGGGGGAGACCATGAAAGCGGTCATGCAGTGGTTTTCCCTGGCAGTGACGACGCCGGTGCTCTTCTACTCCGGGTGGCCGTTTCTGGCCGGAGCCTGGCGGAGCATCGCCAACCGGGCTCCGGGGATGGATCTTCTCATCACGGTGGGGGCTCTCTCCTCATACCTCTACAGCATCTACGCCCTGGTCAACGGGAGTGAGGTCTATTTCGAGACCGCGGCCATGATCGTTACCCTCATCCTGGCCGGCCGGCTCCTGGAGCTCTCGGCCCGACATCGCGCCTCGGCCGGGGTGGAGCGGCTCCTTGCCTGCGCCCCGGCCCAGGCGCTTCGTCTCCGGGGGGATGTGCCGGAAACCGTGGAGAGCTCCGAGCTGATCCCCGGCGACATCGTGCTGGTCCGGGAGGGGGAGCGGTTTCCCGTGGACGGCGTGTTGCTGGAAGGGGAGAGCGAGGTGGATGAATCCCCGGCCACCGGCGAGTCTCTTCCCGTGGCCAAGAAGAGCGGTGATCCGGTCATCGCCGGGAGCATCAACCTCCTGGCCTCCGTCCGGGTCCGGGTGGCACGACCGGCCTCCGATAGCTTCATCGCCCGCATTGCCCGGCTGGTGGAGGAGGCCCAGCAGCGCCGCGCCCCCATCCAGAACCTTGCGGAACGGCTCTCGGCTCTCTTTGTCCCGGCGGTGCTGCTGCTGGCGCTCCTCACCTTCGGCTTGTTGTTCTTTGCCGGGTTTCCCTTTGGCATGGCACTCATGAGAGCTTTGGCCGTGGTGGTCATCGCCTGCCCCTGCGCCCTGGGACTGGCCACCCCCACCGCGGTGGTGGCAGGGACCGGCGCTGCTGCCGGGAGCGGGATCATCTTCCGGGGGGGGGAGATCCTGGAACGGCTGAGCCGGATCAGGCAGGTGGTGTTCGATAAGACCGGGACCCTCACCCTGGGGCGCCCCCAGGTGGTGGCGCTTTGCCCTGCCGCGGGGGTCTCCCCGGAGCTGCTCCTGGTCACCTCTGCCGGGGTTGAGTCAGGCTCGGCCCATCCTCTGGCCAGGGGAATCATGGCCTATGCCGGAATACGAGGAATCCATCCCCTGGTCCCTGCCGTAGGGGTGGTGACGACTCCGGGAGGGGGTGTCGCCGCCATGATGGAGGGGGTGGAGGTGGTCGCGGGCACGGCGCGGTTTCTCCGTGACCATGGGATTCTCCTCCCTTCAGAAGCTCCCCCGGCATCGGGGAGCGTCATCCATGTGGCCCGTCAGGGGGAGTATCTCGGGTTGATAGTTTTGCAGGATCGGCTCCGTCCCGAGGCGGCGGCGGTGGCGGCCTATTTCGTGAAACAGGGAATTGCCGTGACCCTTCTCTCCGGGGACAGGCCCGAACATCTGCGGGAGATCGCCCAAGAGGTAGGGATCGGTGACGCCCGGGGGGGGATGCTTCCCGTTGACAAGGCGGAGTTTGTGGGGAATAGGGAAGGGGAGGGGGCGCCGGTTCTCATGGTGGGTGACGGGATCAACGATGCCCCGGCTCTCTCCGCCGCCTCCGTGGGGTGCGCCATGGCCGGTGGTACCGACATTGCACTGGAGAGCTCGGCGCTGATCCTCACGAAACCTGATCTGGGACGGATCGTCATCGCCCACCAGCTGGCGGTGCGGACCATGCGGGTCATCCGTCAGAACCTGGCTTGGGCTTTCATCTACAACCTGGTGGGAATCCCCTTGGCCATGACCGGGCGACTCACCCCCATCCATGCCGCAGCGGCCATGGCTCTTAGCTCCCTCTGCGTGGTGGGAAATTCGCTCCGGCTGACCCGGCGGTCATGATCATCGAAGTTGTCGGTACTGTATCATTCATGTAGGGGAGAGCCTTCTTCACTTCGGGGAATCTTGACGGTGAAGGTGCTGCCGCTTCCCACGACGCTCTCCACCTGCAGCTGCCCGTGATGTCTGGTGATGATGTTGTGGCAGACGCTCAACCCCAGGCCGGTTCCCTGCCCCACATCCTTGGTGGTAAAAAACGGCTCGAAGATTCGTTCCTTGAGATGTTCAGGGATACCATGACCGTTGTCCGTCACCGAAGCGTAGACGAAACCGTCATCATACCAACTTTTCAGGGTGATCTCCCCCACAGGGGTGAGAGATTGGCCGGCGTTACGGAGCAGATTCAGAAACAGTTGGTTCAGTTCGCCGGGGGTGCAGAGAATCCGGGGGAGCGGCTGATACTCCCTCCGGATGGTCGCCACATCTTTCAGTTCATGGGTCAGAATAATGAGCGCGTTCTCCATGCAGGCGGTGATGTCGGTGGGTTCGGAGTTGGGAGCGTCTACCCGGGAGAATCTCTTCAGGTCAAGGATGATACTCGACACCCGATCGATTCCGGTGAGGGATTCGGCAATGAGCTCCGGGATGTCTTTCATAATAAAGGGAATGTCCAGCTTCTGTTCCAGTCCTTTGAGCTCACGGCGCTCCTCTTCGGCGGCCGTGCTCTCCAGGAACGCCTGCTGGGCAGCCATATAGCTGCTCATCTGGCCGAAATATTTGTCAAAGACCCGGATATTGCTGCTGACAAAACCGAGAGGGGTGTTGATTTCATGGGCCACGCCGGCCGCCAGTTGGCCGATGGAGACCAGCTTCTTCTGCCCCATGATCAGCAGGTCCTTGGCCCGGTTCTTGTCAATCTCCTCCGCCACCAGCTCTTTCAGGTGGGCATTGAGCTCTTCAAGTTTGTACTGCTGCGTCATGATCAGCTCTTCCGACTGTTTGCGCCGGGTAATGTCCCGGGCCGTGCCCGTCGTCCCGATCACTCTGCCGTCCGCCGCAATGATGGGGGCCTTGAACGTCTCGAACCAGGCCGCACCCGGTGTATCCTCCTGTTGCTCCTCCACCTGGCGGCTTACTCCGGAGGCCATGATCTCTTCATCAACGGCATTGTAGAAACTTGCCAGATCGTGGGGCCAGAGGTCAAAGACGGTGTGGCCGAGAATCTCCTCTCGGGGGCGACCCACGGCAGCGGCATACTGGTTGTTGACCATGAGCAATCGCCCCTCCCGGTCCTTGAGCCAGGCCTGCATGGGGAGATTGTCCAGAATGGTCTGCATATGGTTCCGGGAGAGAGCCAGAGCCTGTTGCTCCTCCTCAAGTCGTTGGCTGATCTGTTTCAGTTTGGTGATGTCCTGGGTGGCGCCATGGTGTCGGGTCTCGATGTCCCCTGTCTGGTAGAAGAGCGCCATATGTCTCACCGCGCCATCCCGGCGCAGAATCCTGTATTCCAGACTCTGGGCAAAGATGCGGTACGGTTGTGACTCCCCGGTAAAGGCCGCAGCCACCAGAGGGGCGTCTTCGGGATACACGAATCGCTGGAGATACTCCGTCAGTGGGAGGGTCTCTCCCCCCTCCTGCTTGGCGGTGGTGGCGTACTGGGCGTAGCAGCGGTCGTCGAAGGTGAAACTCCCGGTGGTTTGGTCGAATTCCCAGTATGCCAGACGTGCCAGGTCCATGGCGATCCCCAGGTGCAGTTGGTGTAACTCCTGGTGGGCAGCCATCTCCTGCCGGGCGGTTATATCGTGAATGATGGCAAAGAGGAGTTTTGCGCCCGACGCGTCATGGGGAGCGATGAGGGATGAGTGAACCTCCACGCTGCGGAATTTACCGCTGGCGAGGCGGTGCAGCCGGATGGCGGTCTGATGCGTCTCCCCTTCAGCGGTACGGTTGCCGTGACTGTTGATTTCCGTATATTTCATGGAACGGAGGGTCTGCCGCGCATAACCGTAAAATTGTTCTGCTGCCTCATTGGCATCGACGATGGCGTCGGTTTCGGGGTCGATGAGGAGCATGATGGAACCGATACGCTCGAAAAAAGTCTGGAACTGGCTCCGACTGGCCCGCAAAGCCTCAACGGTGCGCCGGTGCTCTCCGATTTCGGCGAGGAGCCTGCTGTTACTTCTACCCAACTCCATTGTCCGAACTTCCACCAGGGCCTCCACCTCCTCCCGTGAGCGGAGCTGCTGCAGCAGATAGAGATAGATCAGGTAGGTTATGAGAAGCCCCACGGGGAGGATCAGGAGAAAGGCCAGGGAAACCGTTTGGGCGTGATAGCCACGAGTTCCCTGGGAGGTGATCCGCCACTGCCGTCCGGCAAAGAGGAAGTCCCGGGTATGGGAAAGCTGGGGGAAAAGGAGGTCGTCCAGACCGGGGAGTTGCCCTGCAACCTCCCTGCCGACCTCATGGCGGTGGAGTAGTTGTCTGCCGTGGGGGGCGGAGAGGTCGGCGAGGGTGCTGTTCAGCGCCATGGTGGAGGTGGGGGTGAGCGCGGCCTCAAGCATGTCCCCTGCTCTGAATAATCCCACGGCAAAGCCGCGAAGCCTGTTCCCTTTGTCAGTGACCGGTGCAAAGAGAAGAAAGCCGTTTTGTCCCTGGCGTTCAGTGACGAGCCTGATGCGGGTCGTTGCCGTGATCTGTCCCGTCTCCTCGGCCTTATGAAGCGCTCCCACTCTGTCGGGGTCTGATCCCAGGTCATATCCGACTTCCTGCTCGTTACCTTGCAGCGGTTCAACCAGAGAGACCGGGTAATAGAACGGCCGCATTCCTGCGGCCACCAGGGGACCTTTGGGGGCGCGTTCAGTGAAGGGAAAACCTCCCGAGCCCTGTTCCATCCTTCGTCGGCCGGATACGGGGACCATGGGGGCCCAGGCCAAGGCCTGAATCCCCGGTTGCTTCAGAATCGGCTGAACGAACTCCCGAAAGCTCTCCCGGTCAACCTCTGCCGAACCCTTGATAAAGCGCCTGAGTCCGTCCAGTTCCAGCAGTCGGTCCTGCAATGCTTCAATGACATCCGCGGTCCGCTCCGAGGCGTCGGCGATGAACTGTTTATGATAATCCTGCCACGCGTTGTAATAGCCGAAGGAAAACAGGAGCAGTGTCAGTACGATACCGATAACGCCTGCATTGCGAGGCGTCACTGCTTTTTTCATCCCGGTTACGTTCATCCTGTTACCCTCCGACTCCTCTCCACCTTATGAAAGAGATATTGTAACTACTCAGGTTGACGGGTTTAACCTTCAGCCTTCAGTCTCAAACCTGAGTGGTTACTTTCATCCTGTGATTTGTCACCCTGCCGCGCCGACCACCACTCCGCTGCGATCAGGGCGCCCCCCTGGGCATCGGGAGCATGGCCATCGGCGCCGATCTGCTGCCAATGCAGCCAGCTATGACAGAACGCGTAACCGCCAACCATGATTTTTGTCTCTCGAAGCCGTCGGTCACCCCTGATCATGTCGATAATGTACCTGATATTGCCGAGGTTTATCTCGGTGGCAGCGGAGAGGGCGATGAGGAAAGGTTTCTCTCGCTGGACCATGTCAAGAAGTGCCCAGGAAGGAATATTGGCCCCCAGGTAGATGACGTCCCAGCCATCCAGTTCCAAAAAATCGGCGACCATCCTGGCGCCGATCTCATGGTGCTCATTGGGGGATGTGGAAACCAAGGCCTTTCCACGAGTCACCCTGTTCATGGTGAACCGGGAAAGGAGGACCGGCATGACCCGTTTGACCAGATTCGTGGCCAAGTGCTCTTCGGCGACGGAGATCAGGCCGGAACTCCAGAGCTCACCTATCCGGTAGAATACAGGCCAGATTACTTTCAGGTAAAACTGTCTCAGGTCATCCAAGGTTTCAATCAACGAACTGCTGAACTGCAGGCAGCTGCTGAAATTTCCTTGCAGCAGCAGCCAGAGAAAGGGGAGTTGCACCCCCTTGACATTATGCGTGAGGGAAACAGCAGGATATATCCCTTCACCGGGGGAAACGCTGCTTGTTTCGTGGCATCGAGCCAGCCAGTCATAGAATGACGGGAGCTCACCTCCCTCTCCATGGGTGGTGAACCGGTCACGGACGACGGTTCGCCAGGCGTCAAGCAGCAGGGCAAAGAACTCTGAGGAGAACCCCTGAGCCTGGGATGTCTGATGGTTCCAGAGGAGAAACGATGCAATCTGCTGGGGGGAGTCCACGGTGAAGATGATCAGCATGAACCTCGCCTGGTGTCGCAGCATGCCGCGGAGCAGATCCGGCGAATTACCGCCGGTGAACATGTCCAGATCAGGCCGGCTCTCAAGATGGGCGGCCACTTGCGCCGTCACACTCGTTATCGCACGATGAAACAGTTTTACGGCGTCGGCTGAGACCGTGGGAAGCTCCGGTAATCCGGCACAATAGGGGGTGTTCATGTCGCTGTTTCTCCTTGCAACGAAAGATTCTCCTGTCAAGGGAGACGGAGTCCTTCCGATCTGTGTCATGGGGAATTCTCTTCGTGCGTCAGGGGCATACTGACGGTGACGTGCTCCCCTTCTCCGGTGAACTCTCCACCCTCATGTTGTTGCGATTACATTAATCGTGCCAACGTTTTGTTCGGAGAATGATCCCTGTAGGTGGCTGTAATTATGGTGGTATAGCTCAGTGGGGGGCAGGTGGTGAGGGTGATAACTTTTTAATATAAAAGAATAACCGATAATTGAAATATTTTTCATGGAGAATGAATCCTCAGTTTTCACATGCGGGAATGCAGGGTATTGGGATTGAGTCCCAGCAAACGGGCTGCACCTTTGGGGCCATCCACGCGCCAGTTGGTGGAGCGCAGAACCTGGATGATGTGCTGGGATTCCACTTCCTGCAAGGTCAAAGAGCCGCCACTCCCGCAGCGGGATATCTTCGGATCGGTCCCGCAGGGGGGGGGGATAGTCAGCGGAAAACCGCTCAACCGGTAGTAGAGGTCTTCGCGGAACCGTCCCTGCTGCACCTCCTCGGACAGGTTCCGGTTAGTGGCCGCAATGATGCGCGTTTCGGTCTTGATGGTCCTGGGGCTGCCGACCCGGCAAAACTCACCCTCCTGGAGAATCCGCAGCAGTTTTGCCTGGGCTTCCAGGGGAAGTTCGTCGATTTCGTCCAGAAAGAGGGTGGCCTGGTCTGCCAACTCGAAATGGCCGAGAAGAGGCGAAACCGTTCCTCACTCTCCCGTAACGACTCCTCCACCCGGGAAAGTTGTTCGTCGCGCCGCTGTTTGAGCTCCAGATAGTTGCTTATCCGTTGCCTGACAATGGCCGGTCGGAAGGGTTTGGTGATATAGTCCACTGCACCCAGGGCGAGTCCGATGCTCTCGTCTTCTTCGCCGGTGAGGGCCGTGACGAAGATAATCGGGATTGTCCGAAGGAATTGGTCGGCCTGCATGGCCCGGAAGAGCTCGTACCCGTCCATGTCCGGCATCCGGATATCCAGCAGGATCAGGTCTGGCTGAATTCGGGCGGCAAGCTTCAGAGCCTCTTGTCCTGAAGTGGCGGAGAAGAGTTGGTAGTAGGGGGGGAGTGTCTCGGCCAGGACCCTGATGCTGGTCGGTTCATCATCGACGATGAGGAGCTTTTTTCCCACGCAGTGATTATGGTGATTCAAGCCATCTCGTGATGTCATGGACCCTTTTGTTGCGACGTACTGTTCGGCGTGATCATGATAACTGATTTAACCTTTTCCAGGGAGGTTACAAGTTCGCTTTCGGAAAAATCGCGACACTCCATGATCATATTTTTCCTCATTCCATTGAGGAGGATGATGTTGACTCTGAAATTGGTATCCCTCAGGCTTATTTCCACACTGTTTTTTTCCGATTGGGAGCGAATGAATCCGTCACGCTTGCGATCGCAGAGTATCCAGCGATCCCGTTTTTTCTTGATATGATACTTTCGCAACCAGGCGTGATTCTCGCCCCATAGGGGCGTTGCCATGTTTTCCAGAGAGCGGATCACCAGGGGGGAGAGGACGTTGAATTTTTCATGTCGCATCTTCGTGAGACCACTCATTGACATGAATCGGACCGCCCGGATAACGGCTCTTACCAGTAAGAGCGCGGCAATCCCCATGACCAAAAAAAGAGATAAGTTGACTATCAGGGAGTTTGATGGTTCACGGGGAGAGACTCTGTCATTGCTGCCGGGCTTCGGCTTGACCGCCGTTTTCTCCGTGCCTCTCATCTCCGGTACCGTTTGAGCCGATTCCCCCGGGACCGGATTCTGTCGTTCTGTCCGGGTTTGTAACGGCTTATCCACTGCAGACATGGCCGGGAGAGGAGTGGTGATGGTGAGCAATAACATGATCATGAAAGCGCAGGTAGGCACTGTAGGGATACTCCTTGGAGATGGTTGTCTAAATTTTAACTTTATCATTATACTCTAGGAGAAGGTTCTCTGCTACAGGAGAATTGCGAAGGATGATGCGAAAAGTCCCAAGAATGAAGAAAATGAGCGAAGGTTTGCTGTTGATTTTTTGCCGGGAGAAGAGTATCCGGTAAGTGGTTCAGGATCAATCGCCCGGATAGGAGCGGCATCAGGGAGCAGTCGAGATTCTCGGGGAGGTTTTTCATGGAAGTACTGATCGTCTATTATTCCCTAACCGCGGGGAGGGATGGAGCCCGCTTTCAGGGCTTCATTGCCGGGATCGCCCCCCGGTCGGCCAGGTCGTAGCAGGTGGCGCGTCTCCTCAAGAGCAGGCGGCACAAGCGAGGGGTTTCCCCCGGAACCCTCGTTCATATCGGTGAGCCATCACATCGTGAACCGGTCCTCTCCCTCATCACCTACGATGAACGCTCCTTTGCCGAGGAGACCCTGGCACCGGCTGATCCCTGTGAGCTGCTCAGAGGGGAGGGGGTCTCCTGGCTTAATCTGGAGGGGGTCTCTCAGGTAGAGCTCCTCAAACGGATCGGCGATTGTTACGGACTTCATCCTCTGGTGATGGAAGATATCGTCAATACCGACCAGCGCCCCAAGAAGGAGGATTACGGCGACTACCTCTTCATCGTGGTGAAGATGTTGGCTATGGATGACAACGGGAGAATAGCCGCCGAGCAGGTGAGTCTGATTCTGGGGCAGGGGTGGCTCCTCACCTTTCAGGAGGGGCTGGATGGGGACCCCTTCCAGCCGGTGCGGGAGCGGCTCCGTGCCGCCAAGGGGAGGCTGAGGGGGGAGGGGGCTGACTATCTCGCCTATGCTCTGCTGGACGCGGTGGTCGACCACTATTTCTTCGTCCTGGAACGGCTGGCCGAGCGGGTGGAGCTGTTGGAAGAAGAGGTCGTTGCGGCCCCCACCAGGGTGACGATCCGGAAGATTCATCGTCTCAAACAGGAGATGATCCTGATCCGGAGGTCGGTCTGGCCCTTGCGGGAACTGATCGGCGGCCTGGAGCGCCGGGATTGCGACCTCATGGGGGAGGGGACTCTGGTCTACCTCCGGGATCTTTACGATCACACCGTGCAGATCATCGATACGGTGGAGACTTCTCGTGAGATGCTCTCGGGGATGCTGGACATCTACCTCTCCAGCGAGGCCAACCGGACCAACGAGGTGATGAAGGTGCTGACGGTGTACGCCACTATCTTCATGCCCCTCACTTTCATCGTCGGGCTCTACGGGATGAACTTCAAATATATGCCGGAGCTGGGGTGGGAGTGGGGATACCCCGCGGTCCTCGTCCTCATGGCGCTGTTGGCGCTGGGGATGATGATCTATTTCCGGCGGAAAAAATGGCTGGGTAACAATTTCAGGTAAGGAGACCTATGACCGCTGCACCTTTTCTTGTCGACACCCATGCCCATATCTACGGCCATGACTTTCTTGCCGACTTCGACGCCATGCTCCAACGGGCAAAAGATGCCGGGGTCGGCCATATCGTGGTGGTGGGGGCCGATATCGAATCCAGTATCGCCGCCTGTGAGCTGGCCGACCGCCATGATACCATGAGTTGCGTGGTGGGGATACATCCCCATGACGCCGGTCGGGTCACGGAGCGCTGCTATGAGCTCATCCGCACCCTGGCCGGTGACAACCCCAAGGTGCGGGCCATCGGCGAGATCGGCCTCGACTTTTATCGGGACCGTTCGCCACGGGAGGATCAGGAACGGGTTTTTCGGCGGTTCATCGGCCTGGCCCGGGAACTCTCCCTCCCTCTGGTCATTCATGACCGGGACGCCCATGACCGGGTCATGACCATCCTCCGGGAAGAGCGGGCAGGGGAGGTGGGGGGGGTGCTCCACTGCTTCTCCGGTGACCTGGCCATGGCTCGGGAGTGTGTGGAGATGGGATTTTATCTCTCCATCCCCGGCACGGTGACCTTTCCCAACAACGAGGCATTGCGGGAGGTGGTGCGGGGGGTAAAGATCGAACATCTCCTCCTGGAAACCGACGCTCCCTATCTGGCGCCGGTCCCCTTCCGGGGGAAGCTGAACGAGCCGGCCCACGTCGCTCTCACCGCCCGGAAGGTGGCAGAGGTGAAGGGGCTGTCACTGGAAGACGTGGCCCGGATTACTACCCTCAACGCCCGCCGGCTCTTCCGTCTCCCTGGGGAGCAGGCGGCTCGTATCGCCTATCGTATTCGGGACTCCCTCTACCTCAATATCACCAACCGCTGCTCCAACCGCTGTTCCTTCTGCGCCAAGTTCGATGACTTCACGGTGAAGGGGCATTTTCTCCAGCTGGATCACGAACCCGATGCCGTTGAGGTGCTGGCCGCCGTGGGAGAGCACTCCGGTTACGACGAGGTGGTCTTCTGTGGTTACGGCGAGCCGCTCATCCGGCTGGAGCTGGTGAAAGAGGTGGCCAGAGCCCTGAAAGAGGAGGGGAGGCGGATCAGGATCAATACCGACGGTCAGGCCAACCTGGTTCACGGCAGAAATATCCTTCCGGAGCTGGCGGGAATTGTGGACAGTGTCTCGGTGAGCCTCAACGCCGCCGACGGAGCCACCTATGCCCGGCTCTGCAATACCCCCTTCGGCGACGGGGGGTTTCGCGGCGTCTGCGACTTCCTGACCCAGGCGAAACAGTACATCCCCGAGGTCATTGCCAGCGCCGTCACCGTGCCCGGTCTGGATGTGGCAGCCGTACGGACTCTGGCGCAATCGCTGAGGGTAACATTCCGGGAGCGGGAGTATGCGGAGGTAGGATAGACAAGGCGTTGGGTTCCGGACTCCGGGAAAAACAGGTCGGGGTCACGATGAGTGCTGACAGCTACGCTCCCGGTGGTTAAACAGCTGGGGGCGCTCTGTTTTCTCATGGACCAGTCCGTTTTTTTTGATATACTCCGCGATGATCAGGGGGAACGGGCCATGGAACAGTCGCACAGGGGAGAGGGAAATCTTCAGGATGACGTGACGGCACACCATGCCTGGCTCAGGGAGGAGATGAACCCCTATTTCTTCGTGGCCATGCAGGACGAGCCGGAGGCACTGGAGATTCTTGCCCGGGAATTGGGGGAACTGAAGAGCAACCGGCGCCTCCTTTTGGCGGACCGGGAGAACGCCTTTATTGTGGCCATGAAGAACCGCCCCGGGAGCCTCTACGAGACCCTGCGCCGTATCGTGGAGCGGGATATCTCCTACGCCCTGTTTGCTCACTCTGCCGGTCCGTTGCCCGGTCTGCAGCAGACCCTGGAGATCCAGCGCTTCGAATTTGATCGGAAGGGGAGTGCCGAGATTGCGGCCGGGATGGGGGTGTCCGTCCCCTCCGCCATCTGCCGCCGTATACGGAGCGAACTAAAAAGCTGCTGCCCGACCTTCGATTTCCGGGATTTCCACCGGCTCCTCCGGATACTCTGGCTCAACAACGAGAAGTATCTCCGGATTTCCCCCACGGTGCGTATCGCCCAGACGCTTAACCTCCTGCAGCAGGGGAACCGCTCCGGCGGCCTCTACCTGGATCTGGAGCCCATGCTCCAGGGGGGGGAATCACGGGTTCTCTTTGCCGTGGCCAATCCCCCAACCAAAGAGTTCCTCCTCCAGGTGATGGAGGTCTTCAATCGACTGGATTTGGGGGTAAGCCGGGCCTACTGTCTCACGGTGAACAACGGAGTCCATCCCTATTTTCTGGGGACCTTTTACGTCCGTCCCCGGAACGGCACCCTCCTGGATCGGGAGTCGGGGCTCTTCACCCGGCTGCAGCAGGAGCTCTACACGACCCAGATCCTGGCGACCCGCACCCCCCTCTACCGGGAGTGGGTCACCACCGGGGTCATGTCCGGGGAAGCCGCGTCCCTCACGGCCGCCTTCAGCGCCTTTTGCCATGCAAACCTGGCCCACAACCAGCCGGACCGCTTTGGTCTGGACGATGTCCGAGGGGCGTTTCATGCCAATCCGGAGATCACTCTCCGCCTGGTCAGCCTCTTCCGGCTCCGGTTCGACCCCACGCTGACCCAACGGGACCCCTTCAAAGAGGAATTGCGCTCTGTCCGGCAGGCCATTGCCGATTACAACACCGGCCACCGCTTTCTGGACGAGCTGCGCCGTTCCGTTTTTTACTGCTCCCTCTCTTTCATCCGCCACACCCTCAAGACAAACTTCTTCGTCCTGGAAAAACAGGCGCTCTCCTTCCGGCTGGACCCGGCTTACCTGGAGGAACTGGGGGTACAGGCCACCGCCGACCTCCCGCCGGTCAGGCCGTACCGGGTCACCTTTTTCTTCAGCCATTCCGGCTACGGCTTTCACATCGGCTTCTCCGATATAGCCCGGGGGGGGTGGCGCACGGTCATCGCCCGTTCTCCCGACGACTTCATCACCAACGCCACCACCCTGTTCCGGGAGGGGTTCGTCCTAGCCCATACCCAACAGCTGAAGAACAAGGATATTTACGAAGGGGGGTCCAAGTTGGTGACCCTTCTGGACGCCTCGGAGTTGAGCCACGAAGAGGGGGAGCTGGTGACCTGGAACCTGTACAAACTCCAGTACGGGATCACTAACGCTTTTCTGGACATCTTCGTCACCGACCACGGCCGGGCCAGGCATCCGGCGGTGGTGGATTATTACGGCGATGACGAGCCCATCGAGCTGGGGCCCGACGAGAACATGCACGACTCCATGATCGAGACCATCGCCACCCTCTCCCGGCAGCGGGGATATATCCTGGGGAGCGGCCTAATTTCCAGCAAGCGGGTGGGAATTAACCACAAGGAGTACGGGGTTACCTCCACCGGAGTGGTGACCTTTGCCCGGATCACCATGGCGGAACTGGGGATAGATATGTACACCGATCCCTACAACGTCAAGTTCACCGGCGGACCCAACGGCGACGTGGCCGGCAATGCCATGAGAATCATGCTGGAGCGCTCCCCACTGGTGCGCATCGTCTTGATTCTGGACGGAACCGCCGCCCTCTGTGATCCGGCAGGAGCCGACCGGACGGAGCTGGGGAGAATCCTGCTGAAGGAGGATCTGGAGAGCTACTCCCCCCAGACGCTTCACCCTGGCGGCTTCATGATTTTCAGGAGTAACAGCCGGAAGGAGGGGGTACGTGAGCTCTACCGCAAGGTGAGCCGCAGTTCCACTGGTCTGGTGGAGGAGTGGCTCTCCATCGACGAATTTTCACGGGAGTATGGCTCGCTCCCCTTTACGGTTCCGGCCGACCTCTTCATTCCGGCGGGGGGGCGACCGGAAACGGTGGATGCCTCCACCTGGGAGCGGTTCTTCCTTCCCGACGGCACCCCGTCGGCCCGGGTCATCATCGAGGGGGCCAACTCCTTCATCACCCCGGAGGCGCGGATTAACCTGCAGAAACGGGGAGTGCTCATCATGCGGGATGCTTCGGCCAACAAGTGCGGGGTCATCTCCTCTTCCTTCGAGATCATCGCCAACCTTCTCCTCTCGGAAGCCGAGTTCTTGGGGGAGAAGGAGCGGTATGTGCGGGATGTGCTGGAGATCCTGGAGACGGTCTCTGCAGGGGAGGCCCGGCTCATCCTGGAGCGCCGCCGGAGTAACCCTACACTCCTCTATACGGAGATCTCCGATGCAATCAGCCAAGAGATCAATGCCAATTACGCACGGCTGTTCAAGTTTTTCCAGAGCCGCCCGGAGCTCTGTCTGCAACCGTCCTATCGTCGTGCCATACTGGCGCATCTCCCCCGGATGCTGCGGGAAGAGCCCCGGTATAGCCGCCGTATCGGGCGGTTGCCGCGCAAATATCTCTCCGCCATCCTGGCGGCGGAGATCGGTTCGTCCATGGTCTATCGGGGCAATCAGGAGAGTGGGGTGGAAGACGAGGTGAAGATGCATCTGGCACGAAACTTCCCGCTGCGGGCGTAACTACATGCAGAAAGTGGCGGAGGGCCTTGAACAGGTATATTTACCTCTTGTGCTGAAGATTACCTCTACTGGCAGAAAAGTGACAAGGCGATGCTCAAACGCATCAATCAGCTTATCCGGGAGATTCAGCGAGAACCATTTACCGGTATTGGTAAACCAGAACCACTCAAACATCAGTATTATTCATCATCGTTGACGGCAATTTACATCTGATGTAAATTGCCACTCGTGAGAATTACTGAAAAATTTGCAGGCAAGGCGGAAGAGTCAGGGACTCTCTGAAACTTGTCACCCCTACGGGAAAGGATTTTTTATGCCGTTACTTGATTGGATAAATCAGTATTCCATCGGAGTCGAAGAAATAGATTTACAACACAAAGAACTGTTTAAAATATTTAACAGGTTGTACGATACCCTCAGTTCTCAACATAGTACGATTGATGTGTATTATACCCTAGATTTACTTATGGATTATGCTGATTTTCATTTTAAGGCGGAACAGCAGTATATGGAGTCCGTGGGATACAAGGATATCGATAACCATATTGCCGAACACGTTTATTTTACTAATGAAGTGTTGAGGTTGATTCGTGATAGAAAGAAGAGTAATGCTGACCTTACGCCAGAGACTGTCATTTTTCTCTACAGGTGGCTGTTATGCCACGTCACCGAAGAGGATCGTAAAATAACAGCCCGGACTAATAAATAAACCTTTCGGAGCTTTAGTCTAAAACACCAGGATGAAATCACCGCTATGTGTTCAATGGCCCTAAAAGTTGCATCTATTCAATATCGCGCCGGCGCAGCTAATAAAGTAGAGAATATTCGGTCTCTTTCAAGTTTAGTTGAAGAGGCAGCAGGAAACGGCGCCAAGATTATAGTTCTTCCAGAGATGTGCACAACAGGTTTCACTATTGAAAATTATATAGATGCCAAAATCCTCGCAGAGCCGATACCCGGTCCTGCAACAAGTGCCTTCTCTGAGCTCGCAACACGCCACAAGGTTTATCTGATTTTGGGCTTGGCCGAATATGATCATGCTACCAATAAATTTTACAACGCACAGGTTATCCTTGGGCACAACGGACAAATCATCGGCAAATACCGCAAGATAAATTTATTCGGAACAGATTATCTTTGGGCGGAAAAAGGAGATTTGGGGTATCAGGCCGTTGAAATCGAAGGGTGTAGAGTCGGGCTGGGGATTTGCAATGACATTAACTACCAGGAATTTAAAGAATTTATTGCCGGAGCTTACGTTCAGATAGTTACCTTTTCTACTAATTGGGTAGGGGATGAGTTACCTTTTTGCCATTGGACGGAAATGGTGACAGATGGTGGTGTCTACTTCATTGCCGCCAATAACTGGGGGAAAGAAGGGGATCTTAGCTTTTCCGGAGGGAGTATCATACTGTCTCCGGATTTATCCGTACTTTCACAATCGACTGCAGCAGCCGATGTGATTTTGTATGCAACCCTTGACCTTAAAAACGGATTGTGAGGCCATGGCCAGGCCCTCAGCCCATGAGTCTGCATAACTTTCCCAAGGCCTTTACCTTCCCTCCCGCTTTCATACTCACATCTGATGTAATGTGAAGAAGATATATATCCGGGAGATATCCAGATGACTCATCAGGAAGCAACGATATGAAGCGATTTGTTATTCTCAATACGCCGATCGCGCTGCTGGTGTTGCTGGTCACTCTCGCCGTCGGTCTGACCCTTATCAGATTCGAAATGGAGTCGTTGACGGCTCGCGAGAGCACCTCTCTGGTTAACGGATCGGATGTTCTGCTCAGTTCCTTGGAACTGTCGTTGCACCATCTCAAGGGGCTGGCTCGTGAACCGGAAATCAATCGTGCCTTCCACGCTCCGGTCAACAAAGCGCGGGCGCTGATGGAAGAACAGTTGCGAACCCTGATGTATCGCAACCCCTCCTATGACCATGTACGCTGGCTGAATGTCTCCGGGATGGAAATTGCCCGGATCAATCGCCGGGGAAACGAGCCCATGGTCGTGCCGCAGCGTGAACTGCAGGACAAGTCGGGCCGTCTCAACTACATGGAAGCGATTCGCCTGCAACCGGGTCAGATCTATATCTCTCCTCTCGATCTGAATGTCGAACATGAGGTTGTCGAGGTTCCCTACAAGCCGATGATCCGACTGGCGCTTCGCCTGCCGGTCGTGGCCGGGCGCGACCAGGGACTGATCGTGATCCACTATCGTGCTCAAATCGCGTTCGACAACCTCCGTCGGATCGTGTCGCAGGGGCATCCCTTGCTGCTGAATCCGGTGGGCTTCTGCTTGAATTCCGAGGATGCCTGGGGGTTCATGTTGGGGCGGGATACCTCCCTGGCCAAGCGCTACCCTTCCGTATGGGCGCGTATCTCAACCGACAATAAGGGACAGATCATGACCTCCAGCGGTCTCTGGAGTTGGGTCACGGTCGATCCGGCGGCGGGACGTCAGGATGCCGTGCGGGCTGCCGAGCGGTGGAAGCTGGTCTCTCACGTCTCCTCCGAGGAACTCACCTGGTTAAAGTGGCAGCACTGGTTCCCCTTGCTCACGATCGCCGCTCTTAGCCTCATACTGCTGTCAATAGGGACTTATTTCTATAACAGACTTCTGCTGAAGTCAGAGCGGGCCGAGTCCGAACTGGCGCTTCTCGCCGCGAAACGGGTGGCGGACGAAATGATCAGGGAGAACGAACTTCGTCTGAAGATGGCTCTGGACGGTGCCGGGCACGGTCTTTGGGACTGGAACATTCCGACCGGTGCCGTTTACTTCTCCCGTAACTGGAAAAGCATGCTCGGCTACGCCGAGGAGGAAATCGGCGGGGATACCGACGAATGGCGCCGCCTCGTCCATCCGGACGACCTCGCCGATGCGACTGCAGCGGTTCTCTCCCATATAAAAGGCGAGACCCCGTACTACGAATTCACCCACCGCGTTCTCTGCAAGGACGGCAACTGGAAATGGATTCGTGATCGGGGGATGGTCTTCGAAAGAGATGCTGCGGGAAAAGCGCTGCGGATGATCGGGACGTACACCGATGTCACCGTTCAGATAACTGCCGAGAGGAGCCTGAGGCGTAAGGAAGAGCAATTGCGCCTTGCCCTCGACGCCGCTCAGATGGGGACATTTCATTGGGATGTCATCACCGGAGAAATCGTCTGGTCTGATACGTATCGCACGGTTTTCGGATTCCATCCCGACATCCCGGCGAGTAACGATAACTGGCTCAAATCGCTCCATCCGGGGGATCGCGAAGCTGCCGAACGAGCGGTGCACAACGCCATGGAGCAGTTCGCCGATTTTGATATTGAATATCGCATCCTCTGGCCGGACGACACGGAACACTGGGTTTCGGCCAAGGGAAAGTTCTTCAATGGTGCTGATGGCTCGCCCCTGCTATTGGAAGGTGTTGTTATCGACATCACCGAACACAAGCATGCCGAAGACGAAATCCGCGAACTCAACGCCAACCTGGAGCGGAAGGTGGAGGAGCGGACCGCCGAACTCCGTAGCAGCGAGGAGAAGTTCCGTTCATTGGTCGAGACCACCAGCGACTGCATCTGGGAAGTCGATGAGAACGGTTGTTTCACTTTTATCAGTCCTAAATTTCAGGAAATAACGGGCTATCCCTCTGAGGAGTTCCTCGGCAGGTCGCCCGTCGAACTCACCCAGGATGAGACGGTGGGGAGTGCCGGCGAAAAGTTTTTGACGGCGCTTGCCGGACAGCAGCCTGTTTCTTCCCTGGAATTTTCCTTCCGGCGCAGTGATGGCGCTCAGGCCACCATGGAGGTCAGCGGGGTTCCCGTGTTCGGCCCTGAGGGTGAATGCCGGGGGATGCGGGGTATCAGCAGGGACATGACTTCACGTAAGCTGATAGAGATAGAGCGGGAACAGTATTCTATTTTATTCGATACTACGCCCGAAATGAAGTGCATCATCGGACCTGACGGGTGTTTCCTGAAGATGAACCCTGCCGGCATCGCAAAACTCGGCTACTCCGTGTCGGAAATCCTCGGGCAGCATTTTTTAAAATTCGTCCATCCTGCTGATCGCCAGAGGGTACTCAATGAGGTCGCACAGCAAGCTTCGGGGAGCGTCGCTGCTATTTTAGAGGATCGCCTGATATGTGAAGACGGTAGAATGGTCTGGTTGTCGTGGCGATATTTTATCAGCCATGACGGTTTCTTGTATGCCACAGCACTGGATATCTCTGCTCAGAAACAGCATGAACGTGAGCTTGAAGAGGCCCGTAAGGTCGCCGAGGCTGCGAACAAAGCCAAGAGTGAGTTCCTCTCTAATATGAGTCACGAAATCCGAACCCCCATGAACGGGATCATCGGCATGACGCAACTCCTCCAGTACACGGAACTTTCCGATGAGCAGCAGGGGTACCTGGACACCATAGAGTTATCCTCACAAAACCTGCTGAGACTGATCAACGATATCCTGGATCTCTCCAAGGTTGAGGCGGGAAAAATTGAACTGGAACAGCAAGGGTTCGGACTCCGGAGCGTCATCACGGATGTGGTCAACACTCAGACTTCACTGGCATACCGCAAAGGATTGAATATCAGGACCGAAGTTTCCACCCAAGTCCCTGATGGTCTGGTGGGTGACCAACTCCGGCTCAAGCAGATTATCCTTAACCTCCTGAGCAATGCCATCAAGTTCACCACGACAGGGAGCATCACCATTTCAGTCGTCGTCATTCAGCAGACGGACAGTATTACTACCCTCAAGATCGGCGTCACGGATAACGGTATCGGTATCAGTTCCGAGGTAATGGGGAAAATATTCGAACCGTTCACCCAAGCGGACTCTTCGACGACGAGGAACTATGGCGGCACCGGCCTTGGCCTGTCGATCTCCAAACAGCTGGCAGAATTGATGGGAGGGAGCATCTTGGTGGAAAGTACGGAAGGGGTCGGGAGCACCTTCTCGGTGGTGATCCCCTTTGTCGTAACATCAGTTGCCTCAGAACCGCAACACCGGCGGGAAAACGACTTATCTCCTATCACATGGGATGGACCGCCGCTGCGGGTGCTTGTCGTCGACGACAATGAAATAAATTTGGAAATAGCTGCATATATGCTGAGAAAAGTAGGCATTGACTTCGTATCGGCCGGTGATGGCCGGGAAGCATTGGATGCTTGGGAGAAGGTCAGATTCGACCTCATCCTGATGGATATCCAGATGCCTGTGCTGAACGGAATCGAAGCGACAAAATTAATCCGGGAAAAAGAGGGAAGAGTGGGTGGCCATATTCCCATCATCGCCCTTACGGCCGACGCACTGCGTGAGGAGGAAGAACATATTCTGCGACAGGGTTTTGATGGCTACGTTACCAAACCGGTTGAGTTCAAGATCCTGTATGCGGAAATAAAGAGGTGCCTGTCCGTGTGATTACAAACCGGAGCCGTCGACGCTCATGTCACCATCTGCTCCTTACATGCCGATGCCTGCAATTTCGGTGTCGCAGGCGGGACAGGCCCCGTTGCGGATTCTGTTCATCCGGATCACGTATCCGTACCGCTGGATGAGGAGGGTGGAACAGGAAGGGCAGTAGCTGTTTTCCCCCCCCTCGCCGGGGACATTTCCCTCGTACACATAACGGAGCCCCGCCTCTCTGCCTATCTCTCCGGCCCGCCGCAGGGTTGCCACCGGGGTCCGGGGGCGATCCTGCAGTTGGTACGTGGGATGGAACCGGCTCACATGCCAGGGGGTATCAATTCCCAGGTTGGTTGCGATGAATGAGGCGATCCCCTGCAGCTCCTCATCGGAATCGTTGAGTCCCGGTATGAGCAGGGTGGTAAGTTCGATCCAGACCCCCTGCCGCCGATATTCCAGGATGGATTCCAGCACTTCCGAGAGGCGGGCATGGACGACGTCGCCATAGAATCGCTCGCTGAACCCCTTCAGGTCGATGTTGGCGGCGTGGAGATAGGGGGCGATGAGTGCCAGCGGCTCCTTGCCGATGTAGCCGTTGGTGACGAAGATGTTGTTCAGCCCCGCCTCCTTGGCCAGCCGGGCCGTATCGTAGGCGAATTCGAAGAAGATGGTCGGTTCGGTATAGGTGTAGGCGATGGAGCTGCAACCGGAGGCCAGGGCCTGACTTACCACCTCCTGGGGGGAGCGGTGAACTCCCCGGATGACGCCATGGGATGTGACCTGGGAGATGGAGTAGTTCTGGCAGTGACGGCAGCGGAAGTTGCACCCCATGGTGGCGATGGAGTAGGAGCTGCTCCCCGGCAGAACGTGGAAGAGCGGCTTCTTTTCGATGGGGTCCGCCTGCTCGGCGCAGAGGGCACCGTAGACCAAGGTGAAGAGGCTTCCTCCGTGGTTTTCCCGGACATTGCAGATGCCGCGGCTTCCATCGGTGATGAGGCAGAGGAACCGACAGAGGGTGCAGCGAACCCGTCCCTCTCCCTCCCGTTGGTAAAACATGGCTTCTTTCATGATGTTTCTCCTTGATCAGAAGTGTAGCCGGTGAATGGTGAAAATCCAAGCGTAAAAAACGGATCATATCCGTTCTCTGCGTGGCGTAACTTGGAGGCGGGATGAGTGGCAAAAGTCGGGAGCCGAACGTTTTCAGGGAGGAATGCCGGACATGAGAGATTATCTCTTGACATCTCCGGAATGCTTTGCTATAAGAGCTGACCATTGGGGTGTAGCCAAGCGGTAAGGCAATGGACTCTGACTCCATCATCCCTAGGTTCGAATCCTAGCACCCCAGCCATCGCATGACAGCGAGCAGAAAAAAGTTAACTTGACTAACTCTGCACGCTTATGATAGAAACAACTTGTACGGTCCCATCGTCTAGCGGTTAGGACACTGGCCTTTCACGTCGGTAACAGGGGTTCAAGTCCCCTTGGGATCACCATCTTAGAGACAGTAATCATTCACATGGTTACTGTCTTTTTTTTCATTTTTACCCCGCAGGGAGTCGTAACCGATGTCACTCTTCTGGAAATGGGCATTCTTCGCCTGGCTGCTGACGATCGTCATACTCTCGCTCATGCCTCATCCGCCGGTCCCCCACCAGGGTCTTCTGGGATGGGACAAGTTTCAGCATGCGGGCGCCTATGCTCTCCTGACATTTCTGGGAGCCATGGCGTATACCTTTCAGCGGCGTACCCTTGGCGGCAGGTTTCTGGCGGCGGCTTGCCTGGCGGTCATGGTGGGCGGTTTGATGGAGGTGGCGCAGGGGGTACTCACCGTGAGCAGGAGCGCCGAGTTCGGGGATCTGCTGGCCGATGGGGTGGGAGCGTCAGTGGTCGCCGCTCTGGCCCGTTTCCGGAGCTGACTGAGAATCAAGAAATAAGGAGATGAGGGATGCTTGCCGGAGTTATCTTCGATTTTGACGGGGTCATCGTGGACACCGAACCGCTGCACTATCGTGCCTTCCAGACTCTTCTTGAACCGCTGGGGCTGGGGTACGGGTGGGACAGTTACGTGGCCGACTATCTGGGGTTCGATGACCGGGACGCCTTTCGGGAGGCCTTCCGGAGCCGTGGGGTGCCCCTGAAAGAGCCGGAACTGGCAGCGCTCATTCAGCGCAAAGGGGAGGTATTTCTGGAGATCATCGCCGCCGGGGTCAAACCGTATCCCGGCGCCGTGGAGCTCATCTCCGGGATAAGCGGTCGGTTGCCGCTGGCCATCTGCAGCGGCGCGCTCCGCTCCGATATCCTCCCCATCCTGGAGCAGTTCGCCCTGGAGAGCGCCTTTGACATCATCGTCACCGCCGACGACGTCTCCGTCAGCAAGCCCGATCCCGCCTGCTATCGTCTCACCCTGGAGCGACTCGCCGCTGCCTGCCCGGGAAAAGGGATCGCGCCGGAGAGCTGCATCGTCATCGAAGACACCCCCGGCGGGATAGCCGCGGCCCTGGGTGCGGGAATTGCCGTGGTGGGGATCACCACCAGTTACCCGGCGGAGCGGTTGGCCGGAACGATTCGCATCGTCGCCTCCCTGTCAGAGCTGACCCTTGACGACCTCTCCCTTCTCGTCTGACTCCCGTGAACATCCTCCCCATTGATGCCGTCATTCCCGATCTGATGGAGGCGCTCCGCTCCCATTCAGGGGCAGTACTCCACGCCCCCCCCGGCGCGGGGAAGACGACCCGGGTCCCTTTGGCGCTCCTGGATGCACCCTGGCTGACGGGAACGATCATCATGCTGGAACCCCGCCGCCTGGCTGCGGTGAATGCGGCCCGCTGGATGGCCTCCCTCCTGGGAGAGGAGGTGGGAGGGAGTGTGGGGTACGCCATCCGCTACGAGCGGAAGAGTTCTTCCCGAACCCGCATCCTGGTGGTGACCGAGGGGATACTGACTCGTCGACTCCAGTCCGATCCGCTCCTTGCCGGGGTTTCTCTGGTCATCTTCGACGAATTCCACGAACGAAACCTGAACAGCGATCTGGCCCTGGCCCTCTGCCGGGATGTGCAGCAGGGGGTGCGGGATGAGCTGAAGCTCCTGGTCATGTCCGCCACCCTGGAGTGTGAGCCGGTGGCCCGCCTTCTGGGAGATATTCCCATCATCGCCTCCCAGGGGCGCTGTTTCCCGGTGGAGATAAGGTATCTGGAGCGGGAACCGGAGGGGCGTCTTCCCGAAATCGTTGCCGGCGCAGTGCAGAAGGCCCTTGGAGAGAGCAGCGGCGACCTCCTTGTCTTTCTCCCCGGTTATGGCGAGATCACCCGGACCCGCTCCCTCCTTCAGGAGCGGCTGGGTCTCCATGGACCGCTCATCTGCCCCCTCTACGCGGACCTCCCCTTTCGCGAGCAGGAGTTGGCCATCATGCCGGGGGAGCGGCGCAAGGTCGTCCTGGCCACCACCATTGCCGAGACGAGTCTCACCATCCAGGGGGTGACCGTGGTCATCGACGGGGGGTGGAGTCGTCAGCCTCGTTTCGACCCGGCCAAGGGGCTTCCCCGTCTGGAAACGGTGCGGGTCTCCGGGGCAGCGGCGGAGCAGCGGGCCGGACGAGCCGGACGGCTGGGCCCCGGCATCTGCTATCGCCTCTGGACCGGGCATACCCAGCGGCATCTCCTTCCTGCTACTCCTCCTGAAATCACCGTCACCGACCTCTCCCCTCTGGCTCTGGAGCTGGCCCTCTGGGGAGTATCCGATCCCTCTCTCCTCCCCTGGCTGGACCCGCCGCCGGCCCCTGCTTTGGCCGAGGCGAGGCGGCTGCTGCGCCAGTTGGGGGCTCTGGATGAGCGGTACGGACTCACTGCGGTGGGGCGGCGGATGGGAAGCCTGGGGCTTCATCCCCGGCTGGCCCGGCTCCTCCTGGCCGGTGAGGAGCTGGGGCATGGAGCCGCCGCCTCCCTCTGCTGCGCCCTCCTGGCGGAACGGGACTTGCTCCGCCGGGGAACGGGGACCAGGCGAAGGCTCAGGAGCGATAACGATCTCTTTGACCGATATGAGGCCTTTGTCCGGTGGCGGCAGCGGCGGGGGGAGAGCGAGGTCGACCCGGCTGCGGCGGCTGCGGTGGAACGGTTGGCCCGGCAACTGACCGGATATGGGACGCAGCAGGAGGAGCGACCGGGGTTCGACAGCGTCACCGTGGGGCGTCTCCTTTTGAAGGCCTACCCGGATCGTCTGGCCATGCAGCGTGAGCCGGGGAGTGACCGGTATCTCCTGGCCAACGGGCGGGGAGGGAGGCTGACAGAGAGAAGCTCCCTCCACGACGAGCCGTTTCTGGTGGCGGTGCAGGTGGAGGGGGGGGAAGCGGGAGAGGGGCAGATTCATCTGGCAGCCGTGGTGGACGAGGTGATGATCCGGGAAGAGCTGGCCGATTCCCTGATCCGGGAGCGCCGGGTTTCCTGGGACGAACGGGAAGGGCGGGTCATGGTGAGGGAGGAGGAGCGGCTGGACGCTTTGACCCTCTCCAGCCGGCAGGTTCCTCCCGTGGGAGCGGAGACGGCTGCGGCGCTTCTTGACGGCATCGTCCGGCGCGGGATGGAGCGGCTCCCCTGGTCAGCGGCGGCGCTGCAGTTTCGGGACCGGCTCTCCTTCTGCGCCCGGCTCTTCCCCGAGGCCGGACTCCCCGATGTCACCGATGCCGGTCTGGCCGCCACCGCCAGGGAGTGGCTTTTGCCCTGGCTCTCCACTGTCCGCTCTCTGGCCGACGTGGCCAGAGTCGACCTCATGGGGGCGCTGCGGGGAACGCTACAGCGGGAGCAGATCCGTTTTGTGGAGGAGATGGCCCCCACCCACCTGACGGTCCCCAGCGGTTCGAAAATTGCGCTACAGTATGGCGGCGCAGAGCCGGTGCTGGCGGTGAAGCTTCAGGAACTCTTCGGGCTGGGACAGACCCCCACCGTGGCCAAGGGGAGGGCGCAGATTCTGCTGCACCTCCTCTCTCCGGCGGGGAGGCCGATCCAGGTAACCCGGGATCTGAAGGGGTTCTGGAACGGAGCCTACGGTGAGGTTAAAAAAGAGCTCAAGTGGCGTTATCCCCGTCATCCCTGGCCTGATGACCCCTGGAGCGCCACCCCGACAAAACGGACGAAGCGGCGGGAGTAAGCGTGAGGCTGAAGGTTAAACCCGTATCGGGTAGTGAGGCTGAATACTGAAGACTGAAGGCTGAAGGTTAAACCCGTCTCGTATGGGTCGCTTTTCTTTATTCTGCGATGGTTTTCCTGATACTCTTCAACCTTCAACATTCAGCCTATCGACCTGAGTAGTTACTACCAATCACTACTTTCCGGAGGTTTTATATGCGCATAGCCGTGGTTGGCGCGGGGGCCTTGGGACTCTTTTACGGGGCGCTCCTGCAGCGTGGGGGAAATGATGTCAAGTTTCTGCTCCGCCGCGATTACGACGCCATTGTGCAAGGGGGGCTCCAGGTCCATTCCCTGGACGGGGATTTCCACCTCCCAATGGTGGCGGGATTCCGGCAGGCCGAAGAGATCGGTATCGTCGATCTGGTGGTGATCGGTCTCAAGAGTTGGGCCAACGACCACTACCCGGAACTGGTGGGGCCGCTGGTGGGGCCGGCCACCATGATCCTCACCCTGCAAAACGGTCTGGGGAACGAACAGCTGCTGGCGGAGCTCTTCGGCGCTCACCGGGTCTATGGCGGGGTCGCCTACCTCTGCGCCAACCGGGGGGAGCCCGGTACGGTGCATCATCTCGGCGCCGGGAGGATCGTCCTGGGGGCGCTGCATCCTCGTAACGGAGTTCACGCCACGGAGCTGGCCGGTCTCTTCACGGCGGCGGGAGTTCCCTGTCAAGCCGTGGACGACATCATGAAAGCACGGTGGGAGAAGCTCGTCTGGAATATCCCGTTTAACGGACTCTGCGCTCATCTGCAGCGACCGGTGGGAGAGCTTCTCGCCTCCCGGAAAATGACTCAGCTCATCAGGGAAATCATGGGTGAGGTCATCACCGCGGCCAACGCCCAGGGGCTTCGAGAGCCGATTTTACCTGACTACGCCCAGGAGATGATTACCTTCACCCTGGCCATGACCGGCTCCTATCGTCCCTCCATGCAGCTGGATCGGATGGAAGGGCGTCCCCTGGAGCTGGAGGCGCTCCTGGCCAAGCCTCTGGAGGCGGGTCGGAAGCAGGGGGTGGCCATGCCCCTGACCGCGGCCCTCTATGCTTTTCTGGAACTTCCGTAGATAAACCTGAAATGCTCATCCCATATCAATCAGAAGGAGCCGTCTCATGACCGCACTGGATACCGCCCTGGAGCTTCTGCGCCAGGATATGAAGAACGCCAAAAGCCAGTCCGCCTATTACGATCTGTTTCTCAACGCCACCTTTTTTGTCCCCTCCCTGGATGCCAGGGACGTGGATGGGGCCGCGGATGCCATGGAAGAGGGGGATGTCCTCCCCATGGTCATCGAGAATGAGGGGAACGACTACCTGATGCTTTTTGATACGAAAGAGCGGCTGTACGCCTGGGCCGAGGCGGAGGTGGATTGCGTGGAGATTACCGGTTACCTGCTGGCGGCCACCACCATGGCGCCGCTGCACTGGGCACTGAACGTGGGGACCGACTTTTCCAAGCAGTTTCTGCCCGATGAGATCGCCTGGCTGAGAGAGGTCGTGGAGCAGTGCAACGCTGCCGCGGACAAACCCTGACGTCATGTCCTCCACTCTCTTTCGTGGTGCCACGGTGGTGGACGGTTCGGGTGGCGATCCCTTTCAGGCGGATCTGACGGTTGTTGACGGTCGGATCGACCGGATCGCCCCGTCCATCGGCGCCTTTGGAGAACTGGTGATTGATGCCCGGGGGCTGGTGCTGGCCCCCGGTTTCATCGATATCCACAGCCATAGCGACATGACCCTCTTCAGCCACCCCGCTCTGGAGAGCAAGGCGTATCAGGGGGTGACCCTGGAGGTCGTCGGCAACTGCGGCCTGGGAGCCTTCCCCGTGGCAAGCGGCAGAGAAGGGGAGTTGGCCGACTTCCTGAAGCTCCACGAGTTTATCCTCCCGCGGAACGGCGTGACCTGGTCCGACCTGGAGGGGTATGCCGCGCGGATCAATGACCAGGGATTGGGTATCCATGTCGCCCCCCTGGTGGGGCATGGCGCGCTCCGTATCGCCACTATGGGGATGGACGACCGGCCTCCTACGCTGCAGGAAAGGGAGAGGATGATTCGTCTCCTGGAGACGGCCCTGCTGCAGGGAGCCTGGGGGATGTCCACCGGGCTCATCTACCCGCCGGGGAACTACGCCGCCACCGACGAACTCATCGACCTTGCCCGGACCCTGGCAGAGCACGGCGCCCTCTATGCCAGCCATATCAGGAGCGAAAGCGAAGGGCTCTTTCCCGCCCTGAACGAGGCGATCACCATCGGCCGGGAGAGCGGAGCGCGGGTCGAGGTGTCGCATCTCAAGGCCCTGGGGCAAAGCAACCGGGGAAAGGGGAGGGAGTTGCTGAAACTTCTGGCCGCGGCCCGGGAGTCGGGGGTGGATATCGCCGCAGACCAGTACCCCTACGAGGCGTCCGCTACGACATTGACGGCGGTGGTTCCTGCCTGGGCCCACGCCGGGGGCGTTGCCGCGCTGCTGGGACGGTTGCGTGATCCCCGACTGCAGGGGAAGCTCCTGGAGGAGATCGACCGGGAGATTGCCAACCGGGAAGGTCCGGAGGGGATCATGGTGGGCCCCTGCCGCTCGGAGCAGAACCGCCGGTTTTCGGGAGAGAGCCTCGCCACCATAGCCGCAGCCTGGGAGTGTACCCCCGCCGGGGGGGTGATCCGGTTGCTGTCGGAGGAAGAGGGGGTGGTGAGTGCGCTGTTTTTCTCCATGGGGGAAGAGGATGTCACCGCCATTCTCAGCGACCCGGGAGTGGCGGTGGGTTCCGACGGTCACGGACTCCATGCCGGACTCTCCGCCGGTGACTCTACTCACCCCCGCTCCTACGGCACCTTTCCCCGGATTCTGGGAAAATACGTGCGGCAGGAGCAGCTTCTTCCCCTGGCCGTTGCCGTCCGGAAGATGACCGCCATCCCCGCCGGTCGGCTGGGAATGACTCATCGGGGGATGGTGCGACCCGGTTATGCCGCGGACCTGGTTCTCTTCGACCCGGCAACCATCGGCGACCGGGCCGACTACGCGGATCCCCACCGCTACAGCCAGGGGGTCATCCATCTCCTGGTTGCCGGTGAATGGGTCATCAGGGAGGGGGCGCTTACCGGGGAGAGGCCGGGGCGGTTGCTCCGGAAGGGATTTGATCATGCCCCTTGAGATGACCCCGGAGCTCTGGCGAGGTTTGCTGGGCCTGACGCCGCTCCTGCTCTACCTCATTCTGGTTTTTCGGGGGATGGATATCCTGCCGGCAACGGCGCTCTGTGTGGTCCTGGGGGGAGTTATCTGCGGCCAGAGCCTGGCCTCCTTCGGCGCTGCCCTGGCCGCCGCCATGGGATCGTTTCTGGCGCTGGTGGGGCTGATCATCATGCTGGGGCGCGGTCTGGGGGAGGTGCTCAGCGCCACCGGTGTCTCCCACACCATCGTTCACCGGATCATCCACGGTATCGGAGTGGACACGGAACGAAAGGGGATGCTGGGGATCATGGTGGCCTGTCTGGTCATCGTGGGGCTCCTAGGGACCATGGCAGGGGGCAACGCCGTCATCGCTCCCATCGTCCTCCCGGTGGCAGCTTCTCTGGGGCTTTCCCGGAGTACCGTGGGGGTGATCTTTCAGGCCGTGGGGGAGGAGGCGCTCATCCTGGGGCCGTTCACGCCGCCGGTCATCACCCTCCTGGGGCTCACCGGCATCGACTACGGCACCATGCTCCTCTGTGTATCCGGCCCCATCGCCCTGATCACCCTCATGGTCACCTGGTTCATGCTCCAGCGGATTCAGCAGCGGACCAGGGAGAGTGCCCCTTATGAACTGCCGGAAGAGTTGGAGCAGTTTGTCCCGACCCCTCGGAGCAATAGGGCCACCATTGCCTTTGTATCCACGTTTTTGGCTGCGGTGATCTACGGCATCAGCGTCAAGGCCCCCACCTCCTTTGTGGTGGTCATCATGCTGGGGCTCTCCCTGGTCACCGGTTTTGTCGGGGGGGTGAGGCTGGATGCGATCCTGGGGCTGGTGGTGCGAGGGATGGCGGCGAATGTGGGGCTCTTTCTCCTCTTCCTCCTGCTGGACCCGTTCATCTTCTTCGTGGAAAAGTCCGGCGGCTTCGCGGCCCTGGCTACCCTGTTGAAGCCGTTCATGGAGGCGGGAGGGAAGGGGGCCATCGTCATCACCGGCGGCTTTCTCGGCGCCTTCGGGATCAGCGGCGCCACCGTGGCGACCCTCAAGCTCCTCCACCAGATGTTTCTGCCGCTGCTTGACCGATTCCATGTTTCCATGGTTGCCTGGTCACTGGCCTTGGTGGTGGCCACCCGGGTTCATAATTTCGTCTTTCCCGGTGCCAACATGGCCAGTTCCCTGGGGTTCGCCCAGTCCGACGACATGAGCTCCCTGCTGAGAAACGGCTGGGTGGTGGCCGCCTGCCAGCTGACCTTTCTCACCGGATTTAGCCTCCTCTTTGCCTGATCCCGCTACTCCTCTTGCCTGAAGCCGCTCAACAGAATGCAGATACGGTCCTGAACCTCCATGGCGGTGGTGGCGGCTCCGGCATAGTTTTGGATGAGGATGGAGAAGGCGAGCGGTTCTCCCGTGGATGTGGTGAGATAGCCGGAAAGGGCCGAGATGCCGTTCATGGTGCCGCTCTTGGCCATGACTTTTCCTTCGGCTGGAGTAGCTCTCATCCGATAGGCCAGAGTCCCGTCCCTCCCCGCCATGGCAAGGGAGCGGAGAAAGAGCGGATAGTTCACCGGGTCCCGATACATCTCCTCCAGGAGCCGGATGATCGTCCGGGGGGTGGTGAGGTTGTACCGGGAGAGCCCCGAGCCATCGACGATTACCTCATTGACGGTGGAAATCCCTCTCTCCGCCAGATAGCGTCGTACAACCTTGACCCCATTCTCGGCGCTTCCCGGCCTATGGGTTGCCTCCCGGCCCATGAGTTTGAGCAGGCTTTCCGCTGAAAGGTTGTCACTCTTCTTGAGTATGTAAGAGAGGAGCTGGCCGACGCTGCGCGTTCTGACTGCCAGGGGTTTCGCCTCTGCCGGGGTGATGCCGAAGCCGATCTCGGAGACGGCTATCCCATGGGAGCGGAGGAGGTCGCGGAACAGGGCCAAGGCGTAGCGTTCCGGTTGCCAGACGGACATCCGTTGGGCCACGGTCGGGGAATCCAGGGGGATTGTTCCCTCCACCGTTACCAGATTCTCTCTGTTACCGGGGCGGCGCTTGATCACCAGCTGTGCCGGCGTCCCTTTCTTCGCAGTTGTTGCCCTGTTCCTGATGGTCATGAACTCTGTCGCCGGAATAAGCTTGGCCAGAGCCGGTTTTCCCGGAGTATCGGCGGGGGTGACTTCCACGGTAATGGCATTACCGTTCACCGACAGGGGGGAGATATACATCTCATCGGGCTCCGGTTCATCATCCCACATCCATCCCTTACCCCAGTAAAGATCATCGAAACAGCTCACATCTCCCGTCAGCCGGTAGCTCTTCCCCGGGAGGATCGAACCGCTCACGGTTTCGGCCAGCTGACGCAGCTCCACCGTGGTGAGCAGGGAGTCCCCACCCCCCTTAAGGTACAGTTCCTCCCCGTCCAGAAAAACCGTCGTCTCGAGAGGATGCTCCCCACCGAGAGTCGTCAGGGCCGCTGCTGCGGTGAACAGCTTCTGGTTGGAGGCTGGGGTCATGAGGAGGAGAGGATTGTACTGGTAGATGATCTCTCCGGTTTTCAGAGAGACGATCTTGATGGCTGCACTGCTCTGGGGGAGAAGCCTGTCATGGACGAGGGTATCGATTCTCTGCTTGAGGGTTGGGTAGGGAGAGTTGCTGGGGAGAGAGTACGGGGCGACGGGGGAGTGATCGTTCCCCCCCATGGTGGCGGCGCAGCCGGACAGGAGGAGCAGCCAACAGACACTCAGGACGATGTGACGCATCCGATTACTCCTCCTTGACACCGTTTCAGTCTCTTGCCGTTTGAGGGATTTCCCCCCTTTTGTCCTGCTCAGGTTTACAACAGATTCTCATCGGTTGTCAAAGGTTACAACGAAAATCTCCTCTGCGACTCATTATAACTCTCGATGCGACAAACAGTAGTAGCGCTTGCCATGGCTTATCGCGTATGATGTCGCGATGTTTTTACTGAAGATTACAACGGAGGATACGCCATGAATTTTTGCCCATGCGGCAGCGGCATCGACCATGCCGAGTGCTGCCACCCCGTCATCACCGGGCTCTCTCCCGCCCGGACAGCGGAACAACTGATGCGGGCGCGCTATTCAGCCTATGCGGGACTTCAGATGGATTTCGTCTTTGAGAGCACCCACCCCGATCATCGAGCCACCTACGACCATGACGGAACCAGGGCATGGGCTGAACAATCCACTTGGCAGGGATTGGAGATCATCGGCGTCACCAAGGGGGGAGAGGAGGACACGCTGGGTGAGGTGGAGTTTATCGCCCGCTACCAGGAGAATGAACTTAACCGGGAGCATCATGAGCGGGGCCAGTTCAAGAAGGAAGAGGGAAAATGGTTCTTCACCGAGGCGATCATGGTCAAAAATAAACCGCTTCAGGTCAACAAGATCGGCCGCAATGATCCCTGCCTCTGTGCCAGCGGCCTCAAATATAAAAAATGTTGCGGAAAATGATCGGATAGATGACCCGTTGGTCGGCGAGACAGGTTAGAACTTTAGCAGCTTCAACCCCCCGTAAAAGAGCATGCCGACTACCACGGTCCCGGCCAGGGAACGGGTTTTGACGGCGCAGTAAAAGGTCGGCAGCGCGGCCAGGAACTCAGCCTTCCCCAGGGCAAGGGTGCGTGGCGCGGCGTTGGTGAAGAGTGCCGGTGCGATGAGCGCGCTGAGGATGGCAGGGGGGATCAGTTCCAGCCACTGGGCAAACCAGAGGGGGAGTCTCTTCCGTGAGAGAAGGAGGAGCGGTATCATCCGGGGGAGGTAGGTGACCCCCCCCATGGCCAGCATGAGCAACAGGTAGCTCCGGACGCTCATGGGCTCCTCCTGCGCTGCGTGAGTCGTTTGATGACGAACCCGGCGGTGGCCGCCGTACAGGAGGCCACGATCACATAGGCATTCCCGGGGAGCCAAAGGTAGGCCGCAACGGAGACGACTGCGGCGATGACCGCTGTTGCCGTAAAAACTGCCCCCCGCAACTGGAAGACCAGGAGACAGATGAACATGCCGGTGAGGGCGTACTCCACCCCCGGAACGCCGGCGGGGATGAACTCCCCCGCGTAGGCGCCGATGACACTGCTGACGATCCAGGTGGCGTTGGCCGTCTGATTGAGGAGCAGGGCGCTGCGGCGGTCCCACCCCCCTCCCTTGAAGCGGGTCATGTTCACGGCAAAGCTCTCGTCGGTGACCCCGTAGGCGAAGAGCGCCAAAAAACGGCGGGAAACGCCGGGAAAGTATGGTGACAGGGCTGAGCTCATGAGCAGGTGCCTAAGGTTCACCATGAAGGTGGTGGAGATGACGGCTGCCGCGGATGCGCCCGACGAGATCATGGCCACGGCGATGAACTGGGACCCTCCGGCAAAGACGGTCACGGACATCACCGCCATCTGCCAGGGGGCGAAGCCGGCCTTCTGGGCCAGGACCCCCAGGGAGAGACCGATGGGGAAATAGCCCAAGCAGATGGGCCAGGCCCCGCTCAACCCCTCTTGGATAAAACTCTTCTCTTGTTCCCCGGTAC
Organism: uncultured Geobacter sp.; assembly: GCA_903902855.1. GTDB lineage: Bacteria > Desulfobacterota > Desulfuromonadia > Geobacterales > CAIOGM01 > CAIOGM01. Next base: position 68,634 of record CAIUWK010000068.1, on the reverse strand, counting down.
CGCTCATCGTATTAAGCTCTCCCCGGGATCTTCCGTGCCAGAAGTTCGGACGCCAGCCTCCCCAGGGTCCTGATCCCCTGTTCAATCTTTTCATCCCACTGGGCTGCCGAGAGGCGGATGTGGTGGCCGTATTTCGCCGTGAGAGAAAAGAGCGGCCCCGGAACGATGCTGATCTGTTCTTCCAAGGCACGGTGATAGAGCGTGATGGCGTCAATCCCTTCCGGCATCTCCACCCAGAGGATGAACCCCCCGGCCGGGTGAGTCATCCGTGTGCCGGTGGGGAAATGACGGGCCACGGCATCGGCCATCTGGGTGATGTTCCGGGCGTGTGTTCTCCGGATACTTCTCAGGTGATGGTCATAGCCGCCGGTGGCGAGAAATTCCGCCAGGGCCAGCTGGGGAGGGGAGGCGGGGGCGATGTTCATGATCATCTTCAGCCGCTCCATTTCCGCCTGATACCGCCCGGCAATGGCCCATCCCACGCGGTAGCCTGGGGCAAGGGTCTTGGAAAAGGAGGAGCAGTAGATCACCCGCCCCTCCCGGTCAAAGGCCTTGGCGGTGGTGGGGCGCTCGTTGTCGAAGGTGAGATCGCCATAGATGTCATCTTCGATGAGGGGGATCTCGTGGCGGGCCAGCAGTTCCACCAGTTCCCGTTTTCGCTCCTCCGGCATCAGGCTCCCCAGCGGATTGCTGAAGTTGGTGATGACCAGGCAGGCGCTGATCTTCTCCTGCTCCAGAGCGTATCGGAGCGCCTCGATGCTGATGCCGTCCCGGGGGGTGGAGGGGATCTCCAGCGCCTTCAGTCCCAGTTCGGCGATCATCTGCATGAAGTTGAAGTAGAAGGGGGACTCAACGGCAATGGTATCCCCGCTGCGGCAGGTGGTCCTCAGGGCCAGAAACACCGCTTCCACGCACCCGGAGGTGACCAAGATCTCGTCGGGACCGCTGCTGATCCCCGCAGCCAGAGAGCGCCGGGCAATCTGCACTCGAAGCCGTTCATAGCCGGGCACCTGGTAAAGAATCCCCTGCTCCCCCAGGCGGCGCAGTTCGCCGGCCATGATCCGGTTGAGCTTGTCTATGGGGAGGTTCTGACTGCTGGGGATGGCGCTCCCCAGGGGGAGGAGCTCCCGGTTCATCATGTTGTGCATGATCTGATGGCAGAGTTCGCTGATGGTGACGGTGGTGGGAGTGTTGACAGGGCCGCCGGGTAAGAGCGACTCCCGAATCTCCGGGACGCGGCTCCGAACATAATAGCCCGACTGGGGGCGGGCCTGGATAAGGCGTTTGTCTTCCAGCAGGGCATACGCCTGCATCACCGTGTTGATGCTCACATCAAAGCGTCGGCTCAGTTGCCGCAGGGAGGGGAGCTTGTCCCCCGCCCTGAAGGTCCCCTGCTCCACCAATCCGGTTATCTCCCCGGCCACCCGTTCGTAGAGGAGAGAACCCCCCTTGCTCATCTCCGAGGTTATGCCGATCATGCCGCACCCCCTGATGCAGTACAGTTGTCCCCTTTTTTGATGGGTACAGTCTGTATAGCATGGAACTGTTATGGTTACAAAACAGATTCTCTGTATCTGTTTTTTGCGGCAGAGAGGGTGTACTCTGTCACCATCACTGACGGGAGGAATCACTCATGGACTGTTGTCTTGAACGGGGAGAAGTGGTGCGGTTGGACTGCACGAAGGATGGTATCAACCTGCGCTGTGTGAGCGGCAGGATCTGGGTTACCACTGGTGACGGACGGGATTATCTCCTCTCCGCCGGAAAGAGCCTGTCGCTCCCCGCCGGCATTCTTGCCGTGGTTGAGGCGCTGCAGGCGGCGGAATGCGCTGTCATGAAACCGCTCCCCGCCTGCAACGCCGTACAGAGGCCGATCATTCGCGTGGTTCCCTGTTAGAGACTCACCCTTCAGTCTTCAGCCTTCAGCCGTTACTCTGTTGGCGCAAATCCCCGGCGCATGGTGTTTTCAGTCACCACGCGCGGGTCCATGAAGTGCAGGAGATAATCCGGTCCGCCGGCCTTGGTGCCGACCCCGGACATGCGCGCGCCGCCGAAGGGTTGACGCTCCACCAGGGCGCCGGTGTTGTTACGGTTGATGTAGAGATTTCCCACCCGGAATTCGCGCCGCGCCCGGGCCAGATGTTCCGGTGACCGGCTGAAGATGCCGCCGGTAAGGGCGAAGCGGGTAGAGTTGGCCCACTCCAGGGCCTGACTGAAATCCCTGGCCCGCATCACCGCCAGCACCGGACCGAAGATCTCTTCCTGGGCCAGCCGATGTTCCGGGCGAATGCCGCCGATGATGGTCATGGGGACCCAGTACCCTTCCCCCTGGGGAACCGGACTCATGTAGAGAACCTCCCCTTCCTTCCTGCCGATCTCGATATACTCCAGTATACTCTTCATGGCCTTGTCATCGGCCACCGCCCCCATGTAGTGGCCGGGATTCTCCGACGGACCCACGCTGGTGGCCTTGGCCATGGCCAGGAGGCGCGCCATGAAACGGTCATAGACCGCGTCCAGCACGATGACCCGGGAGCAGGCCGAGCATTTCTGCCCCTGAAAACCGAAGGCGGAGTAGAGGAGGTGGGGGACCGCTTCGTCCAGGTCGGCATCGTCGTCAATAATGACGGCGTTCTTCCCCCCCATCTCCGCGATGATCTTCTTCACGTTGGGCTGGCCAGGATGGACCCTGGCGGCCCGCTCAACAATCCGGAGGCCGACCTCCATGGAGCCGGTGAAGGCGATGAGGGAGATGTCCGGGTGATCCACCAGGAAATCTCCCATGACGGCGCCGCGCCCCGGGGTGAAGTTGAAGACTCCGGCGGGGAGACCTGCCTCGCGGAAGATTTCCACCAGGTGGTGACCGATGATCCCGGTGAGGGCCGACGGTTTGAAGATGACCGGGTTGCCGGTGACCATGGCCGCCGACGCCATCCCCATGCTGATGGCCAGGGGGAAGTTCCAGGGGGCGATGATTGCCGCCACCCCCTTGGGCTCGTAAAAATAGTGGTTCAATTCACCCGGAGCATGTCCCATGCGCCGGGGTTTCCCCAGCCGGTTCATCTCCCTGGCGTAATATTCCAGGAAATCGATAGCTTCGGCCACATCGCCATAGGCCTGGTCCCACTGTTTGCCGATCTCAAGGACCTGCCAGGCGCAGAGTTGGAAGATCCGTTTCCGGGCAATGGCGGCGGCCTTGAGCAGGTACGCGGCCCGTTCTTCCGGTAGGGTATCCCGCCATGCCGGAAAGGCCCGCTTGGCCGCGGCAATGGCCTGCTCCACCTGGGGGATGCCTGCCTGACAGATGTTCCCCAGCAGTTCCGATGGCTTGGCAGGATTCACCGTGGGGATGGTGTCGCCGGTGACGATCTCCTGACCGTTGATGAAGAGCGGATAGGTTTTGCCCAACTCCGTCCGGACCCGGGCGATGGCGGCGGGAAAGGCGGCGCGATGGTCCCCCCTGGTGAAGTCCACCATGGCCATGTTCTCGAAGCGGGGGAGAGTTTCCAGGACGTCCTTTTCCCCCTGGGGTTTGAGTGCGTCCCGCTGGCGCTTTGCGGTATCCTCCGGATCTTCCAGCAGCCGCTCGATCTCCGCGTCCTGGGCGAAACTCTGCCGGAGGAACGACTCGTTAGCGGTGTTTTCCAGCAGGCGGCGGACCAGATATCCCATGCCGGGAACCATGTCGCCGTAAGGGGAGTAGAGGCGGACCCGGCCGGCGATCTTGAGAATCCCCTTGCGCACCGGTTCTGCCATACCGTAGAGAAGTTGAAATTCGTAACGCTCTTCCGGAACATTCAGCTCCTTGGCCATCTCCAGCACTGCCGAGATGCTCCGGATGTTATGGGAGGCGCAGGCAAAGTGACAGATCTCCTGGTTTTCCAGGATCAGCCGCGCATGGCGTTCGAAGGCTGCGTCGGATTCGGCCTTGATGGTCCAGACCGGAATCTCCCAATCGTTCTGCCGGGCCTTCACCGTCTCGTAATCCCAGTAGGCCCCCTTAACCAGACGGATGGAGAGCTGCAGCTGGTGGTCACGTCCCCAGGCCAGCAGCTCTGCCAGGTCCTGGTCGGTGTCGCGCAGGTAGGACTGGAGCACGATTCCCAGGTGCGGGTAGTCACGGTGGCGCAGGCGCAACCGGCGGTACACCTCCAGGATGATCTCCTTGTGACGGTAGGATTCCATGTCGATGCAGAGATAGCCGTTGAGCTCCATGGTCTTGAGCAGGATTCGCTCCAGCCGGGCCATGATGGCCAGAACCGATCCCTCGAAATCCTGGGGGTTGGCCAGGCAGTAGAGGGCAGTGGGCTTCACGGCGATGTTTACCTTGGGGGAATGCCCCCAATCCAGCTGACCGTCACCACCTTTGCCGGGGAGTCCGCCCCAGTTCTTTTGTTCACTCTTTAGCGCCTCCAGCAGTTCCAGGTAGGTCGCCACATAGCTCTCCGCTTCTTCTTCCGAAAGGGTCGCCTCCCCCAGCACGTCCACCACGGCGGCGAAGCCGTCCTTCCGGAGTCGTTCCAGGTTTTTTACCGCCTCTTTGCTGTTCTCCCCCACGATAAACTGACGGGCCATTTCCCTGATGTTGGTGGAGATAGCCTTGTTCAGCAGCGCTCCTCCCAGGGAGCCGAACATCCCCGCCACCCTGGCCCCGGTGGCAAGGAAGGGGGGCATCTCCTTTTCATCACCGAAATACTCCCTGATATGTTCGGTGAGGAGCTTGCTGCTGGTGAGGGCCGGGAAGACATCCACGAAGCGAAACATCTGGATCTTGAACTGCTCGTTTTGCATGCTCCATTCCATGGCCTTGCCCATCCAGGCCCCCTTGTTGAAAATGGAGGGCTTTTCTCCGGAAATGGTGGAAAAAAATTCTTTCCCCCGAGCGATGATCTTGTTGTTCACTGCTCTCTCCATGGCGTCTCCTTGTTGAATGGTCTACGGGTTTTTGTGAATGGTTAAACCATTGGTAGTATAGTTTTTCAGGAGTGTCAAGATATTCTTGAGCCGGAAGTTTCCTGCAACCTTGTCACCGGAGAAGCGAGATGGTATATTCGCCCAACCATTGGAAAGGACGACAGATGTTCAAACAAGTTAAACAGAACAAGGTGTATCAGGACGTGGTGGAGCAGATCCAGGAAGCCATCATGGAGGGGAGCCTCAAGCCGGGGAGTCAGTTGCCCGCCGAGCGGGAGCTGAAGGAACAGTTCGGCATCAGCCGGGGAACGCTGCGTGAGGCGTTACGGGTCCTGGAGCAGAAGGGGTTGATTGAAATCCGCACCGGCGTGGCCGGCGGTTCCATCATCAGGGAGGCCAACAGCGAGCAGCTCAGTGAGAACCTGGGGCTCCTGCTCCGCAACCGTACCGTTTCACTGGGGGATCTGGCGGATTTTCGCGAGGGGATCGAGGGGGCGGTGGCGGCCCTGGCGGCCCGGAGAGCCGGTGACCGGGATCGGGAGCTGCTGCAGGGGTTGTTGGGTGAGGCGCGGCTCCATCTGGAAGAGGGGATAGCGGGGTGGGACCCCTTTATTCGCACCGACGAGAAGCTGCATCTGGCCCTAGCGCGGATCAGCGCCAATCAGCTCTTCATTGCCGTACTGGAGAGCGTCTACCTCAATATTCATACGTATTATGAAAAATTTCTCCCCCAGGGGGAGGAGATCATGCAGGAGAACTATGACGATCTGAAGAATATTGTCGGCGCCGTTGTCATCGGAGACGGCGTCTCCGCCCGGGAACTGGCCCAGGGGCATGTGGGGCGGTTCAACGCCTACATGGAGAAGAAAAGCAGCTCCTGAATTTTACGATTATTCCATCTGGTACCGCCGGGCGCCGGTCACTGCCCGGTACGCATCCCACGAATAGGCCACCAGCCCCGTCCAGATGAGCAGAAAACCTGCCAGATGCGTGCTGTTGAACGGCTCGCAATAGAGGAGCACCGCCAGCAGGAAGTGGAGGGTGGGGGTGAGGTACTGGAGAAAGCCGATGGTGGCCAGCCGGAGCCGCCGGGCCGCGGCGGAGAAGAGAAGGAGCGGTATGGCGGTAACGAATCCGGCCGCTGCCAGAAGGAGATCCAGACGCATCCCTGCCGCGGGAAAAGCCCCTACCCCCTTGATCCCCACAAAGAGAAGATAGCCAAAGGCTAGCGGCGCCAAAAGAAGCGTCTCCACGAAGAGGCCGCTGAGGGAATCCGCAGCCACCACCTTGCGCAGAAGTCCATAGGAGCCGAAGGTCAGGGCGAGGATCAGGGCGGTCCAGGGGAAACTTCCGTTGCGCAGGGTGAGGATGATGACCCCGGCAGCGGCACAAAAGAGTCCTGCCAGTTGCAGCCGTCGCAGACGCTCCTTAAGAAAGAGGAACCCCAACAGGACGCTGACAAAGGGGGTAATGAAATACCCCAGGCTGGACTGAAGCACCTCCCCATGCTCCACGGCGATGATGAAGACCAGCCAGTTGGTGGCGATGAGGAGTGCCGTGGCGATGAGGATGAGCAGCGATTTCCGGTCTGCCATGACGACGCGGATATCGCTCCAGCTCCGGCGCAGGGTGATGAGCAGGCAGAGGAAGAGCACCGACCAGACGATCCGGTGGGAGACCACCTGAAGCGGCGGCACCGAGGCGATCGCCTTGAAATAGACGGGGAAGAAACCCCAGACCAGATAGGCGATGATACCGAAACAGAGGCCGGTTCCAGCTTCGGGGTGCTGTTTTTCCCCTTCGGGCAGGTTACTCACCCTGGACAACGAAGGCCACCATGCCGTTGGTGATCCGGAGCAGGTCGTCCGGGGCCAGATGAAACAGGGCATTGGGTGAGCCGGCCGCGGCCCATATGACGTTATGGGCCATGAGCTTTTCATCGATGAAAATTTTCAGCGGCTCCAGATGCCCCAGGGGGGGGACCCCGCCGATGGCGAAGCCGGTCCGTTGCCGCACCAAAGCCGCATCGGCCATGGCAACCTCCTCCCCGACCAGTTCCGCCATCCGTTCCAGGGAGAGCCGGTTCCTGCCGTTGACCAGCACCATGAACAGCTCACCGCTGCCGACCCCCTTGATGGCCAGGGATTTTACTATCTGCTCCACCCGGCACCCCACGGCGTCGGCCGCCTCAAGGGCGCTGCGGGTGCTCACCGCAAGCTCCTGCACCTCGTTGTCCAGCCCTGCCGTTGTCAGGGCATCCCGCACCCGCTGCACACTCCCGCTCGTCTTCTTCGACATGATAGATCCTTTCCGCATTCAAAATCTGGAAACAATTCAGCTCTTCTGCGACCCGGTCATCATAACTCCCCCTGTCCCCCTCTTGTCTCAAGAGGGGGAACGTTCTGCCAACGGAATTCGCATAAACGTCCCTCCCCTTGGGTTAAGGGGAGGACAGGAGGGGTTACGATAGTTGCACATCTGCATTGAGCTGAAGTTATCCGTATTCATATATTTCAGGCTGATTCAAATAAGTCTCAACTCTTTGACTTTTCGGCGTCTATCGGCGGTTAACTGATTTTTTTCAGGTTTATCCCTTTCGCATGGAAGCGCGGGTAAAGAGGAAGAGTCCGGCAAAGATGAAGCCGCCCCCCAGCATCTGCCGCCCGGTGGGATACTCTTTCAGAAAGATGGAGGCCCAGACGATGGCGCCCAGCGGTTCCCCCAAAACACTTACCGATACCACCGACGCCTGCACATACCCCAGCACCCAGTTGAAGAGGGTATGCCCCACGATGGTACAGACCACGGCCAGGGCCAGAAAGAGGAGCCATTCCCGGGGCGCATAGGGGGCGAAGGGGACCCCGGTGGCGAGGCTGGCCAGAATCAGGAGCAGGGCGCTGCTGCCGTAGGTGAAGAAGGTGTAGGAGGGGAGGCTCATCCCCCCTCGCAGACGCCGTCCCAGAAGGAGGTAGCCGGAGACGAAGAGTGCCGCGGCCAGGGCCAGCAGGTCTCCCCAGAAGGCGCGCAGATCCAGCTGAAAATCGCTGGCCCCGATGATGAAGCTCCCGCAGAGCGCCAAGGCTCCCCCCATCAGGGCCAGGCGGCTGACCCGCTCCCGGAAGAAGAGCCAGGAGCCGATGACCACAAAGAGCGGTTGCGTGGTGACCAGCACCACCGAGCTGGCCACGCTGGTATAACGGAGCGAGATGAACCAGGTTACCAGGTGGAGCGCCAGGCATCCCCCGCTGGCCGCGGCCAGCCCCCGCTGCCGTGGAGAAACCGTGCGAAGCTCCCCCCCATGACGGATCAGGGTGAAGGGGGCCAGCAGGAGAAAAGTGAAGAGGAGCCGGTAGGTGGCGATGATCATGGCCGGAGCCGATGAGAGCCGGACGAAGAGGGCGGAGAAGGAAACGGCAAAAACCCCTACCAGCACCGCCAGGTAGGGGTTCACAAATGGTCTGTTGTTCACGGACTTAATCCTTGCTTTTCTTTGCGTACTTTGCGTCTTTGCGGTTCATAGGTTGTGAAGTTGACTTCTCCTGCAGTTATTCTCCCAGATAAGCTTTCCGGACTTCCGGATTTTCAGCCAGCTGCTTCGCCTCACCGGAGAGGACCACCTCGCCGGTTTCCAGCACATAGGCGCGATGGGCGATGGAAAGGGCCATGTTGGCGTTCTGCTCCACCAGCATGATGGTGGTGCCGCTCTTGTTGATCTCCTGGATGATGGAGAAGATCTGTTCCACCAGCATGGGGGCCAGCCCCATGGAAGGTTCGTCCAGGAGGAGGAGTTTGGGACGGGACATGAGAGCCCGCCCCATGGCCAGCATCTGCTGTTCGCCGCCGGAGAGGGTCTTGGCCGGCTGCTTGATCCGCTCCCGCAGGCGGGGGAAACGCTCAAAGACCTGCTCGATCTCATCCTTGATCGCCCTGCCGTCACTCCGGATGTAGGCCCCCATCTCCAGATTTTCCAGAACGGACATGTTGGCGAAAACGCGGCGTCCCTCGGGAACCTGGGAGATCCCCTGTCTGACGATGAGATGCGGAGCGACGCCGGTAATTTCCTTGCCCAGGAAGGAGATCTTGCCGGAGAGCGAGGGGACGATGCCCGAGATGGCATTGAGGATGGTGGTCTTCCCCGCCCCGTTGGCGCCGATGAGCGCCACGATCTCCCCCTGCTCCACCCGACAGGAGATATCCTTCAACGCCTTGATGACATTGTAGTTTACAAACAGATTAGCGACGACAAGCATGGGGGATACACCTCGAATCACGAACTCTTTGCTACTTGGTTTTTCCCAGATAGGCCTCGATCACCTTGGGATTATTCCGGACCTCATGGGGAATCCCCTCGGCGATCTTCTCGCCGTAGTCCAGCACGGCGATCCGGTCGGAGAGCCCCATGACGAACTTCATGTCATGCTCCACCAGAAAAACGGTAATGCCGGTGGCGCGAATCCGCTGGACCATCTCCATGAGCGCCCCCTTCTCCTGGGGGTTCATGCCGGCAGCAGGCTCATCCAGCAGAAGGAGTTCCGGTTTCAGCGCCAGGGCCCGGGCGATCTCCAGACGGCGCTGCTCGCCATAGGGGAGATTTCCCGCCAGCTCGAAGGCCCGATAGGCCAGATCCACCATATGCAGGCAGCTGGTGGCCAGATCCAGCAGCTCACCCTCTTCCCGTTTTACCCAAGGGGTGAACTTCATGATGGAACCGGCGAGATCCCATTTCCCCTGGGTATGGGCGCCGATGAGGACGTTATCCACCACCGGGAGGTCGGCGAAGAGCCGGATGTTCTGAAAAGTTCTGCCGATCCCTCTCCCGGCGATCTGGTAGGTCGGCATCCCCTGGATGGGGCGGTCAAGGAAGGAGATCTTGCCGGCGGTGGGGGTGTAGATGCCGGTGATCAGATTGAAGATCGTGCTCTTGCCGGCGCCGTTGGGGCCGATCAGGGCATGGATGCTCCCCTTTTCCACGCTCAGGTTGACGTTGTTCACCGCCACCAGGCCGCCGAACCGGATCGTCACATTCTCAAGTTTTAGCAGGGACATGGCTCTATTCTCGCTGAAAGTGCAGATATAAAAAGAGAGTTCGCGCGGTGGGGCAAGGTCAGGGGAGTTCCTCTTTTCCCTTGAGCTCCTTCATGTGGGGCTTGCGTCCCAGGGCCTTGAGGAAAACTTCCGTGAAGTTGATCCCCCCCATGAGGCCGTTGGGGCGGAAAATCATCATGAAGACCAGCAAGCCGCCGTAGACCAGCATCCGGTAGTTGGCCATGAACCGGAGGAACTCCGGCGCCGCCGACAGGACCGCCGCGCCGATGATGCTCCCCGGGATGCTCCCCAACCCCCCCAGGACGATCATGCTGAGGATGTCGATGGATTTGAGAAAGCCGAAATCGGAAGGGTTGATGAAGCTGATGAAATGGGCATAGAGTCCGCCACCCACCCCGGCCAGAAAAGTGCCGATGGCGAAGGATTGGACCTTGTAGCGGGCCACGTTGATTCCCATGGCCTCGGCGGCGATCTCGTCGCCGCGGATCGCCTTGAGTGCCCGGCCGAAGCGTGAGTTGTGGATGAAGGAGACGACAACCACGGCGAGAATAACCACCACCCAGACCATGATGGGGAGGGGGATGCTGCTTTTGGGAGGGGGGACCGACAGCCCGAAGGCCTTGTTGGTGATCTCCAGGTTGAGAAAGATGACCTTGACGATCTCGGCGAAACCCAGGGTGCAGATGGCCAGATAATCCCCGGTGAGGCGGAGGATCGGGTAGCCGATGAGCGCCCCCACCCCGGCGGAGACCACGCCGGTAATGAGGAGATTGACGCTGAAGGGGAGCCCCAGCTTGATGGTGAGCAGGGCGCTGGTAAAGGCGCCAATGCTCATGAAGGCGGCATGCCCCAGGGAGAGCTGACCGGTGAGGCCGGTGATCACGTTCAGACCCAGGGCCAAAACGATGCCGATGCCGATGTTCACGATGATCTGCAGCAGATAGGGGTTGATATGCCCCAGCAGAGATTGCAATGTGTCACCCATAAGGCACGTTCCCTTCAGACTTTCTTCTGAATCTTCTTTCCCAGAAGACCGGTGGGTTTTACCATCAGCACAAAGACCAGGATGGCAAAGGCGATGGCGTCGCGGTAGGAGGAATATCCGGCGGCGACGCCGAAGACCTCGGTAACTCCCAGGAGCAGCCCCCCCAGCATGGCCCCCGGTATGGAGCCGATCCCCCCCAGCACGGCGGCGGCAAAGGCTTTCAGACCGGCCATGAGCCCCATGTTGAAGGAGACCGCGTTGAAGAGGAGCCCCACCAGTACCCCCCCTGCGGCGGCCAGGGCCGACCCCAGGGCGAAGGTGAAGGAGATGATCATGTTGACGTTGATCCCCATCAGGGCCGCGGTGTTGTAATCCTCGGAGGTGGCCCGCATGGCCTTGCCGATCTTGGTCTTCTTGACGATGAACTCCAGGGCGAGCATGAGGCAGGCGGAGACACCGATGATGAGGAGCTGCAAGGTGGAGATGTCGGCCTCACCGATGTGGATCTGCTGCACGGGAAAGGCGGTTTCCGGGAACCCCTTGGCGTCGGCGCCGAAGATCATCTGGGCCAGGGAGGAGAGGAAGATGGAGACGCCGATGGCCGAGATGAGCGCCGACAGTCGCGACGATTTCCTCAAGGGGCGATAGGCGATCCGCTCGATCACCACCCCCAGCACCATGCAGGTGATCATGGCGACGAGCATGGCCAGAAAGAAGTTCATCTTGAACTTGGCCACCATCAGGAGCCCCACGAACGCCCCGGCCATGAAGATCTCGCCATGGGCGAAGTTGATCAGGGTGATGATCCCGTAGACCATGGTGTAGCCCAGGGCGATGAGTGCGTAGGTGGAGCCAAGGGCGATGCCGTTGATGAGCTGCTGTAAGAGCATGATGGCCCCTCTTGAGTGACGTAACCGGTAAGGTTCTGGGAACTTAGCATGATTTAAACATCGGGTGCAAACTGATTCGTCTAAGAAAATTACAACTTGTGAAACCGGGGGGGGGCGTCTACAGTGCGCGCAGTTCATTTTTCCGAGGAGCATGCGCATTATGAAAAATCGGCACTGGGCGGGTTGCCTTGCCCTCAGTGGAGCCGCCGCCATCTGGGGGGGGCTCTACGTGGTCAGCAAGGTTCTCCTTGACTACATCCCTCCCTTCACCCTGGTCTGGCTCCGTTACCTCATCGCCTTCAGCGTCCTCTGGCTCCTGCTGCTCCGGACCGGTCTCAGACAGCCCTTTTCCCGTGACTGGAAAACCTTCATGACCATCGGGGTGGTGGGGTACTTCCTCTCCATCGGCTGTCAGTTCATCGGCACCAAGCTCTCATCGGCTCATATGGGATCGGTGCTCACCGCCGCCAGTCCGGCCTTTATCGTCATCTTTGCCAGGAGCATGCTGGGTGAGCGGATCACCACGCGCAAGCTCCTTTCCATTATCCTGGCCACCCTGGGGGTACTGATCATCGTGGGGTGGGACCAGGGGGGGAGCAGGGGAGGGGAGGTCATGACCGGCAATCTCTTCCTGGTGGGGGCCGCAGTCACCTGGGCGCTCCTCTCCGTTCTGGCTCGCAAGGCCGCCGCCACCTATCCGCCGCTGGTCATAACCACCTACGCCATCTTCTGGGGGTGGCTCTTCACCACCCCGGCCATGCTCATCGAACTGCAGTATCTTCCGGTGAGCGGTCTGGAGCGGCCGGAGGTCTGGCTGGCGCTCTTTTATATCGGGGTCATCTCCACCGCCGGGGCCTTCTTCCTCTGGAACAAGGGGATGCAGCTGGTGGAGGCCGGGGTCGGATCTGTCTTCTTTTTTCTGCAGCCGCTGGTCGGTTCCCTGCTGGGGTGGCTCGTCCTGGGGGAGCAGTTACGTCTCTCGTTCTTTGTGGGAGGAAGCCTGGTGCTGGGTGGCGTGCTCCTGGTTTCGCTGCCGGGGAGGCTGTTGAAACGTTGAATCGTTGAACTGTTGAAACGTTGAACTGTTGAAGCGTTTGTATCTGTGTTACTTCAGCTAACCTGCAACCTTGTCATCATAACTCCCCCTGTCCCCCTCTTGTCTCAAGAGGGGGAACGTTCTACCAACGGAATTCGTATAAACTCCCTCCCCTTGGGCTAAGCCTGCCCTGAGCGACCTGCCCTGAGCGAAGTCGAAGGGAGCCGAAGGGGGGAGGACAAGAGCGGTTACGATAGTCGCGCATCTGCATTGAGCTGAATAGTTACGTTACAAAGTTCCCTCCCCCTTGGTGGGGGAGGGTTAGGGTGAGGGGGGGCAGCTGTTCGATTAGTCGATCTTTACCGGAACCTTGGCCTTCAGGGTGAACTTGCCACCTTTGACTTCCAGCAGGGCCAGGGGGGATTTGATCGGCTCGCGGTTCGCCTGCATGCTGATGGTCCCGGAAACCCCTTCAAATTTCTTGGTCTGGGCCAGGGCAGTCTTGAAAACCTTGGGGTCGGCGCTGTTGGCGCGTTTCATGGCATCGGCCAGCAACATGATGGCGTCATACCCCTGGGCATCGAAGAGTCCCGGCTCTGCGCCGCTGAACTTTTTCTTGAACGCTTCCACGAACTTGGCGGTTACCGGGGTAGCCTGCTCGGGGGAGAAGCCGAGAGCGGACATGGCCCCTTCCACGGCGGTGCCACCCAGTTCGATGAGTTTGGGAGAGTAGAGTCCGTCTCCGCCGAACATGTTGGCCTTGAGCCCCTGCTTGCGGGCTTCCTTCATGATCAGGGCGGCTTCGGTGTAGTAACCGGAGAAGAAGATAACATCAGGTTTCTTGGCCTTGATGTTGGTGAGCTGGGCGCTGAAGTCCTTGTCGCCGTCTTTTACTTTTTCGTCGGCTACGATCTGAATCCCCTTGGTCTTGGCGGCGGCCAGGAAGGTCTGGGAGAGGCCGACGCTGTAATCGTTGTTGTCGGAGGTGATGACCGCAACCTTCTTGTAGCCCATATCCTTGGCGAAAAAGTCGATGCAGGCCGGGATGGCCACGCTGTCAAGGAGGGTATCGCGGAAGATGAAGTCGCCGTTTTCCACGACGCCGGGGCCGGTGGCGCCGGCGGAGAGAAGGACCACCTGTGCCTTCTGGGCGATGGGAGCCGCCACTTTGGTGATGCCGGTGGTGGGGTCACCGACGATGGCGATGACGTTGTCGCGGCTGATGAGCTTCTGGGTTACCGAGGCCCCTTCCTGCTTGTCGCCACGATCGTCAGCCTCGATGATTTCGATCTTCTTGCCCAACAGACCGCCGGCGGCGTTGAGCTCTTCGGCGGCCATCTTCATCCCTTCCAGGGTCGGCTTGCCGAACATGGCCACGTCACCGGTGAGTGCTCCCAGAAAGCCGATCTTGATGGTATCGGCGGCGGCCTTGGGTGCTTCAGCCGGAGCCCCTTCTTCCTTCTTCTTGCAGCCGGCGGTCATGGAGAGGGCCAGCATGCCGGTCAGCAGCAGCGTCGTCGTTTTCTTGAAATTCATCCGTTGTCTCCTTGTTGGTTGTTTTTCTCTGTGGGTGATAAAAAAGTAGAGACGCAAAATCTTGCGTCTCTACGATGTTTGGATCAGAACGTCAGGGTTGCGATGACTTTCATGGCGAAGGGGTTGTCAGGGTCAGCCGTATTGTTGCTGGCAGTCCCTTTGAAGTAGTCGCCCAGGAAGACATAGCCGCCGCGAAGCCCAATTTCGAGCTGCGGGAAGAGCAGGTAGTCGACCTCGGCATTGATCTCGGTGCCAAGGTAATTGCTGTGATGTTTTCCGCCGGCAAGGGGACCGTTAACTTTATAACCATAGGAACCGTTCGTGGGGTCATTAGTCGTTGAATTACCGATAAGCGGTGCGCCCCAATCCTTGGCAACGGCGGCAAAGCCCATGTTCGCGCTCCCCTTGAACTTTTCGGTGATGGGGAGATCGTAGCCGAAGGAGCCGAAGATGACCCCTTGGTTGAAGTTGTTCACGTTGTAGACGATGGCATTGTCATTGATCTGGGCATACTTGTCGCGGCCAAGGATGACCATTTCATTGTTGTAGAAACCGTTGTAGATACCGGTGTCGATGAAGCCGTTGTCGTTGCTGCTGGAAGGGGTATTAGGATTTCCGCCGCCGGAGACGAAGAGGAATTCGGAACGGAGTGTTCCTGGGCCGATTTTCATCCGTCCCCCTACGTTGGTGGCGAAGGCGCTCACATGCTGTTTGTTCAGGTAGTTACTGCCGCACTGATAGACAAAAAAACCGTCCAGGGTAAGTGGGCCCATAGTCGCTTCGCCATTGATCCCGAACATATGCAGTGTAATGTTTTCATTACCGTTATAGAGTCCGTAAATATTGTTCCAGTTCGGAAGTGTCGCAGTGCCATCCGGTAACGTTCCAGTGATGTTGTCGCTGCTCATAAAGTAGTAGGCAGCACCGACCTTGACATCTTTGTTGATTTCGTATTTACCATCCAGGGAGATGAGATCCTTGGTCATCTTCCCGTAGGCTGTGTTTGGTTTTGTAGAGAGTGTGCCGTCATTCCAGCGGTAAGCACCGATGGTGGTCGTCAGATTCTTTGTGGTGTTACTGATAGAAAAACCGGGCATATCATCGGAGACGAAGATCCCCTTGTAGGCATCATCAAAGGGCTGCATCCCCAGTTTTGTGTTGAGGTTATAGGTAGGGAAGTTGGCGTCGATATAGAGACGTTTGGTTTCGATGTTGACCCCCCTTGATCCGATGGCGCCACCTGAGGAGCGACCAGCCGTGTAGGAACTGTTACCCCAGAAGCCGTAGTTGATCTCTTCCCGGGTGACCAGTTTGAGATCTTCACTGAATTTCATGGTGAAGTTGGTTCGAAGCCTGGTCTCGAAGACGTTGGCGGTGGGGGCGCCGTTGTCCAGGTACATATACCCGTAAACATCCTCGTTACGGACCACATTGACGTTGGAGACGTCGTAGTAGTTGCGGAACATCCCGCTGAAACTGTACTCCACGGCCATTGCCGGCGCCGCCGTGGCTGCCGTGGCGGCCATGAGGAGCCCTGCTGCGATAAGCGACTTCAGTTTCTTTCCTCGTTGCATCTGAAACCTCCTTCATTGATGTAGTGCGGAGCAACTCCGCGTGAAAATAACAAAAAACCGTCCAGGAGTCGTTCCCCTTACAGAATCTGACTCAAAAACAGCTTGGCCCGCTCGTGGGTCGGGTTGGTGAAGAAATGCTCGGGGGTCCCATCTTCCACCACGGCGCCGTGATCCATGAAGATGACCTTGTCCGCCACTTCCCGGGCAAATCCCATCTCGTGGGTAACCACCACCATGGTCATCCCTTCATGGGCCAAATCCTTCATGACATCCAAAACTTCGCCGATCATCTCCGGGTCCAGGGCCGAGGTCGGCTCGTCGAAGAGCATCAGCTTGGGGTCCATGGCCAGGGAGCGGGCGATGGCCACCCGCTGCTGCTGACCGCCGGAGAGCTTGCCGGGGTAGGCGTCGGCTTTTTCCGAGAGTCCCACCTTCTCCAGCAGATACCGGGCCTTTTCCGTCGCCTCTTTCTTTGGTCGCCGCCTGACCACGGTCTGCGCCATGGTGAGATTTTCCAGTACGGTGCGGTGGGGGAAGAGGTTGAAGGATTGGAAGACCATTCCCACCTCTTCCCGGACCTTGGTTAGGTCGGTTTTCGGATCGTAGAGGTCCATGCCGTTCACTACCATGGAGCCGCCGTCGATATTCTCCAGCCGGTTGATGGAGCGGAGGAGGGTGCTCTTGCCCGAGCCCGACGGGCCGATGATGACGACCTTTTCCCCTTCGTAGACCGTCAGGGAGACCCGATCAAGGGCCTTGAACTGGCCGTAAAATTTGACCACGTCACGGGCCTGCACCATGGTGCGACGCTCACCGGTCGACATTGATCCGCTCCTCCATGATGCCGATAATTTTCGAGAAGAACAGGGTCAGGATCAGGTAGATCAGGGCAATCACCGTGTAGGTCTCGAAGTAGGTAAAGGATTCCGATGCGAACTCCCTCCCCCGCCGGAGCAGGTCGGCCACTGCCAGGATGGAGACCAGGGAAGAGTCCTTGAGCAGGGCGATGAACTCGTTCCCCACGGGGGGGAGTACCACCCGGAACGCCTGGGGGAGGATGACGTGCCACATGGTCTGACTGCGGGTCATCCCCAGAGAGAGCGCCGCCTCGGCCTGCCCCTTGGGGATGGACTGGATGCCGGCCCGGAAGACCTCTCCCATATACGCGCCGTAGCAGACCGCCATGGCGATGATGGCGCTGAGGATGTCCGGGACTTTGATAATTCTCCCCAGGGCGTAATAGATGTAGAAGATCTGCACCAGGAGCGGGATACCCCTGATGACTTCCACATAGAGCGAGGCCAGGCCGTTGATGAAGCGGTTGCTGGAGATCCTCCCCAGACCGGTGATGAGCCCGATGATCAGTGCCAGCAGGATGGCCCCCACCGTCACCTTGAAGGTCACCAGTATCCCGTCGGGAACGAACGTGATGATCTTCATGTAGGGATCAGGCCGGGTGAACGCCAGCCAGGTGAGGGTCGCCAGGGCTCCCACAAAGGCGAGCCGCCAGGCGGTGAAGAGTCCTTTGTCACTCTTCAGCGGAATGGCGGCGCCGTCTCCGACTTCAATGGTATGGGGTTTCTGCGTCATGATGATACTACTTGAGCCACTGGGCCTTCATGGCGCCGTCCTGTTTTTTTGCCTTGACCGCCTTGATTCCCTTGTTGATCAGGGCCAGAAGTTCCTTGTCCCCTTTCTTCACCACGATGCCGTAGGCCTCTTTGGTAAAGGCTTTACCGACGATCTTGAACTTGTCGGCATACTCTTTCTTCTTCAGGGCGTAGATGATGGCGGTGGGCTCGTCGCAGACTACGCCGCCGATACGACCGGCAACCATGTCCTCAAAGGCCAGCCCGACTTCGTCATAGGTCTTCAACTCGACCCCTTTGTTTTTCTTGACTTCAAAGGCGCCGGTGGTGCCGATCTGAGCGCCGACTTTCTTGCCGACCAATTCGGCCAGCTTGCCTGCTTTTTCACCCTTGGGAACCACCAGGATCTGACCGGCATCCAGGTAGGGAAGGGAGAAATCATACTTCTTCTGCCGCTCTTCGGTGATGGTCACGGAAGAGATGATGGCGTCGTACTGGCCGGACTCAACGCCGGCGAAGATGCCGTCCCAGGCGCTGTTTTTGAACTCCACCGCAAATCCGCCCTCTTTGGCGACCGCTTTCATGAAATCGATGTCGAAACCAACGATGTTTTTGTTGGCATCCACCATCTCCATGGGGGGCCAGGTGGCGTCAGTGGCTACCTTGACGACCTTGGGGGCGGCGAGGGCTTGGCCGGCAACGGCCATTGTCAGCAGCAGGGTAAGGGAGGAAATGACCTGTTTCATCTTCATGTTGTTTCTCCTTTGGTAGTGATTACTACTGTCCATGTGACGCGATACGCGTTTTAGTATGTATACGTATAGATGTCAACTGTTGGTTAAACCATTTGCAAATTTATTTGAAATAAACTTTAAACCATGTCACCATGCTGGATCTTGTAATCAAAAGAGGCACTTTAGTCGTATGAAAAAATTTGCAGCCTTTGTCATGCTTCTCTTGACCACTTTTTTCTGGGGACTCACCTTCACCATTGTCAAGGATGCCGTGGCCCGGGTTGACGTCTTTGTTTTTCTTGCCCAGCGGTTCGTGATTGCGTTTCTCCTGCTGGTGGTCATCTCCCTGCTGCGGGGTGGCAGACTCAAAAGCGCCACGCTCCGCCACGGCACGGCCATGGGGGTATTCCTTTTTTCCGCCTACGCCTTTCAGACCGTGGCGCTCCAGTATACCTCCGCCTCCAATACCGGCTTTCTCACCGGGATGAATGTGGTCTTTGTCCCGTTGATCGGCCTGATCTGGTTCCGTCAGACGATCCCGCTGAACCTGTTGGTGGCCGTGACCTGCGCCGTGATCGGTCTCTTCCTCCTTTGCACCAACGGGACGTGGCAGTTCAATCGCGGCGACATCCTGGCTCTCATCTGCGCCGTCAGCGTGGCGCTGCATCTGCTCCTCACCAGCTTCTACGCCCGGAAGGAGGGGAGCGACATCTACTGGCTGACCACCATCCAGATCGGCACCGTGGCGCTGTTGAGTACCATCTTCTCCCTGGCCAGAGGGGAGGCGGTGTTGCAGTACCATCCGGAGATTACCTGGGCGCTCCTCATCTGTGCCCTCTGCGCCACGGTCTTTGCCTTCCTGGTGCAGACTTCCATGCAGCGGTTCATCTCTCCGGCCAACACGGCCCTCATCTTCTGCACCGAACCGGTCTTTGCCGCCATCTATGCCTGGTACGCCGCCGGTGAACGGTTGGGGGTCATCGGCTTCTCCGGCGCGGCGCTGATCATGGCGGGGATGCTCGTCTCTGAACTGTTCCCAAAACAACAGAATTCTGCTATGGTCCCCACCGCAGCCGCTTTCGTGGATGAACATATCGGAGAACTCTGACTTTTGCCCTTCACTTCATTAACCGACATCATGTATGGAAAGGAATCAGATTATGAAAAAAAGCTCTCTCCCCGTTGCGGCCGCGCTTCTTCTCTGCACCATGACATCTCCCCTCTGGGCCGCCTCCCCGGCTCCCGGCGAATCGGTCCAGGCTCTCTATCTCAAGGCAGGAAAGCTGGAACGGCAGGGGGAGATCGTCCAGGCAAAGGAACTCTATGACGCTATCATCGAGAACTATCCCGCCACAGAATTTGCCGTCAAGGCCAATGACCGGCTCCTGCTCCTGGTCAAGCCTCTTCCCGTTGCCCCGGGAAGTGCTGTCGTCAAGGCGCCGCTCCCTGCCGATC
The DNA here is from genome assembly GCA_903902855.1 of uncultured Geobacter sp. Classification (GTDB taxonomy): domain Bacteria; phylum Desulfobacterota; class Desulfuromonadia; order Geobacterales; family CAIOGM01; genus CAIOGM01. Next base: position 48,875 of record CAIUWK010000068.1, on the reverse strand, counting down.
CGGTAAAACGTCGAGGAGCTGAGTTGGCGGAAAGCCATAAGAAAGCTGTTCAGATCCGTGAAGATGAATTGAGCAGGCTCTTTGATGAATACACCACCGTCTGGGGGCACAAGTACAACCGGGCAGCCTTGGGTGAGCTCCAGGATTCGTGGGAGAAGAAGGCCGATGCCAAGGTGCTGCAGAGCCTGGGGATCTCCCTGGATGAGATTCAAAAGCGGATGAACGCGGCATGCAAGGATGCCGGAATCACCGGACCCTGCACGGAAGCCTCCTTCAGATAGCCGTGATGGGATAACTATTTTACGGAAAACTAAATTAACCCTTTGTCGTGTATTTCATAATGTGGTAAGTGAGTAGAGACAATTCACTAAACGATTGAGGAGAGCATAAATGTATACGCCGGGAAATATCGGAAGAAGTACCATTGCAATGGTGTTGGCTGGAGGTAAGGGAGAGCGGCTCAGTCCCCTGACCCTGAAGAGGCCCAAGCCCGGCGTCGCCTTCGGCGGAAAATATAAGATTATCGATTTCGTCCTGAGCAACCTCTTCAACTCCGGCATCAAGAAGGTTTATATCCTGACCCAGTATCGGTCATACTCACTCATGAAACATATCAGAGAATCGTGGGGTAAATGGACCGGTCTGGGGGAGTTTTTTGTGGCCATTACCCCGGAGACCAGCAGTGACCGGGAGGAGTGGTTCAAGGGTACTGCCGACGCCATCTATCACTACCTGAGGTTCATCGAAGCCACCGATGCCGATTACGTGGCGATTTTCGGCGGGGACCATATCTACCGGATGGATATCAGCCAGTTGGTTGACTATCACCGGGCCAACAATGCGGATATCACCCTGGCTGCTCTGGAAGTGCCGGTGGACGAGGCCCGGCGGTTCGGGGTCTTCTCCGTAAACGATGACAACCGGGTCACCGCCTTTGCCGAGAAACCGGACACCCCGGAGACTATCCCGGGAAGGGAAACCTGTTTTGCCTCCATGGGGAATTACATCTTTTCCACCAAAAAGCTCATCGAGATCCTGCAGGAGGGGAAGAAGCTTTATGAAGACCTGGATTTCGGCAAGCATGTGATTCCCATGATGCTGGAGAAGAATGACCGGGTCTTTGCCTACAACTTCAACGACAACCTGATCCCCGGGATGAAACCCGAGGAAAAGGGGTACTGGAAGGATGTGGGGACCATCGATTCCTACTACGAGGCCAACATGGATCTCATCCATGTCTCCCCTCAGTTGAATCTCTACAACTACAAATGGCCCATTCTCACCAATCAGGGGAACTATCCGCCGGCCAAGACCGTGTTCGACGACAAGGAGCGGCGGGGCCAGAATATCGATTCCTATGTCTGCGCCGGCTGCATCACCAGCGGGGCCACCGTCCGTCGTTCCATCGTCGGCCCCTTGTGCAAGATCAACAGCTACAGCCTCATCGAGGATTCCATCCTCTTCGAAAACGTCGCCGTCGGCCGGAATGTGAAGATCAGAAAGGCGATCATCGACAAGAACATCATCATTCCGGACGAGACGAAAATCGGGTATGATCGGGCCGAAGACTTGGCCAGAGGGTACACCATTACTGAATCGGGGATCGTCGTGGTATCCATCTGATCCTGACGACAAAAATAATCCGGTATGAAAAGCAAAACGGCCTCCCCCACTATTCAGGGGAGGCCGTTTCTCGTATTAAGACTGAAGGCTGAAGGCTAACAGTTACAAGATTTCTCTTGTTGGTCGAAATGACAGTCAGGAAAGCTGTTCGGATACCTGTTGTTTGAGCCGGCTGAAGCGGCGGTAGTTCTCTTCGGCGAGTATCGCCTCTGGTCGCTCCGGATTGACCGGTTGAATGAAGAGGAAGGCGTCACGAAACCTGCCGTCCTGCTCTTCCAGGGTGTCGATCATGAGGGAATGGAGCGGGTTCTTTTCCCGGGAGAAAATCCCTCCACTCTTTTCCTTCAGAGGATAACTCTTTTTACTCAGGAGTTCACCCTGGAGAGTGAATCTGCTGAATTCGACAACCTTACCGGCGCCGTTTTCATGGGGGCGGAAGGCGAAGGCTGATTCGCGGTTGGCATTTTTAAACATGATCCAAGTGGGGTCGTCTTCCGTGAACTCCTGATCCAGATTGTGAACGGTGGCCAGGAGAAATTTCACAAAACAGCGCTCATCCAGATGTCCGCAGGAGCCGCCGTCGGATGCCTCGAAATAGAAGCCCCGGGAGTCGGCCCCATCCCGGCTGAACGACTCACCGCAGAGGAGGCAATGGCTCTGGAGACCGGTGAGCCGTGTTTCGTACTCAGCCCGCTTCCGCTCATCTTCTTCCATGAGCCACTGGTGGTAGAGGAGTGAGCGGGGTTCGGCGGTTTCGCGATATTCAGCCAGGATGGTCCGGGCAAATTGGGAAAACTGGTTGTGGACCTCGGTTCCCCGGGCGTTGGTGAGGATCGGATAGACCCGGCCGTCGGGGTTGGTATTGAGGCTGTCCACCTTGGGACTCTTGGGGATGAAACTGTCGAAACAGCGGAAACCGCGGTTCACGGCGTACCCCTTGAGGAGGGACTTCTGGTCCTTGAAGATCCCTTCGAACTTGACCCGGGAATCTATGAGGCAGGGGATCAGGCTGAGGCTTTTTCGGTTCATCCCCTTCTGTTCGAAGAGGTCGAAGATGTTCTTGCAGTTTTCCAGACTGGGGGTGTCCTTCACCGGGATGATGACCCGATCCGCGGCGTAGAGGGCGTTCTGGGTGAGGATATCCAGTTCCGGTCGGGTATCGATGATCAGGATGCCGGGGAGATCCGATTGGGCGAAGATCTTGGCCAGGAGCATGGCGCCGCGGATGCCGCTCTTGAGCAGGGAGAGCTGCCCCGACGAGGGGATGTATTCCACCCCGAACTGCCCCGTATGGAGGAGCTCCTTGATGGGGGCGCCGGCCAGGAGATCCTCGACGTTTCCGCTGAGCGGCTGTCCGGCAAAGCCGAACATCTTGTCCACGGTGAAGTGGTTGTCGAAGGAGAAGATGGAGACCGGCAGGTCCTCCCCCAGGGCTTTGAGATAGACGGCCAGGTTGGTGGCGAGGGTAGTCTTGCCGACCCCTCCCTTTTCCGAGGAGACGGTGATGACATAGGGATACTGGTTCATGAGTGTCCTGATCCTGAAAAAATGCTGCCTGAGCGGCAGTGACGTGAAGCGGAGTTGTTCGCGGTGGGAGCAGTAGCGGCGAGGATTGACCTTCGCTTACCGCACCGGATAATAGACGATGTTCGCCCTTCAGGTCAATGGAAACCTTGAAAACGTGAATCCGCGGGAGCAGCCCGGGGCAAGAAGCGGCCAGCCAATAGACGGAACTGTACGCGGTGTGTCCTGAAGGAGTGAATCTCTGCGGCGGAAATCTTGTTATTTCCTTGAGTGCGTGCTAGATTCACACGGCTGATGAGTGGTAGTGAATGCGGGCGGGGAGACTCTCATGGGACCTTTGGCGTACAAGCAGCAAGAGCTCTTTACCTATGGCGACTATCGCACCTGGACGGATGTCGACCGGTGGGAGTTGATAGATGGTATTCCCTATGACATGTCTCCGGCGCCTTCGCCACGGCATCAACTCATTCTTGCGCAACTGGTGCGCCGGTTCACCAACTATCTGGATGGGAAGCCATGCCTTGCCATTCCGGCTCCGTTCGATGTTCGCCTGCCGGAAGCCGATGAAGATGATGATCAGGTGGCGACGGTAGTGCAACCCGACCTGTCGGTGATTTGTGATCGAAGCAAGCTGGATAACAGCGGATATCGTGGGGCTCCGGATTTGGTGATCGAGATTCTTTCCCCGGGGACCTATCAGAAGGATCAGAAGATCAAATTTGTTCGATATGAGAGGGCAGGGGTTCGGGAATACTGGCTCGTTGATCCGTCAGCACGGACCGTGACGGTCTTTTCCCTTGAAGCCGTCGGCTTGTATGGTCCACCATCGGAATATCCGGATACGGATCGATTGCGTGTAGGGATTTTCCCGGATCTGGAGATTGATCTTTCAGTGGTCTTTGTGGAATAGACGAAGGTACAACCCGATTTTTCTCCGTGTCTCCGTGGTTCAACTGCCGTTGACTCCCCTGAGCTTTACTGGTAGGTTAGCGAAAAATCACTCCCGAGGTAGCTTCCATGCAGTTCCCTGAAATCGACCCCATATTCCTCCAGATCGGTCCCCTGGCGTTCCGTTGGTATGGGCTCATGTACATTCTAGGTTTCGTCTCAGCGTATTTCATCATCTCCGCCGGGGTAAAGCGGCGCAACCTCCCCCTCACCCGGGATGACGTGGCCGATCTGATCTTCACCGTGGCCCTGGGGATTATCCTGGGGGGACGGCTGGGGTATGTCCTTTTTTATAACTTTTCATTTTATCTGGAGCATCCCCTGAAGGCCATTGCCATCTGGGAAGGGGGGATGTCGTTTCACGGCGGGGTAACCGGAGCCATCATCGGGGGGGTGCTGTATGCCCGGAAGAAAAAAATCCCCTTCTTCCGGATGGCGGATATCGGCTTCATGGCGGGACCGGTGGGGCTCTTCTTCGGTAGGATCGGCAACTTCATCAACGGGGAGCTCTACGGCAGAACCACCACGGTCCGCTGGGGGATGATCTTCCCCGGCGGCGGTCCTTCTCCCCGGCATCCTTCGCAACTCTACGAGGCGCTCCTGGAGGGACCGCTCCTGCTCCTCATTCTCTGGCTCACCTCGCGAAGGAATCCTCCCGACGGTGTCGTCTTCTGGAGCTTTATCGCCGGGTACGGTCTGTTCCGCTCCTTCGTGGAGCTGTTCCGGGAGCCGGACGCCCAGATCGGCCTCCTCTTCGGCTCCCTCTCCATGGGGCAACTCCTGAGCCTCCCCATGTTCATCCTCGGGGTAACGATGGTGCTTATTACTGAGAAACGTCAACGGTGAAACGTCTAACATGTGAATGGTGAATGGTGAATGGTGAATGGTGAAACGTCTAAAACGTGAATGGTGAAACGTGAATGGTGAAAAGAGCCTCTCGTGCCGTTGCACTTTTCACCATTCACTATTCACCATTCACTTCCTGCTATTCACCATTCACCTTCAGTCAGCCTTTCACTTCTCACCTTTTACCAGACTCTTCCTCATCTCCAGCACGTTTTCGGACCCTTTTTTTCGGTAGTTCACCGAATCCATGATGGAGCGGATGAGGAAGACCCCCCGTCCTCCCTCCGCCAGGTCTTCAAAATCCGGAGGGGGCACCTCGTTGATATCGAACCCCTTTCCCTCGTCAAAAACCCTGATTACGAGATCATCCTGTTCGATACCGATGCTGAGGTGCACGATCTTGTTCGGGTCGCAGGCATTGGCATGGGTTATGGTATTGATCACCGATTCGGTGAGCACCAGGTTGATGTAGTACGCCAGGGTATTCCGATTCCCCGCGTACTCGTCCAGCCCGATGGCCAACTCTTCTCCGATCTTGCCGATGAGGCGCAGATACCGGGTCTGATTCGGAATCTTGATATCGATTTCGATCCGGTTCTTCTCCATGGGGTCCTCGCTCAGGGGAGTTCCGGGACGTCCGCAGTGGTGGGATAGATATCGAACACCCGGTGCAGCCGGGTCAGTTCGAACATGGATTTGACCTGGGGTTGCAGCCCCGCCAGTTTCAGGCTCCCCTGGTTGGTAATGGCGTTTTTGAAGCCTGAAACCAGGGCGCCGAGACCGGAGCTGTCGATGAACCGGACGTCCTGGAGGTTGATGAGGATGTTCTTCTTTCCCTGTTCGAAGAGCGCCAGGAGTTCGGCCTTCAGGTCAGCGGCGTTGTGGGCGTCGAGACGCTCTTCCTTGATGGTTATGACCACCAGCTTTTTTGGTTCGGCGATGTCCAGATTCATGGTTTCCTCCTGGGATTGGTAATGGTCGCAGGGTCAGTTTTTTGCCAGTTTCAGTGCGACCAGGGTGATATCGTCGTCGGGCGGAGCGTCTCCGAGAAACTCGTCGAGGTCCTCGAACAACGCAGAGATAATGGCGTCGGGTGTGTCGTCGCGGCGGAGTTTCAGGGTCCGGCTGAGTCGCTGGATGCCGAAAAATTCCCCGCTGCTGTTCTGGGATTCGATGATCCCGTCGGTGTAGAGCAGAAGGAGGTCCCCCGGCCCCAGCTGTACAGTTTTCTCCTCGAAGGTGACGTCCGGCAGTACTCCCAGAATCAGCCCCTCCGCGTCCAGATCGCTGCACTCCGTCTCCTCCCGTTTCAGCAGGAGCGGCCGGTTGTGTCCGGCGTTGGCGTAGCGGAGCAGGCTGCTCTCGAAAGTGTAGCTCACATAGAACATGCTGATGAAGAGTTCGGAGCGGCTCAGATCCTCGTACAGGACTTCGTTGAGACGCCGCATCAGCTCGCCGGGGTAGACCGCCTGCTGCACATGGGCACGGAGCACGCTGCGGGTCTCGGTCATGATGAGGGCGGCCCCCACATTGTGTCCGGAGACATCGGCTATGACCACATCCAGAGTGTCGTCTTCCCTGAGGAAGTAGTCGAAGTAGTCTCCCCCCACATGGGCTGCGGGAAGACAGCTCCCGGCGATCTGCAATCCAGGCAGGTTCGGCGGGGTGGTGGGGAGGAGGGAGCGCTGAATCTGCTTGGCGATCTCCATGTCACGCAGGACCCGGGCATTCTCCAGAAGGGCCTGTTCCTTGGCCTTGCGCTCCCGCTCCCGGGCCTCCATCTCGAAGACGATGGTGACGGCCTGGGCTAGTTGCCCCGCCAGGCTGGCCAGCAGCTTGAGAAAATCCTCGGTGAAGAGACCGACGATATCCTGGGAAAAGACCGACAGGATGCCGATGGGGGATTCACCCTGGCGGGCGATGGGGATATGAGCGAAGGAGCGGACCCCCGCCGTTTCCATGAGGTCGCGGCTCACCTGCTTGGTGGCGTGGTTCACGTCGTTCTCGAACTGGATCTTGTTGGTGAGAAAGGCTTCCCCCACGTAGGTGTCCACCGCAGCCACCCAGTCGGTGCGGGTAATCTTCCGGATATCGATCCCACGGAACCCTCTGACCTTCAGGACCCCCCCTGCGGTGGCGAGTCTGACCAGCACCAGGTTGAAGCCGAAATCGGTCCGGATCAGCTCCAGGAGGTCGTCGATGATGATCTGGAGATCGAGCGTCCGGCTCATGATCTCCGAGGCGCGCAGTCGGAAATAGAGTGATTCGCGGCTCTCCTCCAGAGAAGTCCGGACCGTGCGGAAGACATCGTAAAAGGACTCCATCCGGGAACCGATGTCGGAGAGGTAACTCTCCACGATGGCTCCCGCCGCCGCGGCCCCCACCGCCCCGGCCAGGGTCTTTTCGATGAACCGTTTGAGCGTCGGGAGTTCGAACTCGGAGACCCGGCCGTTCTTGTCGATCTCCCGGTTTCCCAGATAGGCGGCAATGGCGCTGTTGGCCTGCTCGTCCCCCACAAATTTGGCCATGAGGTCGGCGAACTGGATGATGGTGACCGGCTTGGAAAAACGTTTTCGCTCCCAGGACTCTTCTTCCCGGGGCTTGAACACATTCACGAATTTCTCTGCCGGTTCCTGCTCCCGCTCCCCCTGGGGCATGAGGATGGAGAAAATCAGATACCCCCCCAGATTGAAGAGGAGAGTCCAGAAGACGGCATGGGTATTCAGGTCGAACTCCTCAAGGCCGAAGAGGGCGGTGGGGCGGAGGAGGGGGATGCCGAAGAGCCCTTCCTCCAGGAGACGGCTCTTCCACCACCCGCTCTGGATGAGAGAGGGGAGGAGCAGGGTGTAGAACCAGAGGATGAACCCCAGGGACATCCCCACCAGGGCGCCGGACTTGTTCCCGCGACGCCAGTAGAGTCCGCCGATGAAGGCGGGGGCGAACTGGGCCGCGGCCACGAAGGAGATGATCCCCATGTTCACGAGCATGTACTTATCAGCCACCACGTTGAGGTAGAGATACCCCAAAAAGACCACAAGGACGATGCCGCACCGCTTCAGGTTCAGGAACAGTCCGGGAAACCAGCCGTTGGGGGCGATCCGGACCAAAAGCGGCATGAGGAGGTGATCCAGCAGCATGGTGCTGACGGCGATGGATTCCACCATCACCATTCCGGCGGCGGCGGAGAACCCTCCCAGGAAGGCCAGGAGCGCCAGCCAGGGGTGTCCCGCCTTCAGGGGGAGGGAGAGGAGGTAGAAGTCGGCGCCGGCGCCGGAGTCGGTGAAGAGGATACCGGCCAAGGCTATGGGCATGACAAAGAGATTGATGAGAAAGAGGTAGGCGGGGAAGAGCCACATGGCCTTCCTGATATGGCGTTCGTCGGCGTTTTCGATGACCATGATATGAAACTGGCGGGGGAGGAGCATGATCGCCCCCATGGAGATGGCCAGCATGGAAAAGATGGAGGCGTAGGAGACCTCACCGGGATCTCCCAGGGTAGTCAGGTGGTCCAGTCGTTCCGGATATGCGGCGGCCATTCGGCCGAAGATGTCGTGAAAGCCGTCGAAGAGGAAGAAGGTGACATAAATCCCCACCACCAGGAAGGCGCAGAGCTTGACCACCGACTCCAGGGCGATGGCCGCCACCAGCCCTTCGTGCCGCTCGGTGGAAGAGAGTCGCCGAGCGCCGAAGAGGACGGCAAAGAGCGCCAGTATCCCCGCCGCCAGGGCGCTGCTCCCCACGGGGACGTCACCTCCCCCGGGGAGCGGGATGGAGACATGAGGTTGGCCGCAGAGAATCTCGAAGGAGGTGGAGACCGCTTTCAACTGGAGGGCGATGTACGGCATGATCCCCAGCACGGCGATGAGAGTCACCAGCCCCCCCAGGCGCTGGGACTTGCCGTAGCGGGAGCCGATGAAGTCGGCGATGGAGGTTATATTGTTCTCGCGGCAGATCCGCACCGTCTTGCGCAGCATGAACCACCAGGAAAAGGCGGTGAGGGAGGGGCCCAGATAGATGAGGAGATAGTCGAGTCCGGTGGTGGCGGCCTTCCCCACGCTGCCGTAGTAGGTCCAGGCGGTGGCGAACACGGCGATGGAAAGGGAGTAGATATGGGGATTGGCGACAACGCTTCGCCCGGACGCCTGGCGCTTGTCGGCCCAGGCGGCGATGATGAACAACAGCAGAATATAGAGGAGGGATACTCCGATAACCAGTTCCGGCTGGAGCATCAAGGTCCTTCTTTCGGGGCGCCGTCGCGGTCGTCTTCATTATTGGCCTTGTTGAAGAGCCAGATGACGAAAATGGAGACAGCCCAGCCGACCTGGAGGTAGAGATAGAGGATCGGGATCTGGAAGAGTTGCGTCGGCTTGTTGAAGATGCTGATGAAGGGGTAATTCATCATGATCAGACCGAACACGAAGAACAAAATCCACGATTCACGGAATCGGAGACGTGTCAGGAGGAGTTGTTTCAGTTGTGGCCACATGGCAGAACTCCCAGTGAGGTCAGTAGCGCATCCACAGTATGCAATAAAGTTTGCGTCGTGTCGACAACCATTAGTTCTCCCTCGAAGGTTTCGGGGGGCTCGAATTCGTTTTTCTGACTGAAATAGACCGACTCACGGGCATCGGAGATCACGTCCCGCTGCTGTTCCCGGGCCTGGAGACGCTCCAGAATCACTGTTTCAGGAGCGCGGAGCCGGAGGATCACGAAGCGGACCCCATGGGTGGCAGCCAGATGGTGAAACGCCATCCGCTCCCGTCGTTCCCGGAAGGTGGCGTCCACGATGACATTCCTCCCTTCACGCAGGGCCTCTTGGGCCGCCTCCAGGAGTCGGTCGTAGGTCTTGCGGGTGAAGGAGTGACCGTAGAGAGCGTCACGCTGGTCATCGCTGCAGCGCTCCGTGGGTGTGAGGCCGGCAAGCTGCTTGCGCAGCCGGTCCGAAGAAAAATGATCCAGCCCCAGTTGCAGGGAGAGCTCAGAGGCCAGGGCACTCTTGCCGCTGCCGCTGAGACCGCAGGTGATGAAGAGGGTCGGGGAAAGGTTTTCTCGGATGATCAGGCCACGGGCCAGACGGAAGTGCCGCCGGGCACTCTCCCCTGCCTCTTCCCGCTCTTCCGGTGAGAGCTCTTGTTGCCCCGACTTGATGCTCTCCACCTCTCCCCGGATAACGGTCCGGTAGAGCTCATAGAAGGGGAGGAGTTCCCCGGCGCCGGGATCTTTGGTGATGGCGCAGTACTCTGCCACGAACTCCTTAACCAGGCGCCCCGCGCCGTAATACTCCAGATCCATGAGGAGGAAGGCGATGTCCGCCGCCGTGTCCAGGCAGCGAAATCGCTCGTTGAACTCGATGCAGTCGAAGATCACCGGCGGGTCGGTGAGGCAGATGTTCCCGCCATGAAGATCTCCGTCCCCTTCGCGGATGAACCCATCGGTAACCCGGCGCTGGAAGAGGAGCATGTTTCCGTCAAGGAACTCCCGGACCCACCCGCGGATGAGACGGAAATCTTCCCGGCTTATGGTCCGCCCCACAAACGGCGCTACGATGGTGAAATTTTCCTCCCAGTTGGCGAGGATCGCTTCTGGTTCGCCATAACGGGCAATCTCCGGCCCGGTGGCCGCAGCCAGGTGGAAGCGGGCCACGATCCTTGCCAAGCATCTGACCTGAGTGGCGGTAACTCCCCCCTCTGCCAGGAGCCGGCTCATCATCAGCTCTTCGGGAAGACGGAGCATCTTGACGGCATAGTCGATGACCTCGCCGTCACCGCACAACGAGGCGCCGCGGGGTGTCAGCCGAACAGGAACCACCTCCAGGTAGATCTCCGGGGCCAGGCGGCGGTTCAGGCGGAGCTCTTCGTGACAGTAAAACTGTCGGCGTTCCAGGGTCGTGAAGTTTAGGAAACCCAGCTCCACCGGCTTCTTGACCTTGTAGACGAACTGCTTGGTGACAAAGATGAAGGAGACGTGGGTCTGGATCAGTCGGACGTCCGGCGTCGGATCGGGGTAGGCGGCCGGTTTCAGCAGAGAGTCGATCACGTTTTCGATCATTGAACTTTCCTGTTTCTTTATTTGACCGGTTCCGCTTTTTTGTGCTACGTTGCCTAACGTGACGGCAAAGAGCCCTCCGGACCTTACCGCTTGCATCTGGTCGTTTGACCGGCACCTTTTCTCCTGCGCCCCTTCATCTCAAGGGGTGCTATTTTATTAACGGATTTCCCATGGATAGGCAACTTATTCTTCACCTCCTCCTTACTCTCTGTTTTACCGTTACCCTGACCTCGTGCGCAACCACGGAAACGATCCCCCTCTCCGCCGCTCAGGATGAGATCGTTACTCCCCGGGAGCTGAAGAGCAGGGCGCTCTATCAGTACTCCCGGGCGCGTCTGCGGCTTCTGGAGGGGGACCCGGACGGGGCGCTCCAGCTCATCGGAACCGCCATGGAAGATGACCCTGATGCGGCGTATCTCTATCTGGCCGCCGCCGGTATCCATATGAAGAGCAGCCGGATTCAGGAGGCCATCGTTGCCACTGAAAAATCGGTGGTACTGGACCCGGAGAGTCGTCAGGCCCAGCTCCTCTTGGCAAATCTCTTCACCATGGTCCGGCGCAATGAAGAGTCGGTGCCTCACTATCTCAAGGCCATCGAGCTGGACCCTGCCAAGGAAGACGCCTATCTGCATCTCTCCGTCGCCTACGTCAAACTGTTGGAGTATGACAAGGCGGTGAAAATCCTGAAATCATACCTGGAGCGGGACCCCGATTCCACCTTGGTAAACTACTACCTGGGGAAGAGCTACGAGCAGATGAAGCTCTCCAAGGAGGCCATCGTCTATTACAAGCGGGCACTGGTTTCCAAGCCCGACTTCGAGCAGGCGCTCATCGATCTGGGGATTTCCCAGGAATCCCAGGGGCTCACCGACGACGCCGTTGTCACCTACCGGACCCTTCTGGAAAACAATCCGGACAACGCCGTTGTCCGTCAGCATCTCATTCAGCTCTTCATCCAGCAGCAGCGATACGAGGATGCCTTGACAATGCTCAAGGAGTTGGTGGTATCCGGGCATGGGAGCAACGACATCCAGCGAAAAATCGGCCTTCTCTACCTGGAGCTTGAACGGTATGACGACGCCGTGGCGCTCTTCGCATCGCTTCTGGAAAAGGAGCCCGATTCCTGGCAACTCCGCTTCTATCTGGCATCGGCCTACGAGGGGAAGGAACTAAATGCCAAGGCTCTGGAGGAGTTTCTGAAAATTCCCCCCACCGCGCCGGTCTATCTGGAGGCTCTCAGCCATATCGCCTACCTCTATAAGGAGCAGGGGAACCCCCAGGCGGGGCTGGCCCTCCTCACGAGGGCTGCGGAGGCTAAAACAGGGGGGGTGGAACCGTATCTGCTCCTCTCCCGGTACCTTGACTCCCTGGGGGAGCAGCAGAAAGGGGTGGAGGTCCTGTTGAGGGTGGCGGATGATTTTCCCAAGGAGCCCCGGCTCTTCTTCAATATCGGGATACTCTACGATAAGACCGGGAAGAGAGAGGAGTCCATCGCCATGATGAAAAAGGTCATTGCCATGGTCCCCGACGATGCCCAGGCTCTGAACTACCTGGGGTACACCTATGCCGATATGGGGGTTCATCTCACCGAGGCTCTGGGGTACATCAATCACGCCCTGGAGGTGACTCCCGGTGACGGCTTCATCCTGGATAGCCTGGGGTGGGTCTATTACAAGATGAAGAAGTACGACCTGGCCATCGTCAACCTGCAGCGAGCCCTCACGGTGGTTGCCGACGATCCTGCGATCCTGGAGCATTTGGCCGAGGCGTACTACGCCAGCCGGGAATATGATAACGCCATCGCAACCTACCGCAAACTCATTAAACAGGAGCCGGAGAAGAAGGAGTATCTGGAACGGTTGAAAAAGATCCACTCCGAGAGCGGAGATCGATGAGCGTGCGGCTGGTCCGCCTGCTCCTCTGCTCTTTGCTGCTCCTCTCCGGCTGTAATCAGCCTGATCCCCCTGGTATCCCCCGGCAGCGGAGCGCCGGTATTCCGGCCACCGGTGACACTCTCGTCACCGGTTCCATCGGCGAGGCGTCCACCCTCATCCCCCTGCTGGCCTCCGACGCCGCCTCCCACTCCATTGCCGGCTACATCTATAACGGGCTCGTCAAGTACGACAAGGAGCTGAATCTTGTGGGGGATCTGGCTCGCTCCTGGGAGGTCTCCCCCGACGGGCTCGTCATCACCTTTCACCTCCGTCAAGGGGTCAAGTGGCAGGACGGTCACGAATTTACCGGCCGTGACGTCCTCTATACCTATGGGGTCACCATCGACCCCAAGACCCCCACCTCCTATGCCGAGGATTTCAAGCAGGTCAAGAAGGTGGAGTGTCCGGACCCCTACACCGTCCGGGTCACCTATGATCACCCCTTTGCCCCGGCCCTGGCCTCCTGGGGAAGCAGTATCCTTCCTGCCCACCTGCTGGAGGGGAAGGATATCACCCGCACCGACCTGGCGCGGCGACCGGTGGGTACCGGGCCGTACCGGCTGAAGGAGTGGGTGGCGGGGCAGCAGATCACCCTGGAGTCCTTTGACGGTTACTTCGAGGGGAGGCCGTACCTGGACCGGGTGGTGGACAGGCTCATCCCGGATAGCTCCACCATGTACCTGGAGTTGAAGGCCGGCGGCATCGACATGATGAATCTGACCCCGGTGCAGTACCAGCGTCAGACCGTAGGCGCGAGCTTCCTGGAGCACTTTAACAAGTACCGCTATCCCGCCTCATCCTATGTCTATATGGGGTACAATCTCCGGAATCCCCTCTTCAGTGACCTCCGGGTACGGCGCGCCCTGACCCATGCCATCAACAAGGAGGAGCTCATCCAGGGGGTGCTCCTGGGGATGGGACAGACAGCCAAGGGGCCGTACAAACCGGGAACTTGGGCCTGGAATCCCCACATCATCGACCCGGCCTATGATCCGGCCGAGGCGCGCCGACTCCTGGCCCAGGCCGGGTGGCGCGACACGGACGGTGACGGCATTCTGGACAAGGGGGGGAAACCGTTTCAGTTTACGGTCCTGACCAACCAGGGGAATGCCGAGCGATTGAAGAGCGCACAGATCATCCAGCAGCGGCTCCGGTCCGTGGGGATCGACATGAAGATCCGGGTCATCGAGTGGGCCTCCTTCATTACCCACTTCATCGATACGCGAAACTTCGAGGCGGTGATCCTGGGGTGGACCCTGGGACAGGACCCGGATATCTTCGATGTCTGGCACTCCAGCAAGAGCGGCAAGAAGGAGCTGAATTTCATCGGCTACAAGAACGAGGAGGTGGACCGGCTCATCGTGGCGGGACGGGGAACCTTCGATCAGAAAGAGCGACAGCGCTGCTACTGGCGGATTCAGGAGATCCTGGCCCAAGAGCAACCCTATACTTTCCTGTACGTCCCCGACGCCCTCCCCACCGTGAGCGCCCGGGTCCGGGGGATCGTGCCGGCCCCGGCCGGGATCAGCTATGATTTCATCAGGTGGTATGTCCCCAAGAAAGAGCAGAGATATGCGCAATAACCCTCTGAAATGCTTCCTGACGCCATCTCTGTTGGCACTGCTGGTATGCGGGTCGTCGGGACTCTCTCATGCCCGTGACTGGTCCCCCTGGCAGACGCCGGATGACGGGGCCTTGAACGGCATCGAGTTCAGTTTTGCCGACAATTGCCCCCCTGCCGGCGCCGTGAATTGTGACCATATCTGGCGCTTTTCCAGCAAGTATGAGGGGGAGGTGACCGTTGAATACACCATTGCCTGGAAAACCGGAAACGGAGTCAGGGAAAAAACCGCCCGGATTACGCTGAAGCCGGGAGAGAACCAGGACGACTCTTTTAAGGTTGTGGGAACGGCCCTGGACGAGCTCTCCGTGAAGATCGTGGCCGACAAGGAGCTGTTGGCCGAGGCCCGCAAGGAGGTGGAAGCCCAACGGCTGCAGATGGATCCACCCCGGAGAAAGGGAGAAGAGACGGCCCGCAAGCGGGAAGAAGCCCCGCACAAAGAGGCTCCACCGACCCTCCTCCCGCCGCCACGGAAAATTGAAGAGTCTCAGCCTGCAAATTGCCGCAGGGTCGTGCCCCGGCACCGGCGTGCCGTGACCGCAACCATGGCCCGCCGCCGCAAGGTAGCGGTGAAGCGGACGTATCCGGCGCAACCTGAGAGAGTTGTTGCCGCAGAGCGGCCGGAACCGATCCTGGTCGGCAATCTGACCACGTACCTCGATTCAACGATACTGGGACATCCCGTCTGTCCGTAATATGAAGGGGTAAATCTGTTTTATGGCAGCCTATCTTCTCAAACGGATCGCCATGCTCTTCCCGCTGCTCCTGGGGATCACCCTGATTACCTTCACGGTGATCCATCTGGCCCCCGGCGAGCCGGTGGAGATGCAGACCGCCATGAGTCCCAAGATCACCGCCGAGACTCGCCAGCGGCTTCGGGAGTTCTATGGGCTGGACAAGCCGCTCCATGTCCAGTATGGCCTCTGGTTGGGGCGAATCGCCCGGCTGGATTTCGGTCGCTCCTTTGCTCCGGACAACCGGCCGGTCATGGACAAGATCAGGGAACGGATTCCGGTTACCCTCTCCCTGAACCTCATCGCCCTGGTTCTGGAATTCGGTCTGGCGCTCCCCATCGGCATCCTGGCGGCGGTGCGGCGCAGTACCCTGCTGGACAAGGGGCTCACCCTCTTCGTCTTCCTGGGGTTTGCCATGCCCACCTTCTGGCTGGCGCTGCTTCTCATGTACCTCTTCGGGGTTAAGCTGGAGTGGCTCCCCATCTCCGGGCTCCACTCCCTGGGGAGCGAACGGCTGGCGCCGTTTCCCTGGCTCCTGGACCTGGCGCGGCATCTCATCCTTCCCCTGGGGGTGGCCTCCTTCGGCAGCCTGGCCGGACTCTCCCGCTACATGCGCTCCACCATGCTGGAGGTCATCGGTCAGGATTACATCACCACGGCCCGGGCCAAGGGGCTGAGCGAGCGGACCGTGATCCTCAAGCACGCCCTGCGCAACGCGCTCCTCCCCATCATCACCCTCCTCGGTTTTTCCCTTCCCGGTCTCATCGGCGGGAGCGTCATCTTCGAGACCATCTTTGCCATCCCCGGCATGGGGCAGCTCTTCTTCATGGGGGTCATGGCCCGGGACTATCCGCTGGTCATGGGAATCCTGGTCATCGGCGCCGGACTGACCCTGGTGGGGAACCTGCTGGCCGACCTCTGTTATGCCCTGGCCGACCCGCGCATCCGGCATGGGGGGGGATAAGTATGTTTCGTAACAGCTACTTCATATCCGTCGTCTGGAAACGATTTTGCCGGAACCGGCCGGCCCTGGCCGGGGGGGTGGTCGTGGGGTTCCTCTTTCTCCTCTCGTTTCTGGCGCCGTTCATCACCCCCTATGACCCGTCCCACCTGGACGCCTGGCATGTGCTGCTGGCGCCGTCGTCCCAGCATTGGTTCGGCACCGACGAACTGGGGCGGGATGTCCTGACTCGGGTTATCTACGGTGCCCGGGTTTCTCTCAAGGTCGGCTTCGTGGCGGTGGGGATAGCGGTCCTCATCGGGACTTCCGTCGGTCTTGTGGCCGGTTTTTACGGCGGCTGGCTGGATTCCCTCCTCATGCGGTTGGTGGATATCATGCTCTGCTTTCCCACCTTCTTCCTGATCCTGGCGGTCATCGCCATGCTGGAGCCTTCCATCTGGTACATCATGATCATCATCGGCCTCACCGGTTGGATGGGGGTGGCGCGGCTGGTTCGGGCCGAAGTCCTCACCCTCCGGGAGCGGGAGTTCGTTCTGGCGGCCCGAGGTCTTGGGGCCTCGGATCTCCGGATCATCGTGCATCATATCCTCCCCAACGCCCTCTCCCCGGTGCTGGTGACCGCCACCCTGGGGGTTGCCGGCGCCATCCTCACCGAGTCGGCCCTCTCCTTTCTGGGGATCGGGGTCCAGCCCCCCACCCCCAGTTGGGGCAATATTCTCACCGCCGGGAAAGATTACATCGAGTTCGCCTGGTGGCTCTCCCTCTTCCCCGGTCTTGCCATTCTCCTGACGGTTCTCGCCTATAATCTCCTGGGGGAAGGGTTGCGGGACGCCCTTGACCCCAGGCTGAATCGGTAACTTTTCTCCTTGTGCAGGCATAGTTCTTGACGCGTTGGGATAAATTACGTACTCTCACTCCATGCCGACGCTGCTTGTTCACGCTGGGTTCAAATTTTTCTTCTATGCCAATGAACATCTTCCTCTGCATATCCATGTGGAAAAGGGCAACGGCTACGCCCGGATTGAATTGGCTACCCTTACGGTGACGGAGAATTTTTTCAAACCGGCTGATTTGAAGAAAGTTATGGCACTGGTCAAGATACATCGAGATCTATTTGTGGAGAAATGGTATGAATTCTTCTCTGAAAGGTAAAAAGGTCCATTTCGATGAATCCTATCTGCATGTGGAATTAGCCGATAAACGGATCATATCCACACCCATGGAGTGGTACCCGGAGTTGCGTAACTCCTCACTCAAGCAACTGTCGAATTATCGTTTTATCTGCAGGGGAACCGGCATTGAGTGGCCTGACCTGGATTATCATCTGAGCATAGCCGCGATGTTAAGTAACGAAGAGCAGCGGTTGGCCGCATAGTATTTCCCCCCTCCCTGAGTCTCGTTTTGCCCCGTATCCACTCCAGGACGCGGGGCGTTGTTTTTGTCTCAACATTGAACGTGAGGTTTCATGAACGCTCTGAATGTACAGCCAGTCGATTTTGCCATAGCCACCATCGAAGATGAAATCCGGGTGGACGGCCTCTGCCGGGACCTGCTCATGACCTTCTACGAAGAGCTTCAGGCGGAGGGGGGGGACCCGGAGATAGCCACGGAACTGGCCCGAAGCGCCGACTATTTCATCCGTGACTTCGTGGTGGGGTACAAGCAGTGGCACCTCTTCGACGAGGTGCGATCGCCGGTGAAGCCCTTTGCCGCTAACTGGTATATCGTCAACACCCTGGAACCCACCATAGAGGAGCTGACCAGGCATCTTGCCGGGATACGCTCTTTTTACCGGTTCCTGAACCTTCATGAGCTGATCTCCGGCTCCCTCCTGAAACGGATCGAGGCGGAGTGCGACGACCACCTCTTCTACGAAGAGCGGATCAGCAGCTTCTGGGCGATCTCCGGAGACGGCTACTACGAGTGGGAGCGGAGCTGTTCGCTGAGGGGGATCTGACGTCATGGCCGAAAAATCGTGGGAGAACGTGGCAGAGCGGCTGGAGTCGCTACTGGCCCGGGCTGAGGGGTTGCTGGAGGTGTTCCAGCCGGCGACTCACTTCGACCCCGCCTGTTTTGCCCAATGGATCGCCTTCCGCTGGGAACGGCGGGGGAGGGGGGGAGTGCTCACACCGGTGCGCCATCCCCATCTGGTGGAGCTGAATGATCTGGTGGGGATCGACTCTTCGCTGGATGATCTGCTCCGGAACACGGAGCAGTTCGTGGCGGGATTCCCGGCCAACAACGTCCTTCTCTGGGGTGAGCGGGGGACCGGCAAATCCTCCTGCGTGAAGGGTCTGCTCAAGCGGTTCGCTGAACGGGGGTTGCGCCTCGTTGAGGTGGAGCGTTCCGATCTCTCCACCCTGCCGCAACTGTTGGAACTCCTCCGGGATGACCCCCGGCGTTTCATCGTCTTCTGCGATGACCTCTCCTTTGCCCAGGGGGACGCCTCGTACCAGGAGCTCAAGTCCCTCCTGGACGGTGGTCTGGAGGAACGCCCCGCCAATACCCTCATTTATGCCACCTCCAACCGGCGCCACCTCATGCCGGAGCAGACGGCGGATACCCGGGGGGAAGAGATTCACCCGGAAGAGGCGATCTCCGACCGGCTCTCTCTGGCTGACCGCTTCGGGCTGCAGCTCAGCTTCTACCCCTTTGATCAGGAGACGTATCTGGCCATCGTGGCGGGGTATGCGGCTCAGGCCGGGGTGAAGGTGGCACCGGAGACCCTGCGCCTCTCCGCGCTCCGGTGGGCTACCCAGCGGGGGCATCGCTCGGGTCGTGCGGCCCGCCAGTTCGTGGATGACCTCTGCGGCAGAATAGGGGTACATTGTAAATTGTGAATTGTGAAGGGTGAATGGTGAAAAGTGAATGGTGAAAAGTGAAGGGTACATGATATGAACTCCCGGCCGCTCTTCATTCCCCTGCTGGGTGCGATCCTTGGCCTCTCCCTGGCCGCGCTCTATCCGGTAACGGTCCCCCTGTGGGGGATGACGGCGCTTCTTCTCCTGACCTTTGCCGCAATCTTCACCCCCACACGTCCCCTCTTCTTTCTCCTCCTCTTCTTTTCTACCCTTTTTTGGGGGATTCGTGCCCTTCAGCCGGTTCTGACCCCGGAAATAACTCTTCATACCCCGGCATGGTATGCCTGCGACCGGGAACGGACCGTGGAAGGGATCATCGATGAGCGGCCGGAGAGCACCGAAACCGGCTGCCGGGTAACGGTCCGGACCGAGTGGCTCTCGGCGGACGGTACGGTCATCCCGGTGGCCGGCCGACTCCTCCTGTACGTCCGGGAGGGACGGACCCCTTGGGTAACCGGAGATCGGGTCCGCTTCGTCACGAAACTCCGGCGTCCCCGCAACTATGGTCTTCCGGGTGAATTCGATCATGTCCGCTTCCTGGCGCTGAAGGGGATCTTCGTCACCGGCAATCTCCGGGAGAGCGCCGACCTGATCCTCATCCGGGGGAAAGCCTCCTTCCCGCTGCGCCACGGGATCGATGCGTTGGCGCGACGGCTGGGCGCCTTCATCTCGGCTGCCGTTCCCGAAGAAGAGGGGGGAATTCTCCGGGCGCTTCTCCTGGGTGACCGGGGGTATGTGACGCCGGCCATCGAGGCCGCCTATACCCGGTCCGGGGTCAATCATATCCTCTCCATCTCCGGCTTTCATGTGGCGGTGGTGGCCTTGGCCGTCTATCAGCTCCTCTTTCTCCTGGGGCGCTGTTCCCAGACCCTCGCGCTTCGATGCAATCTCCGCCGGTGGGTGCTCCTGGCGGGAGTGCCGGTGGTGCTCTTCTATCTCTTCCTTTCCGGGGCAGCCCCGGCCACGGCCCGCTCCGTCATCATGATCGTCCTGGGAGCGCTGGCCCTCTGGATGCAGCGGGAGACCGACCCGATCAACCTTCTCATCGTTGCGGCGTCGCTTCTCCTGGGAATCAATCCTCCCCTTCTCTTTGACCTTTCCTTTCAGCTCTCCTTCCTCGCCATCTGGGGGCTCATCGTCTTGGCCCCACTTTTCATGAAGCCGATTCAGAGGTGGGAGCGGGGGATGGTGGGGACGCTTCTCCTCCTCATGGCTGCCTCTCTTGCTGCCATCGTCGCCACCCTGGTGCCGGTGGCCTATTACTTTCATCGGAGCTCCGCCACCGGGATTCTCGCCAATCTGTTCATCGTTCCGCTCATGGGGTATGGTGCGGTGGTGGTGGGCTTTGCCGCGCTCCCGCTGGTCTTTGTGGCGCCGGGAACGGCGAGAGTCATTCTGGATATGGCCGGTTTTCTTGTCTTTCTCTCCGACCGGATCATCATTTCTCTAGCGCAGCTGCCGCTCCTCCCCCACTGGACGCCGACCCGCATGGATCTCCTCTGTTCTCTTCTGCTGCTGGCGGCAGTGACGTTTTTGTCCGGGCGCAGGAGCAGAGGAGTAACCGTCTCCCTCCTGATACTGTTCATAATCGGGGAACATCTCCTCCGGGGGGGCGTCTCCCGGGAAGAGCTGGAGGTGGCGTTCTTCAGCCTGGGGCAGGCGGAATCGACCCTGGTCAGGTTGCCCGCCGGTGAGACCCTGCTGGTGGATGGAGGCGGGAGCCTGCGGGAGGGGGGAGCGGATACCGGGGAGCGGTTGCTGGCACCGGCGCTCTGGGCCCTGGGGGTGGACCGTCTGGACGTCGTGGCGCTGACACACCCCCACCCGGATCATCTGCGGGGACTCACGTTCATCATCGAGAACTTCCCCGTGGGGCAGTTCCTGGAGAGCGGCCGGAACGAGGAGAGTGATGATTATAGAGCACTCCGTGCTGCGTTGCTGAAGTGGAAGGTTCCCATCGTCAGGATCAGCAGTTCATCGCTGCCGCTGATGGTAGGGGAGGGGAGGATCGAACCGCTGGCACCCGTATCCGATCAGGCGGAGAAGGGGGACGTAAATGATGATTCCCTGGTATTCCGGCTGCTCTGGCGGGATATCTCAATTCTCTTCACCGGAGACATCGGCACTCGAACCGAGGCGTTGCTCCTGAAAGATTCTCAACGGCTGAAGGGGGATATTCTCAAAGTCGGGCACCACGGCAGCCGCTACTCCAGCTCGGAACCTTTTCTGCAGGCGGTTGCTCCCCGGGTGGCTCTCATCTCCGCAGGGTACGGCAACAGCTTCCACCTCCCGGCGCCCCAGACCCTGGAGCGGCTTAATGCTCGGCGGATTGCGCTCTTTCGTACCGATCTGGACGGCACCATCATTCTTCGCTCCCGTGGCCACGGATTCACCGTGACGACGATGAATCCGTGAATTGCTGGCTTGAAAACCTTCTGATCTCAGCCTCTCTGAGGGGGGCATAATGCCTCCCCCCAAATTCGTGATAGTCAATAGATTCAATTGACCTCTCTATCTCTGGCAAATTCCGGGATAGTTATGTATAGTGTCACCGGAATGCCCCCGGGCACCTCCACCGAATCTGTCGCAACCTGGGTCATGGAAAACGTACCGCTCAGAGCCTAACCTCCTGAAGCCTAACTCAATTACTCATATAAGGATAAACCGCATGTCCAAGGCAGTATCGTCCGTGCAATCAGGTATTAAAGCGTGGCTCGGCAAGGATGCGATGGCTTCCGTTGTCGTTTTTCTGGTGGCTCTGCCGCTCTGTATGGGGGTCTCCATCGCCTCCGGTGTGCCGCCGACAGCGGGGCTCATTACCGGTGTCGTTGGAGGACTCGTTGTCGGGTTCCTGGCAGGTTCACCGTTCCAGGTGAGCGGCCCCGCCGCGGGTCTGACGGTACTGGTGTGGCAGCTGGTACAGCAGCACGGCCTGCCGATGCTAGGTGTGATCATTCTGTTGGCAGGAGTGCTCCAACTCACCGCCGGCCTGCTCAAACTGGGGCAGTGGTTTCGTGCAGTTTCACCCGCCGTTATTCACGGCATGCTGGCCGGGATCGGGCTATTGATTCTGACCGGGCAGTTTCATGTCATGCTTGACAGCAAGCCCATCGGCAAGGGAATCGACAATCTGCTGGCTATTCCCAATGCACTGAACAATGCCGTATCTAATGGCGGTGCTCCGCTCCACGCACTCTACATCGGCATCTTGAGTATTTCGGTTATGGCCCTGTGGGGCGCATACGCGCCAAAAAAACTCAAGGTATTGCCGGCGCCGCTGATCGCCGTTGTGATTGCGGTACTAGCTGCGGCCTATTTCAAACTCAAGATCAACTACGTTATTGTGCCGGACAATATCTGGTCGGTGATACAATACCCGACTCTCGATAGCCTCACTCATCTGTTTGAAACACCGATCCTGATTGCTGCGGTCTCGGTAGCGTTCATCGCCAGCGCCGAAACGCTGCTCTGCGCCAGCGCTGTTGATCAGATGCATCAGGGAGAGCGAACAAAGTATGATAAGGAATTGTCGGCACAAGGGGTAGGCAACATCATCTGCGGACTCCTCGGAGTCCTGCCGATGACAGGAGTTATCGTTCGCTCCAGCGCCAACATCGAAGCCGGCGCAAAAACCCGCGCTTCGGCAATTTTTCATGGGTTATGGCTGCTGCTGTTCGCCGCCGTGCTGCCGTTCACGCTCCGCTATATCCCGGTGTCCAGCCTTGCCGCCGTGCTGGTCTTCACCGGTTATAAGCTTGCGTATCCGAAGGCTGTGCCGAAGCTTCTCGAGTTCGGCAAGAGCGAAGTGGCTATTTACGCAGTGACTATTTTTGTGATAGTCGGCACCGATCTGCTCAAAGGGGTGGTCTTGGGACTGCTGCTATCGCTGTTCAAACTGCTCTATGTCTTCTCGCAACTCGATATCGAATACAGAGATGATGTGGACAAAAACTCAGTGCACCTCCGGTTGACCGGTTCCGCCACCCTGATTCGCCTCCCCATGCTTGCCGCGGCATTGGAACAGGTACGCTCCGGAACAGATGTTCACGTGCACCTTGATAAACTTGATTACATCGATCACGCCTGTTTTGACCTGCTGGCAAACTGGGAAAAACAGCATGAAACGACCAATGGCTCCCTGACCATAGAGTGGGACGAGTTGTCCCGAAAATTTCACCAGCGTCGCAGTGGCGCTCAAAAAACATCAATTAAAATCAAAACCGCTGCCTTGAAACCTGCAAAGAGGAGTAAATCATGAGCATCCGGGAGAGCAAGCAGAAGTAACTACTCAGGTTGATAGGTTGAAGGCTGAAGACTATTAGAAAAACTCTGCAAGGTCAATAAAGGCGACCCATATAGAGAGTGGGCCGCCCGGAATATCCGGGCGGCCCACTCTCGTTGTCGTACCTGTCGGGCGCTTCTTACGGATAAACCTTCGCACTGTTTGGCGAGAGATACCACGTGGTTTGCAGCTTGCCGCTCGATTGGACCCATGCCGCAAAGTTCGGATACGCCGTCACGATATCGATCGTCTCCGTCGGCCACTTCCATCCCTGCGGGATGTCCAGCGCCCAAGGGTAGCCCGCGTTGCCGTTCTTGTTGTTGGAGACGTAGTAAGGACCGTTACCGCCCAGAACAGTTCCGTCGTCCTGTTAAAGGGGGGGAGGATAAACAAGTAGGGGGAAATGCGATAAATGACCGCGACGATGATTGGCGAATGGTTGACGGGAGGGTGGAGAAGGAATGTTTTCAAGGTTGGTTTGATGGATTTGCGCCGTGAAAATTTCGGTTGGTTTGAACCTGGATGAGGGGCGATGTTTGCCCCTCATTTTTGTGTTACTTGATGTTGTCAATAATGACTTCGATGATTGTGGCTTGTTGAATTGCCCCGCGGAGCTCTTTGCCATTAATGCGTAAATGAATATCGGTCTTACCCCATTCTGCATTCTTGATAAGTTCCAGATTGGCATCCCTTCTGAATACAAAATTATCATCAAGTACCGCCTGGAACTCGCGTTGATCATCTGCCGATCTGAGCCCAACCGTGAAGCCTTCTTTTTTAGAGCTGTCCACACTGAGGATGCGGTAATAGCCGTTCAACTGAACCTCGACCGACTTTTCCCGCTTCTGCCTGAGCATTTGTTCGGCAATATCCCTTTGCAGGCGATATTTACCCACTTCCAGATAATCAGCTTCAATGGTACTACGAAGCAGATCGTTGTAAGTCTCTTCAGCATCGGCGTAGATGGGTGCCAGTTGCGGTTGCCGCTTGGCAGCCTCGACGATTAACTTCATTTTCTCAGTTTCCTGGACGCTTAATGCCTGGATCATATCGATCTGTTTGTTTTTACCCTGCTGATCGATGTAATTCTTTAGCACCGTGACCGTGCCATAGATTAACCCAACGCCGAGAATAGTATACAACATCTCCGTGCCAGTCATTTTGCCAACGATCCCCTTTAAAAGTCCCTCAAAAGCCTGTTGAAAGTTGACCTCGAAAATAGACGAGCCTTTATCAACCTTAACTATGAGCTCTAGGCTATCCCGTTCGGAATTGGATAATCCAATCGCGTTAGGCCGATTGTACTTCAATTGGGCATAAGAGCAATTGATATTTCGCTGCAATTCGACGAAGTAATTCATCGTTTTGATTGTCAGGGATGAATCGAACTTGTCGCCTTTTAGGCAAAATACTAGCTTGGGCCAGCCATCAAACCGGATGTCGAGCAAACCTTCTGGTGCACCTTCCCGTAGAGTCTTTTCCAGCAGCTCCCAGGCGGAATTGTCACTATCGATGATAAACTCTGTAGTCTGAACAGTATTCATATTCCCTCCATATCATGGTAGTACAAAATTCTTCATTACCCCGCGATGCTCATTCGGGATCATCTGCTTTCTGCTGACGTAATTACTTTTTCAACGGGGTAGGGGAGGGAAGGGCGGATCAGCCTCTTCAGTGGTGGAGGTCTTTCCCGCAATAACGACAGACGATTGCCTGTTGCTTGATGGTTTCAGCGCAATAGGGGCATATTTTTGATGGTGGCTTTAGAATGGGCTGATCCAAGTCGTAAATTGGTTTAGGTCCGGGTTTTTTGTCTATGTTTTTTCCTACTTGACCGCACTGGGGACACTTGTACTTATTCCAGAAGTAGGCAATGAAGAGTAAACCGGGGAGGATGTAACTGAATAGCAGAAAAATCATAACGACTTGAGGCAGATTGTAGTTACGAATCCAGGTTTTCATTTCACCGTAAAACTGACATGACAGGCAGTAACGCTGAGCTCCAGTACGTTCTTTCCTGATAAATATATCCATTATCACTATCCTCCCTTGTACAGACTCGTTCCCCAGGTCCGTCATTATCCGGTCATCGTTGCCGTTCGGCCATCAGTTGAGCGAGGAGTTGTTTTTCTTCGGCGTATTTTAGCACGTCCCGTCGTTGATCTTCTGACATTTGTCCCAGGCGACGGATGATCTGTTCCGTGATCGCGTCTCCCTGCTGCTGCACCATCCCGCCCAGGGACTGGCTTTGCCCTGGCATCGGCGTCATCCCCTCCCCGCTACTTCCAGCTCGTTCTTCCCCCGGTAATTTATTGAGAGGTAATAAGTGTCGTCAGTTCAATAGAGGCTCCACTATATTGTGGAAATGCGAGAGCTTTGGCAACAGTTCCACCGCACGCGGTTGTGTGCCAAGTTGCAACTCCACCATGTGAAGAACAAGTTCCTGAACAATTCTGAGAATAACTGAGAAAACCGTCAGTACAAGTAGCTGTCGCGCTCCCCAGAGTAGTCGCGGTGCCGCAGTCCGCGACATACCATACGCTTACACCGCCGTGAGATGAGCAGGTACCGCTACAAGTCGCCGAATCACTATAGGTGCCGTCAGTGCAAAGTGCCGTGTGGCTTACCGTGGTAGTTGTGGTATTACCCTGCGAAGTAGATGGAAACCATTCGATATTACCGCACCCTCCCACACAAATAACAAATAACAGAAAAACAATCCTACTCACAATATCCCCCTTATTCATCCTGTCTTTCTTTGCCGCTCCGACATCAGTTCTGAAAGCAGTTTCTTCTCTTCAGCGTATTTTAGGACGTCCCGCTTTTGATCCTCACACATTTGCTCCAGGTGCTGGTGAATCTTCTCCGTTATGGTATCCATGGGCCGCTGGTTAATCCTCTCGTTCCCTCCTTCAGCTCGTTCTTTCCCGGTTAATAGCCATCCTGCATCACAACCAGTTATTGCAACCAAACGGATAAGAAAATCCGCATCTGGTACTCGGTGACCTTTTATGTACCGATTCAAGGATACTGGAGACACGTCCAAAGACGCTGCAATGGCGTCTTGGCTATGTCCATAAGCCCTGATAGCAAAAAGGATTCGATCACCAAGCAATAAATTATCCATTTGTATAATTTTCCTGTTGACAGTTCTTATCCATTCGGATAATATCCGTCTATCACGTTATCACTTTTCACCGGTTCAAGAGAGTAACGATAATTTACCGTTTATGAAGCCCATTCTGCCGCTGTTTGATGGGTGGTTCATTGTCCGGCTTGGAACAGGCCGCCTTTGTTTTACGAGCTTTTCTAAGGGCCATAACTTTCTCGTATCGGTTCCAGGCTACGAGTACCAGGATAACCAAACTAACAACACTTTGCCCGTAAAGGAGACAGTCATGAAAATAAGCCATTTGGGATCCCTCCTGAAAGATAGGTGTGAGATCAAAAGTGAACCAGAACTCCCTGTATTACGGTTATCGGTACCGGGCAGCAGGGTACTCGAACTGCTTCGTCTCAGTGATCAAAACATCAGGGCAAACAACGAAGGTCGTTATCTGACCCTTGCTAAATGGGAACTCTGGCAATGTGTTTACGATATCTTCCCTGATCTTGAGACGAAATTGTACTACTACACAATAGATTTCCCCGCTCCGGGTAAAGTTGACCTGTTGATCTACAAAGAAGACTGAAGCAAAAGTAAAGGAGAAGCCATGACCGCACAGGAACAGTTCCGACATGTACGATCCGAGATGGTGAAGAAAGGTGTCACCAATCGGGCCATTTCACAGGCATGTGGGATCAGTATGACCTACATCCATTACATCCTCTCCGGCCAGCGGACGGGGTACCGAGTGCGCCGGACGATCGCCGAGATGTGCCAGGTTCCGGTGGAAGCGTTGTTTCCCGATACGCCGGAAGAATACCGCCACGCCGCTTAAAGCATCTTATCAAATTTGCTTTGATTTTGACAGATAAAGAGGTTTGCGCAATGTCGAAAGTCCGCAGTAGTAAAGACAGTTTGCTGTCCAGTCAACAGGCTTTGTTCGACACCGATACGGAAGGTTCCATGGATATCGCCCTGGGCTTTCGTCAATGTTTGAGTCGCTCCATCAGCCAGAGCGGCAAGGACCGGTATCAGGTGGCGGCGGAGATCAGCCGGCTGCAACGGCGGGACCTGAGCAAGGACACCCTTGACAAGTATACGGGGAGTGATCTGGCGCATGCGTTGCGGGCCGAGGCTCTGCCGGCGCTGTGCCGGGTGGTGGGTTCGTTGCAGCCGTTTCATTATCTGCTTGACCCCCTGGGCGGCGAGGTGGTGGGACCGGAGGACCGGGATCTGTTCCGGCTGGCGCGGCTGGAAGAGCAGAAGCGGAAGCTGGATCTGGAGATTGCGGGGCTGAGGGGAAAGGTTGGAATAAGGTGAAACAGGTTCAAGGTTCAAGGTTCTAGGTTGAAAAATCAGGGATAAAGGGAGCTTTTGAGTATGGCTGGGGATAGTTATCGACGGATTAAGGCGCAGGCGCAGGGGTATGAGATGTTGAAGCTGATGTCTCAGGCGAAACAGCCGATGTCGGCGGCGGAGATTGCTCAGGGAATGGGCGAGTCGGTGAATACGGTGCTTTGCTGGCTGATGACGGCGTTGGATGCGGGATTCGTCCGGCGGGAGAATGATGTGTGGGAGATCGGCATGGGGGTGGCGCTGTTTTGGGCCAGGGTGAAGGCGAATCTGGAAGGTAAACGCGACCGGATTGGCCGCGATTTGACCAGTATCGGAGCGGATCATGAGTAGAAAAGGGATGGAGTCAGAGGTGGATACGGTCAATTCCATCGCCAGTATCGCCCGGGAGCAGGCAGATCTGGAGATCGCGGAGCTGAAGTGCAAGCAGTCACGCATTGCCGAGGCCCACGAGTTTGCTGGACGGATTCAGGCATTCACTTTCGTTGAAAAAGTGGTGACTGTCGCCAGTTTAGTGCAGTTGCAAAAGTTGAAGGAGACAAAGATATACCGCGACCTTCCGACTATCGGAACTTGGGAAAAATTTTGTGATTACATTGGTTTAGATCGTCATACGACTGATGAACGCCTGCGGCAACTCGATGTGTTAGGTCCTCAATTTTTGGATACGTGCCACCAGTTTTCACTAAGCCACAAAGATATTCGTAAGCTACGGCTCCTCACCCATGACGGCGTCCTGATCATCGACGCCGAGGCGGTGGAGATCGGCGGGGAACGGATTCCTCTGGACTCGGACCACCGGGAAGATCTGCAGGCGGCCATCGAAACGATTATCGAGGAGCAGGCCAAAACGAAGGCGGAAGTCGTCGCCCAAAAGAAAGCCTTTGACCGGGTGCAGACCGCTACCCACAAGGAGGTGCAGAAGCTCCAGCAGCAGGTGGACAAGCTGGAAGGACGCGCCGCCGTCAAGGGGATGACCGGCGAGGAAGACGGCTATCTGAACAAGGTCTTTACCCTGCGGGTCGGCTTTGACGGCTACATGCTCAAGATGGAAAGCGCCTTTGAGGAGCTGGCCAACCGGGACCATACGCCACGGGAAGCGGCGGCGCTGATCTCTACCCTGGATTACATGCGGATGACGGCCAACGCCTGGCAGGATCGCGCCGTCATGGATATCGGCGGACCGGGCCTCAATCCCCAGGTGATGGAGGAGTTTGAGCAGTGGGAGAAAGAACACATGCAGGTTAAAGGCTGAAGGCTGAAGGCTAAAGGTTCAAGGTTTAAGGTTTATGGATTGTTTTTAGGGGGTGCGGTATGTGGCAACGGGAATTAGCCTGGGAATTGAATGAAGCGCCGGCGCGGGAACGAGCGGGAATTATCGCCCGGTATCAGGGGTTACGAGGTCTTTCTTCTTCTACGTTGTACCGCATCGCCAAGGATCACGGCTTTGCCCTGGAGCGCAAGGAGCGAGCGGATAAGGGGAATGGCGGTCTGAAGCTGGAAACCGCCGAGTTTATCGCTTCGGCGATCTGGGCCAGTCGCCGGGAGAATAAGGGGGCTTTTATGCCGGTGGAAAACGCCATGGAGTTCGCCATCGATAACAACATCATGCTCCGGGGCGAGGCCAGCGTGGAGACGGTGCAGAAGCAGCTGCGGCAGTTGGAGATGGACTCGAAACGGCTGAATAACCCGACCCCCCATGTCTCGCTCCGGTCGCTCCACCCCAATCACTGCCACTTGGTGGATGTCTCCACCTGCATTCAGTATTACCTGAACGAAGGCGGCATGCAGATCATGCGGGAAGATGAGTTCTACAAGAACAAGATTGAAAACTTCAAGAAGATCAAGGAGCCGTTGCAGCGGTACATCATGACCGACCATTTCAGCGGCTTCTTTTTCGTCAAGTATTATCTGGCAGCCGGGGAGACGGCGGAGAACCTGTTCGACTTCAGTTGCTGCGCCTGGGAGGCGAAAGCGGAACAAAACTTCCCCTTCCAGGGAGTGCCGAAAACCATGCTCATGGACGGCGGGAGTCGGGCCAAGGCGAAGGCCATGGGGATGGGGTTCTGGGATGGCTTGGAGATCAACATCCTGCCGGGGAATCCGGGGAACAGCCGGCGACAGGGGAGCGTGGAAGTCACCCATAACATCTGGGAGAAGTGGTTCGAGACGCGGCTCCGGTTCGATCCGGCCACGGGGATGGAGGATCTGAACCGGAAGGCGCGGGGCTTTTGCATTTGGTTCAACGCTTCGCGGGAGCATAGCCGGACCAAGATGACCCGGCTGGTCTGCTGGCTGACCATCAATAAGGAGCAGCTCCGGATTCTGCCGGATCGGGCCGAACTGTGCGACCTGCTGAACCGGCCGGAGGAGGAGCGGACGGTGAACAGTCACCGGATCAGCTTCCAGGGGAAGGAATTCAATCTGGCGCATGCCAATATCCCCCACGGGACCAAGGTGAAGGTGATCAAGAACCTGTTCAAGTGGAAGGAAGGGATCGTGGTGGTGGGGTATGACAACCGGTTGTTCGAGGTGAAGGAGATCGGCAAGCTGGCGCCGGAACTGGGGGGCTTTCGGGCGGATTCGGTGGTTATCGGCGAGGCGTTCAAGTCGCACAAGGATACGACGACGCAGACGGCGGTGAAGAAGTTGGAAGATATCGCTTACGGCGCTTCGACTACGCTCAGTTCCAAGCAGCAGCGAACCGGGAAGGTGGCGCCGTTCACCGGGCTCAATGCCTTTGAAGGGTTCGAGGATAAGATGGGGAATGTGGTGGCGTTTCCCAAGGTGGGGACGGTGGCGGAGATTTCCCGCAGTGTGGTGACCACGGAAGTCCCCATTGTGTTGCTGTTCAAAGCGCTTTTGGCGGATGGGGTGACCATGACGCCGGCTTTGAACAAGGATCTGCGGGCAAAGTACGGAGAGACTATTGATAATCGGCTGGTGGGTGAGGTGGTTGCGGCCATTGCCGCCGGGAGGGCGTTGCCGGAACCGGTGACCGTAGGGGCGGATAATGTAAGGGCGATTCGCGAACCGTCCCTACAGGCGGCGGGGGGGATGCGATGACACACCATACGAAAGTCTATGATCTGGAGATTGCGCCGATCATCCTGAAACACCTGATCCTGGAGTGCGCCATTCTGCAAAAGAGTATCGCCGATGCGATGGGGGTTTCCCGGGCAACTATTAACCTCTGCGTTAACCGGGGGGTAATCCCCCCCAGCATTCGCGGTTTCAAGGAAAAATTGCAGAGTGTTCTTGCCGAAAACGCCGAGGTGACGGCGTGGCTGACGGAGCGTCATCTGAAGATTGTCGATATCTGGAACAAGGCCGATGAAGCACGGCACAGGGTTCATCCCGTGGGGTGTCATGATCATCGGGCGCCTACGGTACGGGCGATGCAACCGGGAGATCCGGAAAAAATAGAGAGTGTGGAGGTGGTGGAGATGCTGGACCCCAGGGCAATGAAGCATTTTAAGCTGTTTCGGTCGCCGTTTATCAACGATGTGCAGAAGGCGTCGGACATTTACAAGGATGATGATCACCGCTATATCGAGGCGGCCATGATGGATTCGGCCATGCACAGCGGCTTTCTGTCCGTGGTGGGGGAAGTGGGGAGCGGCAAGAGCACCATGCGGAAGCTGGTGGTGGAGCAGCTCCGGCGGGAAGGGGATATTCAGGTGGTCTATCCGGAGATCCTGGACAAGGACAAGATCACGTCGGCATCGTTGTGTGACGCCATCATCATGGATATCAGCAGCGAGAAGCCGCGGGTGAAGCACGAGCACAAGGCCCGGCAGGTGAAGCGGCTGCTGCTGGAACGGAGTCAACAGGGGACGCGCTGCTGCCTGATCATCGAAGAGGCTCACCGGCTGAATGTGGCGGCCTTCAAGACGCTGAAACAGATCTACGAGCTGGAGGACACCACGGGGTACCGGAAGCTGATCAGCATCATCCTCATCGGTCAAACGGAGCTGGGGGATCTGCTGGATGAACGGTTCCATCCGGAGATGCGGGAGGTGATCCGGCGCTGTCAGGTGGCGCGGATCGACGGGATGACCAACTGTCGGGAATACCTGGAACACAAGATCCGGCTGGTGGGTGGCAAGGTGGAAACAATCTTTGATGAGGAGGCGATGACGTTGTTGCAGCGGCGGCTGACGGTGGCCGGGGAGCGGGGACGGAGTGTTTCCACGGCGTATCCGCTGACGGTGAATCTGTACGCTACCCGGGCGATGAATCTGGCGTGCGAATTGGGGGAGGCGAAGGTGACGGCGGAAGTGGTAGGGGCAATTTAAAGGCGTGAATGGTGAATGGTGAATGGTGAAAAAACCGTAAAAAACGGCTCCCTCTGGGTGCAACCAGGGGAGCCGGACTACGGGAAAGAATTCAAGAGAGGGGATTATGACACAGCAAGTGACAATGGACAAGAACGGCAATGCACAATTGACAATGGACAAGGGACAATTGACCCCCAATTGTCAATTATCAACTGTCAATTCTCAATTGAAAAAGCCGGTTTGCCCCAAGTGTTCCGGACCGTTGCGGCGGGATACCGTCACCATGATCAGCGACGGGGCCGGGTATGCCGTGGAGGATGAAATCAAGTGTGATATCTGCGGCTGGCGGGTGGCACGTCAGGCAGAGACGTACTTTGCCAGGTATCGGGATATCCCGCTGGAGAGTGTGCGGGGGGTGGCCGTAACCCGCGGGAATACGGGGAAGAGGCAGCTTACAAACCCGCGCCCGACCAATGATTGCTGTGTGGAAGGTTGTACGGGGAAGCATGTGTATTACAGTCACAGCCGGATGTGCGGCCCGTGCGGTCGCAAACAGTCCAAGTGGCTGAATGGCCCGCAGACCAACCCGCCCCCCTTTGTGCCCCATTCTTTTTTGAAAGGGATGCTGGAACCGAATCCGCTGCTAACCGAGAGGAGTATGAGCCATGTTGCAAGCAATTATTGATCATCTGAAGTGGCGGCGGGTCTTCGGCCGGACGAAACGGGCCATGGCCTACAAGGCGAACTGCCGGTTGAACATCGCCCTGGCGCAGATGGGAGCATTCACGGTGCGGGGGGGGAAGAGAGGCGAGGTGAATTACCCGGGGAGGATGGTGTGAAGAATTTCGACGAAGATCAGTATGTTGAGCATCTGGCCCGGTACATGATGATTGCGGTCTCCATGGCAATGTTCATCGGCTTTGCCCTGGGGTGGCTGGCCTACATGGTATCGGAGGCGTTTGCATGAACCCGCCGAGGATGACCAGGACGGAGCGGATCGTGGGGCGGTTCTTCATCGGGACCGTCATCATCATCCTGACGGGGGCAATCGTTCGGGGTATTTGGGTATTAACGTAGGGGCGCGGCTTGCTGCGCCCGATATTACCAACGACAAGGAGCAACAGATGGAGCAGATCGTGGCAGGTTACATGGCGGATGGGGTGGGACGGCTGGTACCGGTGGCGTCGATCAAGGAGGTGGATCTGGTGAGAAACGGCCTGGTCATCGAGCTGATGAAACGGGCGGATACGATTTCCCAGCTGCTGGTGGAGTTCAAGAAGAACGTGATGGAGGATATCCAGGCGTTTGTGGAGCTCTCCGCCGAGAAGTACGGGGCGAATCTGGGGGGAAAGGTAGGCAACGTCACCCTGACCAGCTATGACGGCAAGTTCAAGCTGGTGCGCTCCATGGATGATTTCCTGAGGTTCGACGAGCGGCTCCAGGCGGCCAAGGCGTTGATTGACGACTGTCTGCGGCGGTGGTCGGAAGACAGCGGGTCGGAGATCCGGACCCTCATCAATGATGCCTTTCAGGTGGACAAGGCGGGGCGGATCAACACCAAGCGGATTCTGTCGTTGCGCCGGATCGATATCAAGGACGAGACCTGGAAGCAGGCGATGCAGGCTATCAGCGACAGCATCCAGGTGGAGAGTTCCAAGGCGTACGTCCGGTTCTACCGGCGGGACGCCAAAGGGGATTATCAGCAGCTGAATCTGAATATCGCGGCGTAGGGGGAGTTATGAATACTCGACTCATGGTAATGGCGGTCCGGGAAGCTGCTAAGCAGTTACGAGATATCGGCACAGTTGACTTTTACCCGGATGATATCGTCGGTGACGCAGTTGAATTATTGAAAGGGCTAGCGCGCATTCTGGAGGGGACTCCGGTGCCTCGGGCTTTCGGGGTACCGGGAGATTACGGGTATGAAACCTCTATCGGGAAGGCACTGGCGGCAAGGGAAGATAGCGAGGTGAAGGAATGAAACTACCGTATTTCAAGGTTACGGCCAAATGCGACAGCACGCGTTGCTGCGGCATGAAGTTTACCAAGGATAAAAAGCAGAAAATCTATCTTTCAAGCGCAGGGACCATTGAGCCGGGAAAAAATCTTGTCTGTCCTGTTTGCAACTGCTGGGCAAAAGTCATCTTTATTGAGGAGGTATTTATCTAATGGAATGCCCGGTGTGTCAGGCGAATGTGGATATCGACACAGTACTAATTGATTTGCATCCGGAAGGTATGAGAGTCACGGTGTATTGTCCGTTTTGCGACGTATGCTCCAGGAAGGTGCTGACATCGTCAGATTTTAAAATAGTCCAAGATAACTACTAAAGGAGATAACGCATGAACAGGAAACAGTTGGTTGAGGAAGTACAGTTGCAGATGATCAGCGGGACGATCACGAAGAAGGAGATCGATGAGGCTCTGGTCCATGCTTTCGATCTGATCCGGGAGGTGGCCCACACGGAGCCGGTGACGCTGAAGGGGTTCGGGACGTTCAAGGTCGTCACCAGGGCGACCAGGGCGTGGAGGAATCCCAAGACGGGTGAAACCCTTGCCATTCCGGGGAAGCAGGCGTTTGTGTTCAAGGCGGCGGTGTAGGGGCGGTTCGCGAACCGCCCGTACATGAATCGTTGAATTGTTGTTGAATGTTGATCGGGTTTCTGCAGGGGCGACCGGCCGGTCGCCCCTACGGAAGTCCTCTTGAACCTTCAACACTGTGTGAGGAGATGAGAGATGGCGGGGAATTTTGCAAAACTCTACAGCAGTACGCGGTTGCAGATCATCATGGCGATTCTGTCCGATGGTCAGTGGCACACGACATGGGATCTGGCAGAGAAGTCGGCGGCCAGGGGGTGGCGCAATCAGGCGGTGTCGGCCACGGTGAAGGAGATCCGTGATAACGGCATCGCCATTGCCTGTCGCCGGGTGAAGGACGCCGATCAACCGACGTGGGAATACCGCCTTGGTAATGATGACCAGCGATGAACGCATCACCTGGGAGGAGCGGGCCGCTATTCTCGAATATCGGTGCAAGATCTCCAGGGCGGAAGCGGAAGAACGGGCATCTGCAGGGGCGGTTCGCGAACCGCCCCTACGCGAACCGACACAACAAGAGCTGTTTTGAGTGGGAGGGATGAGATGACGATTGATGAGGCAATGGAAACACGAAAAAAAGCGTACGTGCGCATTGATCCGGAATCACCGGATAGTTGGTGGATGAGCCCTTCCGGGAGTAATTCATGGTGTTCTATCGGAGATATGAAGAGAATTCTGAACTCGTACGATGTTCTCGCCGCCGAGGTGGAGCGTCTCACCCGGGATAACAAAAACCTCATCGTGTCGTGCGGACGGCACGCTGAGTTGTACGTTATCGCGGCACAACGGGCGGAGACGATGAGAGCCGATAATGAGGTGCTCACCGCATCCCTGGCTCAGGCACGGGCCGAGCGGGACGGATACCGTAATGAGTTGGAACGGGGGATGAAGGGATGATGCTCCATTGCCCGTGCTGTCATGCGCAGTTTTCCATAGAGGCGGTCATCCAGGATGAGGAAGCCCGGCGGTTGATCGGGATGAAAGGGGAGTTTCCGCCGTCTCTGTTCGCCTATCTGTCGCTGTTTCGGTCGGAGAAACGCGCCCTGGCGTGGGACCGGATGACACGGTTGACGGTGGAGGTGTTGGCGATCGGCGAGCAGGGAGCAGGGAGCGGCGCGTTGAATGAGGCCATGGCCGAGACGGTGGAGGCGCTCCGGGGTAAAGGGGGCGCGCCGCTGAAAAACCATAATTACCTGAAGAAAGTGCTGTTGAATCGTGGAAATGTTGAATCGTTGAATCGATTGAACAATTCAACACCTCAACAATTCAACTGTTCAACAGCTTCCAGTTCCAAGACCGATGCCGCCATTAACAGCCTGGATGGGTGGCATTGCGGGGATTGGGTCAGGATCGCCGTTGCTTCCGGTCTGGCCGGTCTGCTGGCGTTGCGCCTGGAGAACTCTCCGGCGGCGGATACCATCACCAAAACCGCCGATATCTGGGAGCAGGCGATCAGGCCGAAAGCCAGCGTGCAAGATCTGGACGCGCCCCGGATCGCCGCGGCCTTCCGGCAACTCTTCACCAAGTCGCGCAAGTGGCCGGGTCCAGCGCAACTGGTGGAGTTGATGCCCATACGCAAGCCGCAA
The DNA here is from genome assembly GCA_903902855.1 of uncultured Geobacter sp. Taxonomy (GTDB): domain Bacteria; phylum Desulfobacterota; class Desulfuromonadia; order Geobacterales; family CAIOGM01; genus CAIOGM01. The sequence goes on along the minus strand of CAIUWK010000068.1, from coordinate 12,571 downwards.
AAGGCGTTGGATAATGAGATCAGCAGTGAAGAGCGAGCGGCCAACCGGGAACGGTTACGAGAGTTAGTGAGGTCCATGGAATGAGTTACTATAAGAGCGCCGCCAAGTCGACTATCACCAAGGGGCAGATCTCCGTGATCAAGATGGCTCAGGGGAAATTGGGTATTACGGATGATGACTACCGGACCATGCTCCAGGAGCGATTCAAGGCGAAGAGCTGCAAGGAGTTGACCTTCAATCAGGCCGGGGCGTTGATCGAGGAATTGCAGCGTAAGGGGTTTGTTCTTGTCGGGGCGAAAACCGTCGGGGCGGGTCCTGTAGGGGCGGTTCGCGAACCGCCCTTACGCGAACCGCCCCTACAGGGTGAATCCCCCCGGGTGGGCAATGAACCGCAGGATCTGAAGATTCGGGCGATGTGGCTCTCGTTGTATGATTGCGGGATCGTCCGTGATCCTTCAACAACGGCGATGCTGGCCTTCGTCAAACGTCAAACCGGGCTTGATGCTCTCCCCTGGTGCTCCGTGGCGGAGAAATCGAATGTCATCGAATCATTGAAGAAGATGGGGGATAAGTGATGCCGTGGACCGACAAGATCAACATTGAGCAGTTACCGGAAGATTATCAACTGTTGGTCCGGACTATCGGCATGGAGGCGACGGTGCGGATGGCGAATGAGTTGAAGAGTGTCCATCTGTATCTGAAGCATCCTGACAAGCTCTTTCTCCCGGCGAAGAACGAATGGATTTTGGAGAAATTCACCGGGGGTAATCATCGGTTGTTGGCCTTGGAGGTGGGGGTGAGCGAGCGATATGTGTATGACCTGGTGGCGGAGAGTCGGGAAAAGTGGAAGCAGGGGAATATGTTTTGAGAAAAGTTATTGACGCACAAGGTAAATTTGCGGTACCGTCGGCACAAGTGGCGTCGAAACCACGAGTGATAAGGCGGACCCGCACCGATTTGCGGTATTTTTGCGCCCACAGTATGAAAGGACTGTCGGGTGGACAGGGCTATACAATACCCGAAAGGGGAAAGCCCTGTGCCGTTCCTTATCACGGTTTCGAACCACCCGGCACCTTCGAAAGTGCCAACTTCGAAAAGATAAGGAGAACCACCATGATTACCCCTTGCCCCCGGTGCGACAAGCACCCGTATGATCTCCTCAACGAAACCCGCTACAAACTCGCCCTGCTGGCCTCCCTGATCTGCACTGCTGCCGATGACCGTAAAGGTCACCTTTCCGATGTTACTCTCACCGGCCTGTACTGGCTTATCTCCGACGCCGAAGAGGCCGTGAAAACCGCGCTGGACTACTACCAACAGGAGGTTTAACCATGGGAACACTTGTCAAGATTAATGACCGGATGCTGGAAAAACGGCTGTATCGCAATGAACCGGTGCTGACGCTTCGAGAGATAGACGAACTGCATCAGCGGGTGGAAAAAACAGCTAAACGAAATTTCCACCAGAATCGGGAACACTTCATTGAGGGAGTTGATTATTTTAGCCTGCCCTATGAAGAGTGGACGGACCTTATGTCAGATGATTCAGAAACGGAAAACGAAGAATATGGAGACGGTTCGATCGTACGAAATTCACCGGTTCAAATATCTGACGAGGAGAGTTTGAGGGTACGAAATTCGTACCCTCAAACATCCGAAAATGGCGATTCTCGGGGGGGATATCGGGGCAATTTATTTATGATAACACTGACCGGCTACATGATGCTGGTGAAGTCATTCAAGGATGATCTGTCATGGGATATTCAGCGCCTGTTGGTGATGAACTATTTCAACCAGCGGGTGCCGGCTAATTGCTCCACCATCGACAAGGACCGCCTCATCAATCTTCTGGAGAGTCGGGCGGAGCTTGCCGAGATGAAACTGGCGGGATGGGTGAGAAAGAGCCGTTGGACAGAAGAGGAAAAGACGAAGGCGAGGCAACTGGCAGAGGAAGGGCTGTCCCTGGCAGCTATCGGCGTCAAACTCAACCGGACGAGGGAGGCAGTCAAGCAGATATTTATCAGGATGAATGAGCAGGATGAAAAGGCTGAAATGACCCCCTGACTTTGTGAATCCCGCAAGGGACTTGAGAAAATAGATTTGTTATCTTCCCCCCGTGGCTATCGCCACGGGGGGATTTTCGTTTTACCCCCCCAAAGGATTTGTCGTGCTTACTCCCGAGATACAAAAACTTATTGCCGAATACGCGGCGCGGTTCTGTTTGCCTGAATGGCTTATCTGCGGTGTCATCAATACCGAGAGCGGCGGTGATCCGTGGGCGGTCCGCTTCGAGGCGGCTTTCCGTGCTCATTACGTGCCGGATCAGTGCCAGGTATTCGGCGCCAGTCACGAGACGGAACGGACGACCCGGGCCTGCTCCTGGGGATTGATGCAGATCATGGGTCAGGTGGCCCGGGAGTACGGGTTCAAGGGTGAATTTCTGCCGGAGCTCTGCGACCCGGCCACGGGGATGGAGTACGGCTGCCGTCACCTGGCCCGGTTCCGTGACCGGCATTACGATGCGCTGGGGTGGGCAGGGGTTGCGGCTGCTTACAACGCCGGAACTCCCAGGAAGGATGCCGCCGGTAGGTTCCTGAATCAGGAGTACGTCGACCATATCATGAAGTTCCAACCCAAGGAGAATCCGGTATGAAAAGTTATCGTATTATCAACGCTGTTTTCTTCATCGTTTGTCTCACTATGGTCATTTGCGCGTGGGGCGCTGAGCCTCTGCCGGTGGTCCCTATCGTGCCGAAGTTGACGGTCCCGCCGGCTTCGCTGGTGCTCTGGCTAAAGGAGAATCTTTCCGCGATTCTCGCTATCGGGCTGGCGCTGTCGGAACTGATGGGTTCCTCCCCCTGGTTCAGGGGGAACGGTCTGGTTGATTCCGTGACCAAGAGCCTCAAGTTTCTCTTGCAGAAGCAGCCTACCCCCTGATGGCTGCCGGGATCATCGCCGCGATTACGGCATTGTTGGGACTTTTGAGCATCATCCTGGGAGCGTGGGTGAAGGCCAAGCCCCAACGGGCGGAGGAGCAAGCAGATGAAGAAGTCTCGATGTATGTCCAGGCCGAACGGGAGCGGCTCGCCGTTAATGATGGTCACGGGGTTGATGCTGTTGTCGCTGCTCAGCATGACCGGGTGCGCCTCGCCCTCGGCGGTAGTGATTCCCGGCGGGGAGACGATCACGGTGCAGAAACAGACGGTGGACAACCTCTACTCGGACAACGAGGCGCTGTTGAAGGCGCTGCAGGAATGCCGACAGAGGTAGGGGCGGTTCGCGAACCGCCCTTACACGAACCGCCCTTACACGAACCGCCTGGACCAGATGCCCGTGGATGATGTCGATTGCGCTCAGGAGATCAATGAGGCGTTTATACAACGGGCCTTGGCCCTTCGACTTCGCTCAGGGACCGGGCAAGCGTCACGCGTCACCTGTCTTGATTGCGATGAAGTGATACCAGAGGCCCGTCGCAAGGCGTCACCCGGTTGCCTCAGATGTATCGATTGTCAAACCATGCATGAAAATTGGAGAGCGCTGTGACCCCTGATCAGATTGCCGCACTTACAGCGATGTCAGCTTTTATGTCCAATGTGGGAACCTGGCCACTGGGTTCGATTGCCATCGCCATTACCTTCGGGCCGTGGGTGGCCATGGGGTTTATCTCCCGCTCCATCGAAAAGCGCCACGAGGCGGCGGTGAAGATGTACGAGGATAACGTCAAGCTGGTGGTGAACTATGAGAAGTTTGCCGCGGGGATGCAGGATATCCTGGTGCTGAATACCCAGACGATGACCCAGGTAAAGGAACGTGTCGATAGCAACCTCTTTTGTCCCATGATGCGCAAAGATCAGAGAGTGGAGAGACAAGGATGAATCTGGAACGAGCGGCGATGAAGGGGAAGCTGGCCGGGCTGGATCAGGACGAGACCAGGCTGATGATGCGGATGGAATCCGGCGCCAAGGCCATTCGGCAGGGGCTCAATACCTCTCTGATTGAGGTCTGGGACATGGAGATTCCTCAGCTTGATGAGCAGTGGGATATCCTGAAAAGCTCCTGGGGTGAATTGATCAAGGTTAGGGCGGATATCGCACGACTGCGGAAGGAGCTGGCCTGATGGCAGCGAAAGGTGATCGGGCGCGACTGGAGCCGGTGGCGCGGCAGCTGTTCGTTGACGGCCAGACCCTGACCGCCATTGCCGATACCCTTGATATCTCCCGGCAGACACTCTCCGAGTGGCGGGAATGGGGTGGCTGGGATAAGGCCAAGGCGGCGAAGGACAATTACGAGGCTAACCTGGTCAGGGTCCGCGACGAGATCATGGTGCAGGTATCGGCGGCGCCGTTGCAGGCAGGGAGCTATCTGGATGCTCTCAGCAAGATCGAAGCGATCCTGGACAAGCGGACCCGCGCGGCCCGGGAAGCGACGGACGCCATAGCCCGGCAGCGGGGGGAGATGTTTTTGCAGTTCATCAAGGATCTCATCGATTACGGCGGCAAGCATGCGCCGGAGGTGACGGCGGCGATTCAAGATAATTTTGACGACATTATCCAGTGGGGACGGGAAAAGTATTGATGTAGGGGCACGGCGCGCCGTGCCCCTACGATAAGGCGATTATGGCGGCGGTGAGTCAGGCAAAACAGAAGGTGTTCGACAAGGAGGTTGAGGCGCTGCGCCAGATGATCCAGGCGGCGGCCAAACCTTTTGCCGATGATTCAGGGCGGGGTGAGCAGAAGGCGCGCAAGGCGCGCGCTTCCCAAAGCCTGGACTTCTTTTGCACAACCTATTTTCCGCACTACTTCAATAAGCCGTCAAGTCGACTGCATCAGTACTTCTCCAAGCGGTATCTGGAGATGATCCGGACGGCGGTGGAGGTCGGACAGGGAGATAAGGAGGCCAACGCCGCTCCCCGGGGTAATGCCAAGTCCACCTGGGGGACCTTCGGTTTGCCGCTCTGGGTGGCGGCCTTTCGGAAGCGGAAGTATGCGCTGATCGTCTCAGAGACTCGGAGTCAGGCGGAGAGCTTTCTTTCGTTCATCAAGCTGGAGCTGGAGACCAACGAGCGGCTGCAACAGGATTTTCCGGAGCTCTGCGGCGAGGGTCCCAAGTGGACGGCGGATCAGATCATTACCCGCAACGGGGTGAAGATCCAGGGGGCCGGAGCGGGACAGAAGCTGCGGGGGTTGCGTCACGGGAGTAGCCGACCGGATCTGGTTGTCGTGGATGACCTGGAGAACGATGAGGCGGTGGAGAGTCCGGAACAGCGGAAGAAGCTGGAGAACTGGTTCTTCAAGGCTTTGATGAAGATCGGCCAGCCGGATACGGTCTTTATCGTGGTGGGGACGATTCTCCATTATGACTCGCTGCTGTCGCGGCTGTTGCTAAAACCGGGGTGGAAGGGGCAGAAGTTCAAGGCGGTGATGAAGTGGTCGCAGGCCTTCAAGCGGTGGGAAGAGTGGGAACGGCTCTACGCTGATTTGACCGTGGGGAAGGAAGCGGCGGAGATCGCCGCCGATACCTACTTCGAGGCGCACCGGGAAGAGATGCTCCGGCACACGGAGGTGCTCTGGCCGGAGATGGAGCCGTATTACTACCTGATGAAGATGCGGGTGAGTGACGGCCCGGCGTACTTCGAGAGCGAAAAGCAGAATGAACCGATCAACCCGGAGGACGCGGTCTTTCTGGAAGAGTGGATTCAGTATTACGATGAAGACGAGGTGGATCTCTCCGGGGTGAAGCATGGCGGGGCGTGTGACCCGTCCCTGGGGAAGAAGAGCCGGAACGCCGACCCTTCGGCGATCATGGGAGGGAGGCTGAAGGACGGCATCCTCTACGTGGATGTGGCGGATATCGAGAAGCGCCACCCCGACCGGATCATGACGGACATCCTGACCTATCACCAGCGGGACCCCTTTGACGAGCTGGCCATGGAAGAGATCCAGTTTCAGGAGTTCTTTAGTCAGAGTTTCCAGAAGGAAGCGCATGCCCTGGGGCTGACCATCAACGTGAAGTCGGTGAAGCCGAACACGGATAAGGATCTCCGGATAGTCACCCTGCAGCCCTGGATCAAGAACGGCTGGATTCGGTTTCGCCGGTACGGCATGGGGGAGTTGATCAAGCAGTTGATTCATTATCGTCCCAAGGGTAAGGGGGGACATGATGACGGACCGGATGGGTTGGAGATGCTGAAGAGTCTGCTGGAGTCGGGAATGGTCGTGGCGGTCTGCGCCAAGCCGGATAGTGAAGGGGAAGATACCCGGCGGACGACGTCGTTGTTGGGGCGGGTGGGGAAGTTTGGAAGGCTGTTTCAACGGAGATAAACCACCCCTCACCCCGACCGGGCACGGCACGCCTTGCCCCTACGGGAGAGGGTGCAAACCTAGAACCTAGAACCTGTGAGCGGAGCGAACCTTGAGCATTACCTCGTACATAACCCGGCGGCTGTTCGGCGCGGAGATCGATAAACAGATCGAGGCGAGCAAGACGGTGGCGCTGCAGGCGGCCATGGGTTCCGGCGCGCAAGAAGATATGCAGTGGCGTCGGCTCTCCGGAGCTTCCAATCGGGAACTCCCTATCGCCGCCTGGTCACGCCAGGTGGAGATCTGTTACTGGCTCTGGAAAACCAATCCCCTGGGGAATTGGATTATCGAGACACTTACGACCTTCGTGGCGGGGAAAGGTTTTACCTATTCGGTGGCCAATCCGGATGTGAATCAGGTTCTGGATGATTTCTGGTTCGACGCCATTAATCGGATGGATATCAAACTGGAGCAGAAGGTTCGGGAGCTGTTTTTGTTCGGCGTGCAGTGCTGGCCGATATTCAAGGCGGAGCAGACGGGACGGGTTCGGCTGGGGATGGTGGACCCGGCGCAGATTTCCACGATCTATGCCGACCCGCAGAACGCCGAGGTGCTCATCGGGGTAAAGATTCAGAGCCTGCATACGGCGGAAACGCGGCACTTGCGGATTATCCTCATCGGCGAGACGGAAACGGTTATCTCTCAGGATGCGCGGATCATGCGCGAGACCTTCACCGATGGGGAGTGCTTTCTGTTCGCCATCAATCGGGTGAGCAATGACCCCTACGGAACGTCTGATCTGTTCGTAATTGCTGACTGGCTGGCCGAATATGAAGAGTTTGTTTTCAACTTCGCTGACAAGGCGAGGCGGCAGAATGCCTTTATCTGGGATGTGAAGATGGAGGGAGCCGATGAGGCCACCTGCCGGAAGTCCGCCAACGACTACGCAGTGAAGGGCGAAGGGGAGATACGGGTCCATAACGAGAAAACGACCTGGAACGCGGTGGCGCCCAATCTGGCGGCGGTGGAGTTAAAGGAAGCAGCGGGGGTGTTCCGGAATCACATTCTGGGGAACAAGAGTTTTCCGGAGCATTGGTACGGCGGCGGCGGGGATGTGAACCGGGCTACGGCGGGGGAGAGTAACGAGCCGATCATGGCGCTCATCGACAGCCGGCAGAATCTGGTGAAGTACATGCTGGAGACGATCTTCACCTATGTGATTCAATCGGCCCTGGATGCCCGATACCTGAACGTACCGGCGGAAGAGGCATTCTCGTTCTCTATCCAGAAGCCGGAGACGAGTAATCGAGACCTGACGAAGATCTCCACGGCGGTGCAGCAGATCACGGCGGCCATCGTGGTGGGAGCAAGTCAGGGATGGATTGATCCTCCCACGGCGACGAAACTGTTCGCGTTCGTTATCGCCCTCATCGGGTTTGAGATTGATCCGGAGACGATGATCGCGCAGGAAGAGCCGGGGTGGAAGGATTATACGCAAAGCGGGGACCAGGGACCGGGGACCGGTAAAGACAAAAGCAGAACGAGAAGCGGGGACTCGGGACCGGCAACGGCTTGAACCGGTCCCCGGTCCCAGGTCCCGGTTTTTCGGGTTCTAAGGCGTTGCAAGGTTCATGAGGCTATGACGGTATCAGTTTTGAGAAATACCCGGTTTATAAACAGCTGTAAACCAGTTTAAAGGGGTACTCCGTAGCCATGCCGACCGTGTCCGACACACTCAAGCGCATTATCGCCGATCAGGAGGCCCGAATCATCACCGGACAGGCGGCGGTGGTGCAAACGCTGGAGGAGGTCCGGCAACAGGTGGCCATGGAGTTGTTGACGGCGCCCACGGATTCTTTTTCCGCATATCGGCTGCAGCAGACGCTGGCCGCCATTGATCAGCATCTGGCGACCTGGGCCGGTGGGGCGCGGTCAATCATCTCTTCCGGCCTGAACGATGCCTGGAGCGCCGGGATGGAGCAGTTGCCGGAATTGGCGGGAGCGGCGCGGATGTACCTGGGGCAATTCGGTATTTCCACCGATGTGCTTGACCAGCTCCAGGCGTTCAGCTGGGGGAAGATCAACGGCGTGGCGGGCGAGGCGGCGACGAAGATCAAGGCGGAGTTGACGCTGGGGATGCTGGGGCAGAAGACGTCACAAGAGGTGGCGCAGGCGATTGTGGGCGATCTCCCGGAGACGCTCCCCATGATCAAGGGGCGCAACGTCTTCAAGTCGGTGGCGGAGCGAGCCGAGGTGATCACCGGGACGGAGCTGGGGCGGGCGTTCTCCATGGCGGCTCAAAAGAGTCTTGAGGCGGGGTTCGAGTCGGTGCCGGGGCTACAGAAGATGTGGCTGCATTCGGGTCATCCCAAGGTAGGGAGACAGATTCATTTACTCATGCATGGTCAGGTGAGGGAGATAGATGCACCTTTTTACCGGACTTATCCGGGAGATTATGGGGTGCAGTTCCCCCGGGACCCCAACGCCCCCATAAGCGAGGTGATTCGGTGCGGCTGTACGCATGTTCCGCACCACCCGGATTGGGGCACGGCTCAGGACTTTGCGAATGTGTTTGATGACCGGCAGGATAAGTTGTGGAAGGGTAAAAAATACATCAGTAAAGGAGAGACAGATGGCGAAACCGATCAATAAGAAATATCTGGCGGGATTGACGTTCCGGACGAATCAGGTGGTGAAGGGTGAGGAGGGAAATCGCTTTGCGCCGCTGGAACGGGAATTGACGCCTGACGATGTGCTGAACTGGCGGGAAGAAGGAACGGTGCTCATTATCATTACCGCCGATGGCCGGAAGTATCGTGTGGACAGAAAACCCACGCCGGTGGATCAAGGTGAATCAGGGAATGGTGAAGAGTGAAGGGTGAAACGTAGAACGTAGAACGGATTTTAACGGGTTTAATAAGGGGGTGAGGCGTCATGGGAAAATGCGGCGGAGGTAAGAAGAAATGAAACGTGTACGATTACAGGCGGCGGCAAGTGGGCCGGATAATGACCCGTTGAGTTTCTCCGAGATCCGGGAGCTGCTCTGTTGCGCCATCTGCGCCAAGGCCGGGGCCGATACGGAGTGCTACGTCATCGATGTCTATCCGGCGTCGGTGGTGTATCAGCTTTCCGGGGATGAGACTCTTTACCAGTGTTCCTACAGCATCGATGCCGTTGAGGCCGTCACCCTGGGGGAGGCGGCTCCGGTGGAGCGGGAAGTCACTTATGTGCCACTCCAGGCGGCGTCGGGTCAACTCTTGGCGGCGGTGGACGGCGACAGCGGCTTTCGGTGGAGAATCCAGATCTGCAAGTACGGTCAGGCAGTGGGGCAACCGATCATCTGGCCGCGGGAACCGCTGGTGGCCGCTATCCCGCTGTACGAGGGGGCGAGGGTATTTTGCCTGAATGACACCCAACATGTGGCGGCCAAGGATCGCCCCATGGGTAAATCGGTGCGGGAGATCGTCGGCTGGGTGGAGAACGTCTGCGATACCGGTACGGGGCTGGAGGGGGATTTCGTCATCTTGCAGAGCGCTAAATGGTTGCGGGACATGGCCGTGGACTCTTTTGAACATGGCAAGACTGATCTGTTCGGATTTTCTCACGATGTGCAGGCCAACGCCAAGATTCAGATGATCGCCGGCAAGTCGTTCAAGGTACCCACCGAAATCATGAGCGTCGATATCGACGTGGTTTATCGTCCCACCAATGATGGAAAAATGTTGCGGATGACCGCCGCCACCAACGAGCCAAAGGAGAAACAGGAGATGAAGAGAGAACAACTGGTTGCCGCAGTAAAGACGAACCGGCCGGAACTGTATCTGGCCAATCAGGACGCCATTGACGGCGGGTCCATGACCGATGAACAGCTACTGAATCTGCTGGCCGCCGCGCCGGTTATGGCGGATGCGGGGGCCGAAACCTTGAAGCAGATGCAGCTGCTGGCGGCGCAGGCATTGGTGCGGGAGACGCTGGCCGCGTGCGGCTTGCCCGAACCGGTGCAGGCTAAGCTGAGAATGCAGTTCACCGGACAGATCGTCACCGAGACGACGTTGCAGGCGGCGGTGAAGGCGGAGAAGGAGATGGTGGATCAGCTCACCGCTACCGGAGTTATTCACGGTGTCGGGCAGATCCGGGTGGTGCGGGAAAGCGGCGAGAAGCTCCAGGCGGCCATGGATGGCATGTTAAACGTGACGGTATCCGACAGCATGCGCGACGTGCAACCGTTCACCAGTCTGCGGGCCGCCTATACGGAGCTGACCGGAGATACCGATGTGCGGGGCTTTGCCGAACCGGGGCAGCGGCTACAGGCGGCTTTCGATTCCTCTACCTTCTCTTTCGTGCTGGGGAACGCCCTGTACCGGCGGATGATCAATGACTATCGGGAAACCACCGACTTCGGCCTGTCGCGCATCGTTTCCAACGTGCGCAACGCCAGGGATTTCCGGCCGCTGCAGGCAATCCGGATTCAATACTTCGGCGACATACCCGACATCACCCCGGAAACCGACGATTACACCGACCTGGGGACGGTTACCGATGAAAAGGTGGAGTACTCCCTGAACCAAAAGGGGGGGATCATCACCATCACCCGGAAGATGATCATCAACGATGATTTGACGGCGGTGAACCGGATCGTCTCCCGTCTCCCCCGGGCGGCCCGGCGGACCAAGGCCAAGCGAGCCTGGAACAAGTTCATCAACAATGACACCTACAAGGGAGACTCCACGGCGATCTTCACCGCGGGGCATAACAACCTGGGGAGTGCCGCGTACAGCATCACCAGCGCGGTGGCGGCGCGGGCGGCCATCGCCAAGCAGACCGAGCCCGGCTCCGGTGAACGGCTTTATCTGCGGCCGCAGACCTTGGCGATTCCCACGGACCTCTGGGATACGGCGGTGCAGGTCAACCAGACGCGCGGTGTTCCCGGTTCGGCCAACCTGGGTAACTCCATGTTCCAGTACTTCGGGATCAACAACGAGAACATCATTGAGATTCCGTTCATGACCGACGTGAACGACTGGCTGATGTTCGCCGATCCCAAGGACGTGGAGATGCTGGAGGTGGCGTACCTCAACGGGCAGCAGGAGCCGGAGATGTTCGTGGCGGATAATCCGCAGATCGGCCAGTTCTTCGTGGCGGACAAACTGCAGTACAAGATCCGCGACGAGTACGAGTTTGAATTCATGGACTTCCGTGGGGCGTACAAGGCGGTGGTTTAGAACCTGTGAAAGGTGAATAGTGAATAAACCGTGAATGGTGAATAGTGAATGGTGAAAAGATCAAAGACTTTATCCGCCATTCATCTATTCACGGGAGTCAACCAACCAAAAGGAGAGCTTTACAATGCAGATTATCAAGAGTTTTTTGATGTGCGCCATGATGCTGTTGATGCTGGCCGTATCGGCCCTTGCCGCCACCCCCAACCCGTCCCCCAACTCTCCGGGTTATGAGCTGCTGACTTTCTCTATCAATAAGCAGTACACCGCCACCACGGCGGGGGTGGTGCGGTTCAAGATGCCCTGGCCGGCTAAACTGGTGACGGTGCAAGCCACGGCGCGTGCTTCCGGGGGGACGTCTCCGACCTTGACCGTTGATGTGAAGGAGGCGGCGGTTTCCAAGTTTACGACCCCTATTGCCATTACAGCCGGGACGGTGAGTGAGGGAGTTATCGGGACCATTCCCAGAATTGCCGATGAAGCGCTGATCACGGTGGATCTGACCATCGGCGGGACTACGCCAACCTGGGATGATATTACGGTGGTGATGGTCGTTAAGAGGCTGTAGAAACCATAGAACCTGTGAATGGTGAATGGTGAATAGTTCAAAGGCTTTTTTCACCATTCACCATTCACTCTTCACTGACGTCGACTTTCACTGATCTTGGAGTAGCCGATGAGATTGGCCACGAAAAACGAAATATTGATTCTCTTGGGGGGGTGCGTGCCGCTCTTCGCCGCTCACTGCGTCTCCAGCGGGGGGGCAATCACTAAATTTTTGTTCGACAACGCGTCATCGTTTGATCTGGATTCGGCGCTGGTCTCCGGGATGATCGCTCAGCTCAACACGGCGGGAATCGTGGACGCGGAGTGCCTGGGGAGATTCGCGGCGTTCGGGGCGGTGACTTCGGAACCTACCGTGACGGAGTTCCGGACATACCGCTCACCGGTGGGAGATCCTGTTCCAGCGGGAGCCGTGGCGGTGGCAGATACGACCGATCTGGCATACCAGATAATCACTGTTGAGGTGATGGCATGACGAAAACAGCGGCAG
>CAIUWK010000067.1 GCA_903902855.1 uncultured Geobacter sp. | reverse complement strand
GGGATGGCCGACCGGGGATATGTGCTTGAAACCGGCAAGATGATTCTGGAAGGTGTGGCGTCGGAACTCCTGGAAAACCGGGAAGTTCAGCGAGCATATCTGGGGAAGGAAAAGAAAGAGATCTGGGAAAGGTGAGGGAACGATGAGCCAGATATGGGATGTGGAGCATGAATGTATGCCGCGGGAGGAGCTGGCACAGCTCCAGCTGGAGCGGCTTCAGGTGACGCTGAACCGAGCCTACAAAAACGTCACCTGCTACCGGAACAAGTTCAAGGCGCTGGGGATACTTCCCGAGGATATCCGGTCCATGGCGGATCTGGCCAAGCTCCCCTTCACCACCAAGGATGACCTGCGGCTCAATTATCCCTACGGGATGTTTGCTGTTCCCCTGCGTGAGGTGGTGAGGATTCATGCTTCCTCCGGGACCACCGGCAAGGCTACGGTGGTAGGTTACACGAAGAATGATATCAAGAGCTGGTCGAACCTGGTGGCCCGTTTCATGACCGCCGCCGGGGTTACTCATGATGATGTGGTGCAGATTACCTTCGGGTACGGTCTCTTCACCGGTGCCTTCGGCCTCCATTACGGCGCCGAGACCATCGGCGCCTCGGTCATCCCCACCAGCGCCGGTAACACCGAAAAGCAGATTGCCATCATGCAGGATTACCGCTCCACCGTACTGGTGGGGACCCCCAGTTACGCCCTGACCATTGCCGATAAGATGGAGAAGATGGGAATCGATCCCAAGACCCTGGCACTGCGGGTAGGGCTGTTCGGTGGTGAGCCCTGGTCCGAGGGGATGCGTCGTGAGATCGAGAGCCGGCTCTTCATCAGCGCCACCGACAACTATGGTCTTTCCGAGGTCATCGGCCCCGGCGTGGCGGGGGACTGCCCCCAGAAAGACGGCATGCATCTTCAGGAAGACGCCTTTCTTGCCGAGATCATCGACCCGGACAGCGGTGAGGTTCTCCCGCCGGGGAGCGTGGGAGAGCTGGTACTGACCACTCTTACCAAGGAAGCACTTCCCATGATCCGCTACCGGACCCGGGACATCACCAGTCTGGACTACTCTCCCTGCCCCTGCGGCCGGACCACGGTGCGGATGAAAAAGACCATGGGGCGCTCCGACGACATGCTTATCATCAGAGGGGTCAACGTCTTCCCCTCCCAGGTGGAAGAGATCCTCTTTTCCATCGAAGGGTGCCAGCCCCACTACCAGCTGGTGGTGGACAAGAAGGGTCAGATGGATGTTCTTGAGGTTGATATCGAGGTCACCGAACATATTTTCTTCGACGAGATGAAGAGGCAGCGGCAATTTCTCGAAATGGTAGAGAAGAAAATCAACTCCACCCTGGGGGTCAGCGCCACGGTGCGTCTCGTGGAGCCCGGTCGTATCCCGCGCCATGAAGGAAAGGCGGTTCGGGTGGTGGACAAGAGGCGAGCGCAGTAGCGCTTTGACGGGTATGGGCATCTGCGGAAACGGCCCCGACAATTGTAACGTTGTCGGGGCCGTTCTGATTCTCAGGTATATACCGCTCTGATCAAGCTGCCAGTTTCTCTGTGACCTTAGCTGCTGCAACCTCCGTGAAATAGTCGGGATAGTTGTTCAGGCACTTGGGACATTCCAGCGCCCTGAAGTCGGCGCTGACGGTTATGGGGGTAAACTGCCTGGCCTTTGACTGGTGAAAACAGATGCCGCATTCGATAATTTTTGTCCTTGAGGGTTCCATGATAGTGTCCTTTTCCTCGGTGGAATATGGCCCATGTGAGCCGGTGCGGTTATATTCGGAATAAGGATCAAACGTTCGTTTGTATCATATCAGGCTGTGGGGAAAATGCAAGAGGTGAGCTAAAAAAAATGTGTGGGGTCAGTCAGGGGAGATGATGGGGAGCCGGCAGGGGAGGGGGATGCGCTTTGAGCGGTTGTAATCATTACGGCTGCGAACTATGTCTCCTTATTCCCGGGTCTTGCGATACACCGTATTTCTGCTTACTCCCAGTTGCCGTGCAGCTGCTGAGACGTTTCCGGAGCACTCCACCAGGGCCGCGCGGATGGCAACACTCTCCAGATCGTCCAGACGGCCGCGAACGTCAGCCGTTCCCGCTGTTGAGCTCTTCACCCCGGCAGCCGTCCGATCCCGCAACGCCTCATCATGCTGCTCCATGAAGTCATCGGGGAGATGTTCCGTGGTGATCTCCCGGTCGTTCCCCAAGAGGGCCAGAGCCGTCCTGAGAATGTTGTGCATCTGTCGCAGGTTTCCCGGCCAAGGATGCTCTTGAAAGAGGGCGACGACTTCCGGGCTCAACCGGACAGTACGTTCCGCTCCGGCCAATTGAGCTATCATGTTTCGGGCCAGAGTCAGCAGATCTTCCCGCTGGGAGAGGCGCGGCAGGCTCAGGAGCAGGCCGTTGAGCCGATAGTAGAGATCTTCTCGGAAACGACCGGCTGCGATCTCGTCGCGCAATTTCCGGTTTGTGGCGCAGACGATGGCGATGTCCACCGGGAAGCTTGTGCCCCCCCCCAGAGGGGTGACGATCCGCTCTTGCAATACCCGCAGCAGTCGAGCCTGGAGGGGGAGCGGCATGTCGCCGATCTCATCCAGAAAGAGTGTCCCGCCATCGGCCTCCCGAATCTTGCCGCGAGCCCCCTTTTTCCGGGCGCCGGTGAAAGCCCCTTCCTCATAGCCGAACAGTTCCGATTCAATCAATCCCTCCGGGATCGCCGCACAGTTGAGAGGGATGAAAGGAGCTCTCTTCCGTGGGCCGCTGTTGTGCAGGGCCTTGGCGAAGAGTTCCTTGCCGGTCCCCGACTCCCCCTGGATGAGCACGGAGATGTCGTGCCCCATGATCCGGCGGGCCCTGGCTATGGCCTTCTGCACCTTGGGGTCCCCGAATTCGAGGTTTTCCAGGTCGGTAACCTCCCGCTCCGGAACGGGATTGATTGCGCGTTCTCTGGAGGAGGGGACGTGCCCCCCCATGGTCGTGGTCTGATTGACCCCTTTGACCCGGGCGAATACCGGTGTCCCGACCCTGGTCAGAAGGGTTAGAACCGGTTTTGACGCCAGGCAGGCCTGGGAGATGAGGAGGTCGAAGGTCGTATGGAAGAGATCGGCAAACTCCATCCCCTCCGTCCGGTACCGGTCCATCCCCAGATGGAGCAGTGCGCTCCGGTTGGCGGCCCTGAAGCGTCCGTCCCGACCGAAGATGATGATCGCCTCGTACAGCGTCCCCAGAAACTCGGGCCGGCTGTGGAACTGGAGGGTGATCTCCGATTCGAAACCCTGGGCAAACATCTGGTTCTCGATCTGTTGAGCCGAGATCCGGACCAGGGCCAGGGTGTGCTGCTGATTGGCCCGGTAATCGCCGGAAACGTCCAACACCCCCAGCAGGGCGCCGTGGGGATCGAAGATGGGGGATGCCGAGCAGGCGAGGAAATGGTTGTCCGGCGTGAAATGTTCCGCCGAACGGACCAGTACCGCGTTCCGCTCCACCAGGGCGGTGCCGATGGCGTTGGTCCCCCGGATCTGTTCCGACCAGACCCCTCCCGGTTGCAGGGAAACCGTGCGGGCCCGGTCCACAAAGTCCGAGTCCCCCAGGGAGTAGAGGATGACGCCGGCGGTATCCGCCAACAGCACCAGGCTGGAGCTGCTGGCGATCTGATCGTAGAGGTTTTCCATGACCGGGCGCGAGCGGGTGAGGAGGATGCGGTTCTTCTCTGCCAGTGGGCGCAACTCTCTCTCGGTGAGTACCGGGATGTCGCGGCCGGGACGGTCGGCATCCAGTCCATGCTCCTTGGAACGTTGCCAGGAGCGGAGGATGGTGTCCGATACCGGGATCGAAGAGACGATCCCCTGGGAAAAGTATTCCGAACGGGCTCTGTTCATGGGTATCTCTCTGCTCCTGTTGCCAATCCAGAATGTAACAACTGTTGCATTCTGGAGCACTCTTTCTTCTCGGAGATCACCCGACCTGCTTACGGGAGAATTTGAATCTAAAACGATGATACCGAATACGATTCTACAACAATTCGGAATATAAAGGCAAAAGTAAATTTATAATATATTTACACGACCTGTTGTTAAAAAAATAACACTGTTTACTGTTTGGCATGAACAGTGCTGTAGTGACCCCTGAAGGGCTTCGGCCTCCATCACGCGCAACAGAAAAGGGGAACAGCATGTACACGTCAGTCGTCGAGTTTGAAGTGGTGAAGATGATCAAGAGGGCGCAGAAAGCGGCCGAGGCCTTCAGGGAGTTCAGCCAGGAGCAGGTGGACAACATCAGCGAAGCCATGACCCGGGCCGGGGTGGCCAACGCCCGGAAGCTGGCGGAGCTTGCCGTGGCGGAAACCGGCATCGGCAACGTGGAAGACAAGGTCATCAAGAATACGTTCGGCACTCAGGTGGTCTATGACTACATGAAAGAGAAAAAGTCGGTGGGGATCATCAGCGAGGATGAGAGTATCATGGAGATAGCCGAACCGTTCGGCATCATCGCCGCGGTGACCCCCGTGACCAATCCTTCCGCCACCACCCTGTTCAAGGCCCTCATCGCCCTCAAGGGGCGCAATGTGATCTGCTTTGCCTTCCATCCCAAGGCTCAACAGTGCAGCGCCGCCGCCGCCCAGATTATGCTCACCGCCGCCATGGAGGCAGGCGCCCCGGCGGACTGTATTCAGTGGATCACTCATCCCTCCATCGAGGCCACGGATGCCCTCATGAAGCATCCCGACGTGGCGATGATCATCGCCACCGGCGGCGGCGCCATGGTGAAGGCTGCCTACAGTTCCGGTCATCCGGCGCTGGGGGTGGGTCCTGGCAATGTCCCGGTCTTCATCGAGAAGACGGCAAATCTCCAGATGGCCATCCCCGATGTCATCGCCTCCAAGACCTTTGACAACGGCACGATCTGCTCCTCCGACCAGTCGGTGATTTTTGACGACCGAATCGTGGCGGAAAAGGCCCTGCTCCTCTTTGAGCAAAAAGGGGCCTACCTCTGCAGCGAGGAGGAAAAGGGGATGCTGGAAGCGGTCATGTTCGACAAGGAGCGTGGCGTTCCCTCCATGGCCATTATCGGCAAAAGCCCCCAGCATATCGCCGCCCTTGCCGGGTTCGGCGTTTCCCCTGAGATCAAGCTGCTCATGGTGCCGTTGACCACCACCGGTCCGGAGGATTGGATGAGCCACGAGAAGCTCTCTCCGGTCCTGGGGTGGTTCATCGTGGAGAGTCGGGAAGAGGCGATTAATGCGGCGGTCTGCCAACTGGAATTCGGGGGGGCAGGGCACTCGGCCGTGGTCTTTACCGAGGATGAAGAGGTGGCCAAGGAGTTCGCCCACCGGGTGCCGGCCAACCGGGTTGTATGGAATCAGCCTTCGGTGCATGGCACCATCGGCGCCCTGTACAACGATCTGGTCCCTTCGCTCACCCTGGGATGCGGCGCCATGGGGGGAAACATCACCACCGAAAACGTCGGCTACAAGAACCTCCTCAACATCAAGCGGATTGCCCGGCGCAGGCTGGCGGCATAGTTTTCATTCATCAATCAGCAGTTCGCAGGGAAGAGGACGGCGGGAGTAATCTCGCCGTCCTCTTGTCTTGAGCCTGGGTGATTGCCCGGGTCGGACTTGAACACCGTGGCTGGCCGCCACCTTGTTGGACTTCGATTTCGTTTCAGTTTATCGCTTTCTCCCCACACTCCCGGCAATATTTCCCATAAAGGCTGATCATCCAGGCTTGTGAGGTTGATTTTTATCTGTCCGAATTTATTCTTGAATTTTTCCCATACACTCATTTTGTCCACCTCTTGTCAATTCATTCGATTTGATTATGCCCAACAGTCATGAGCGCGACCGGACTCGTCGTGCCGGTACCATACACAGATTGTATCCGGGACTATAACATTGGCAATTTACTATTATCAATTAAAATATTTTATTTTATGCGATAGCTGTGTTTATTATATTGACTTCACGGTGGTGCCTTATGATCTTGATTCTGGAAGTCGTTTAAACACCATTCGGGTCTGCTCTCACGTTTCAGGTCATTTCTCGGAACTTTTGGCTTGATAAGAAAATAAGTTAGCATCCTGGCTGCCTGATCCGACAGGTTCCTTCTCGGGTTCATATCCGTTAAGTTTGTCTCCGGTACCTTTTAGTGAGATGTCAAGAATTGCGACTTTCTGTCGGAATCGTATACGACCTTGTAAATATTGTTGCGGAATTGTTACGATTAGCGGTTGATTTTATGAGTAACTATATGGCATATATTTTGTATTAATCGACCACTCTGTTGTCTGAGTCTCTACCGAAGTTCAAGGTCCATGCCGGCCTTTTTTTTTGAGTGGGCCTCGGCTCTATGTCGCAAGTTTCTTAGTATTCGGCTTAACATTAAATTATGGTTCATGGTTCGATCAGGAGCTATACGCATGATTCAGTTTTTTCCCACTCCGGTACTGCCATCCAAACGAAAATTCCCCCGGTTGAACAGAGCGTTACCTCTGGTCGTCCTCGGTATATCTCTGGCGGCATCACTCTGGTTGTGGCGTCTGCTAGATCAGAACTTCCAGCAGAAAGCCCAAAGTGACTTCGACGATACTACTTCGGAAATATCTCAGCGCATCGTCAAACGATTGAATGACCATGAGCAGGTTTTGCTGGGAGGAGTGGGCTTGTTCAGTGCCCAAGGCAACGTGACCCGTGAGAATTGGCGTCATTACGTCTCGGCTCTGCAACTTGATCAAAATCATCCGGGCGTTCTGGGCGTTGGTTATAGCGCTTGGTTGACCCCGGAGGCAATGACCGCCAATGTCCGAGCCATCCGTGCCGAGGGTTTTCCCGAGTATCTCATCATGCCCGAGGGCCGGCGTCCGGTCTACACCTCGATCATTTATCTGGAGCCGTTTACCTGGCGAAATCAGCGGGCCTTCGGCTATGACATGTATACCGAGACCATTCGCCGTAACGCCATGAACAAGGCCATGGACAGCGGTTTAACTACCATCGCAGCAAAAATCATCCTTGTCCAGGAAACCGACAAAGACCGACAGAGCGGCATGCTGATGTATGCTCCGGTCTATCGCCAAGGGGTGGCAACCGACTCGGTTGACCATCGCCGCAAGGCCCTGAAAGGTTTTATCTACAGCCCTATCAGGATGAACGACTTCATCTATGGCACCTTGGGGAAATTACCCCAGGATATATCCTTCGAACTCTATGCCGACGTAAGCCGCACTGCTGATTCCCTGGTGTTCAGCAGCACCCAGGCCGATAAGAGCTCTTCTCCCCAGGGTTTAACTCCGGAGTTCGCACGCGAGATCAAAGTCGAAGCCTATGGCCGGAACTGGGTTTTTGCCTACAGGAGCCTGCCCGCTTTTACGCAACGTCTGGAAAAAAAGAAATCCAACACCGCCTTCGGAATCAGTATCTTCGTCAGCATGTTATTGGGGTGGATCAGCTTTCTGCTCCTTAACACCAGGGAAAATGCCCTGCTGTTGGCGGATAAGATGACCCAGGAGAGTTACCGGAGCGAAGCACGGTTTCGCGCCATAATGATGGCCTCTCCTGTCCCCTGTGCGATCAACGATGAACAGCTGAACATGATAACCATTCTGAATCCCGCATTCAGCAAGACCTTCGGATATACGCTGGACGATACCCCTACTGTGGCGCAGTGGTGGTCCAAGGCATATCCGGATCCCGACTATAGACAGTGGGTGGTGTCAACTTGGGCTGAACATCTAGTGCAAGCCCGTGCCGGAGGACGCGAGTTCAAGCCGATGGAGGTGACCGTCCGTTGCAGCGACGGTTCAGACAAGATCGTCATCGCCAGCGTCACCCCGCTGGGAGACTCTTTTCTGGGTGAACACCTTGTAATCCTTTTTGATATAACGGCACGTAAGGAGATGGAAGAATTGCTCCGAAAAAGCGAGTGTCGCTATCAAGAGATCATGCGGGAGCAAAGCATCATCCTCGACAATTCGCCGATTGCCATTTCCATGATCGTGGACCGGAAGCAGGTCTGGATCAACCACAAAACCGAAGAAATGTTCGAGTATTCCCGTGAAGAGCTGGTCAACCAGACCACCCGGAAATTATACCGGTCCCAGGAGGAGTATGATCGCCTGGGAGTTGAGGCGTATCTGGTGCTGACACTGGGAGAGGTTTATGAGACCGAACAAGAGTTGCTCCGGCGTGATGGTTCAACGGTCATGACCCGTTATATAGTGAAGGCCATCGATCCGGATGATATGAGCAAAGGAACGATTTGGCTCCTGGAGGATATCACCGATCGGCACCGGGCCGAGGAGGCACTGCGCCAGTCGGAAGCGTTCACCAAGGCAACCCTGGACGCCCTCCCGGCACATATCTGCGTGCTTGACGACCAAGGGGTGATCCTGGCGGTGAACCGGAGTTGGTGGGAGTTTGCTGCAGCCAACCCGCCGGTTCCGGACAGCATCGGCATTGGCGCCAATTATATCCATACGTGCGCTGCCGCCCAAGGAGATGACCACGAGTCCGCCAGACGTTTTGCTGAAGGGATCAAGGCCGTTCAGTCCGGAAAATTTGAGTGCTACAGTCAGGAATACACCTGCCATTCACCCACGGAGCAGCGTTGGTTCCTGGGTCGAGTGACCCGTTTTGCCGATTGCGGACCATTACGGCTGGTGGTAACCCATGAGAATATTAGCCAAAGTAAACAGATGGCCGCAGCTCTCAGCGACAGTGAGGAACGGTTTCACCTGTTGTTCGAGCAACACAGCGCCGTCATGCTCCTGATCGAGCCCGTGACCGGCCGGATCGAAGATGCCAATCTTGCTGCCGTGGCATTTTACGGCTACACCCAGGACACCCTGCGGGAGATGGCCATTGAACAGATCAACTGCCTCAACCCTGACGAGGTCGCAGCTGAGATGCATCAAGCCGTATTTCAGGGCCGGAACTACTTCGTTTTCTCCCACCGATTGGCCGACGGGAACGTTCGCACTGTAGAAGTTCATTCCACACCGATAGTCCTGGACGGCACGTCGTTGCTCTTTTCCATTATCCACGACATCACCGAGCGGCTATGGGCTGAGAAGAAGCTTCAAGATAACGCCGCCTGGCTGGCTGCGCTTAAGGAGCGCAGCCCCATCGGTATTCTGGTAGCGAACCTGGATCGGATTATTATCGATACCAATCCCAGTTTCTGTGACATATTCGGGTACAGCACTGAAGAACTGGTAGGGCAACACGCCCGAATCATCCATGTCTCGGAGCCTGCAACCCTGCAATTCAGCCGACAGTTTTACCCCCTGATTCAGAATGGTCAGCAGGTTCGCGCCGAATATCAGTTCCGTAAAAAAAACGGTGAACTCTTCTGGGGGGATATTGCGGGTCAGGCTATCGTGCCGGGTGATCTTGCCAAGGGAACCATCTGGACATTATGGGACATCTCCGAACGCAAGAGGCTGCAGTCTGAGTTGCTTCGCCTGACCTGCGAACAGCGGGCCGTTCTTGATACGTCCAGCGTCGGCATCACCATGGTCAAGAACCGCATCCTGGTCCTGGGCAACCGGGCCATGGGAGAAATCTTCGGCTACAGTGTCGCAGAGTTGGTGAATCGCTCGACCCGGGATTTCTTCTCCTCACCGCAGGAGTATGAACGGATGGGGTCGGAAGCCTACGAGTATCTTGCCGCAGGACTCGATTATCGGGGCGAGTATGAAATGCGCCACAAGAGTGGCGCTCTGATCTGGATAAGAATACAGGGAAAAGCGCTTGATCCGCTTCAGGTGGAAGCGGGGAGCGTCTGGATTTTCGAAGATATCGGCAAGTACAAAATTCTGGAAGCGGAACGTCTGGCGCAGGAGTCTCGGTTGCGCCGTTCGGAATCTAAATATTCGACTATTTTCAGCACCACCCCCGACTTGATGGCTATCTCGCTGAGAGAGAGCGGCCGGTTCCTGGAAGTAAATGATGCCTTTGAGCGGATTATGGGGTTTGCCAGGGAAGATGTCATCGGTTATACCGCCCAGGAATTGGGGACGTGGGAATCTGGTGGAGATCGGCAACGACTGCTGGAGGATCTCGGCAACCACCAACGGCTCGTGGACTATAAGGCCCGGTTCCGCCGCATGAATGGCGAAGCGTTCCCCGTATCGCTATCACTGCAACAGGCGGAGATCAATGGAGCCGAATGTCTGATTATCTGCGCCAGGGATATTACGGATCAGGAACGTGCCCAGGAAGAGTTACACCGATCCAAAGCTGCCGCTGAGGCTGCCAGTCATGTCAAAAGTGAATTTCTTGCGAACATGAGCCACGAAATCCGGACTCCCATGTGCGCGATTATCGGGTTCGGTGACTTGGTGATGGAAACGAACCTTTCCCCGCAGCAACGAGACTATCTCTCCAAAATAAATACCTCGGCCCATTTGCTGCTTGGACTCATCAACGACATTCTCGATTTATCCAAGGTCGAGGCAGGTAAGCTGATTCTGGAGCAGGTTGCCTTTGATTTACCAGGGTGTCTGGAGAAGGTGGCCGACGTCATCGCCATGCAGGCACATACCAAGGGACTAGAATTTCGGAGAGAGATCGCCGGTGATGTGCCGGACTATGTCACCGGTGACCCGTTTCGATTGCGGCAAATCTTGTTAAACCTCTTGGGAAACGCGGTCAAGTTTACCGACTCCGGAAAGATCAAGCTTACCGTGTCCCAAACCGCGACTGATTCGTCAGGCCAACTTCGACTGCATTTCCGGATCAGCGATACCGGTATCGGCCTCTCGACAGCACAGTCTCGGAATATTTTCGCCTCGTTTGCCCAGGGGGACAGTTCCACCACCAGGAATTACGGCGGCACCGGCTTGGGGCTCGCCATCAGCAAACGTTTGGTGACACTGATGGGGGGGACGATAACTGTCGAAAGTGAGTTGGGACGAGGAAGCGTATTCAGTTTCTCGGCCGGCTTTACGTTAGCATCGGCCGTAGCGGGTAAGACATCGTTGCCGCCGGCCGAGTACGATCTCTCACCTCTTCGTGGGGCGCGAGTCCTGGTTGCGGAAGATAACAGTATTAATCAGGAGGTCGTTCGTCATCAGTTGAGCCGGTGCGGTATCGAGGTCACAATTGCGGCTAACGGCCGGGAAGCGTTAACGAAGGTCGCGCAAGCCGCCAGGCCGTTCGACCTGGTCCTGATGGATATTCAGATGCCGGAAATGGACGGCTATGAAGCAACCCGTCGCCTCCGGGAACAATGGTGCCGGGAAGAGTTACCGATCATTGCTCTGACTGCCCACGCCTTGGTCGAAGAACAGGAGAGGTGTCAGGCCGCCGGTATGAACGATCACCTGGCCAAGCCCATTGAGACCGCAGCCCTTCATGAACTTCTGCTCCGGTGGATTAAGTCAAATCCGGAGCCGGTGGTAGCGGCGGAAAAGGGTGAATCGGCGGGACATAATGCGATTCTCCCGGTCAATTCCGGACTTCGCACAAGAGAGGCCCTGGCCAGGTTGGGGGGGGACCACGCCTTCTATTGTTCCCTGCTAGAGCTTTTTACCCGGGATTACTGTCAGGTGGCTGAGCACATCGGGAGAGTGCTGGATGCCGGAGACGTGACCCAAGCCAAGCTGATGGCGCATACTCTCTGCGGCATGGCCGGTAATCTGGGGGCCATGGAGCTCTCGGAAATCGCCGCAACCATGGAAACGGCGCTCAAGCAGCAGAACCTGTCGGAAGCGCACGACTTGGTGCCTGTCTTGGACGCGCAATTAACCCGGGTGTTGGCTGCTGTGGCTGAGTTTGAACAGTCATTAATGGAGAAGTAGCATGACCTTACCTTTTCCCAAATCCATCAGAATCCAGTTGTTCCTCATGGTACTGCTCGTGGCGGTCCCGGCAGTGGGTATCATGCTGTATTCCGGCGTACAATCCAGGAATATGGCGATGCATGGCGCACAGATGGATACGCAGCAATTGGCGGCCATCATTGCCACCGAGCAGCAGAACCTGGTTGCCGGGGCCGAACAGATGATGGCAGCGTTGTCGCAACTCCCGGAAGTAAAAAGTCATGATCCCGCTCTGGTTGAGCCGATCTTGCGCAAACTCCTCATGCTGAACTCAATGTATTCCAATATATTCCTTGCGGATCGTAACGGCTCCGTCTGGGCCACGGCCGTGCCGACGAAACCTCCATTTATTGTGGCAGACCGACGGTACTTCAGGAATTCCGTGGATAACGGTTGCCTGGCAGCCGGAGAATATGTAATCAGCCGGGCCACCGCTCGGCCGACCTTCAATCTGGGCTATCCGCTGAAGGATGACCAGGGTGCCGTGACAGGGGTAATCGGCATAGGTTTTTGCATCGACCAGTACCGGCAACTGCTGGCCCGGATGCACGCACCCCCGGGTACCAGTTATGTGCTTACCGACCACAACGGGATAATACTGTCCCGGGCCCTTGATCCGGAAAAGTACATCGGGAAACCTTATACCCCGGAGATATTCAAGCAAATGCAGCACAGTTCCGATGCCTCGGTCACTGTCAGAGCCGGTATTAGCGGTGAACAGCGGATCATATGCTTGCGCAAGTTGACCCTGCCGGGGGAGCAGGCCCCTTATCTGTATGTCACCTTGGGCATTCCTGTGGACGTGGTCTTGCATGAGGCTAACCAGGCTCTGCGCCGGGAGATGGTTCTGTTCATGACGTTCCTGGTAGTGGCCTTTGTTCTGGCCTGGCTGTTGGGGAAATATTCGATTACCGACCGTATCACCCTGCTGGAGCAGGCTTCGCAACGGCTGGCCGGTGGTGATCATCTCGGCAAAGTTGCCGATCTGGTCGTCGGCGGGGAACTGGGGCGACTGGCCCTGTCATTTGATACGATGGTACAGCAACTGGCGGTGTCAGACCGTTTGCGTTGCGATAAGGAAGTGCAGCTTCAGGAGCAGAACCGGCAGTTGGCAGAAGAAGTGACAGAGCGTCAGAACGCCCAGGAGCAGCTTCGGGCAAAGGAGCAGTTTCTCCAGACCATTATCGAAACCGAGCCGGAATGCGTCAAGATGGTCGACCGGGAGGGGCGCCTGCTCATGATGAACAGGGCCGGTCTGGAAATGATTGAGGCGGATTCGTTCAATGCAGTGGCAGGGCAGAATATCTGCCGCCTGGTCTGCCGGGAACAGCGTAAGGCGTTCTATAAACTATTCACCGACGCCTACGACGGCATCTCGGGAGCCCTGCAGTTTGAATTGGTGGGGTTACGGGGCACCCCGCTCTGGCTTGATACCCTGGTTGTGCCGTATCGGGACGGCACGGGAACTATCAGTGCCGCCCTGAGCATTACCAGAAATATCACCAAGAGCAAACAGGCGGAAGAGCTCTTGGCCAAGAATGAAGCACGCCTGCGGGTCATTTTCGAAACCTCTCAGGCCGGCATCATGATGGTTGCCCCGGACGGGCCAATTACCTTTGCTAACCGGCGGATGGCTGAGATGTTCGGCTGCACTCTGGAGGAGCTCATCGGTTCCGCCTATCTTGATTATATTCATTCCGATGAACAGCAGGCGGGTAAGAACATGATGCGCCGGCTCTGCTTTGGGGAGATCGAGCATGCCTACTGCGAACGACACTATCGGCGTCACGACGGGACTGATTTCTGGGGGTACTTGTCCGGCCGGCGCCTGGAAACTCCTGACGATCAAAACCAGGGAATGATCTTCATCATTGCGGATATCACCGAACGTAAACAGGCGATGGTCGAACTCCAACAGGCAAAGGCGGCGGCGGAGGTTGCCAACGAGACTAAGAGCCGGTTTCTGGCCAATATGAGCCATGAACTGCGCACCCCCATGAACGGAGTCCTGGGGATGATCCAACTCGTCCAGTATGGGCCTCTTAACGACGAACAAGAGCGCTATCTCACGTTAGCCTATAATGCAGGGTGGTCCCTCGTCCGGATTCTCAATGATATTCTCGACCTGACCAAAATAGTTGAACGTAAACTCTCTCTACGACTTGAGCCGCTCCAGCTACGGGAGTGCGTGGCCGAGACTGTGGAGTTGCTGACCCCCGAAGCGGTCCGTAAAGGACTCCAGGTACTCACGGAGGTGGCAGACGACGTTCCGGAACTGGTCAATGGAGATCCGGTCCGTCTATGCCAAGTGCTTACCAACCTGATCGGCAATGCGATCAAGTTTACCGTACAGGGAACCGTAATCATACGGGTGGCGCTGCATCCCACCGGTCTCGTCATTTCGGTGACGGACACCGGTATCGGCATCCCCGCCGACAAACAGGAACTCGTTTTTAAGCCCTTCAGCCAGATCGATGACTCTAATACCCGCGAGTTTGGCGGGGTTGGCCTGGGATTGGCAATCTGTAAGGAGATCGTAGAACTGATGGGGGGAATCATAGCCATGGAAAGCATCGAGGGAGAGGGGAGTCATGTCTCTTTTACCCTCCCACTGGACGATGTCGCGCATCTATCGCCTCTGTCGATCGGTCACGATGTACCGCAAGATAGCACCGAATTCGGTCTCACCATTATGGAACGGGCTACGCCACGCGTTCTCATTGTCGAAGACGACGCTACCAATCAAGCACTCCTGCAGCTGGCACTCGAACGTGAGCAGTATGAAACGGAGACTGCCGTCAATGGCCTCCAGGCCGTGGAAAAGTGTGAAAAGGTTGCCTACGATCTGATCATCATGGATGTGCAGATGCCGGTGATGAATGGTCTCGAAGCCACCCGGATCATCCGGGAGAAAGAGCGGAACCAAGGTGGCCACATCCCCATTCTCGCCATGACGGCCCATGCTTTCGATGATGACCAAGCCCACTGCCTTGCCACGGGAATGGACGGCTATCTTTCCAAACCCGTGGACCTTTCCGAGGTGCTTATCGTAGTGGAAAAATTAGTCAGTAAGGGGACAAAACACGAGAGTTGAAATTTACGTACGCGAAGCCGTTCACTCCCCATAAGGATCACTGGGGTTAGGTGTCAGGCGTATCAAATGCCGGTGACGAGGAAATCAATGGCAGCTATGATTTCGTTACGATCTTCCTTGAGGGAACATACTTTATCCCCAAGGCGATTTGCCGCAACTCCGGCCAACTCAGCCGTCGACATTATGACAATGATCCGTTGTACTGAAAGTCGGATGTTCAGATGTTTGGCGGCTTTGCTCATGGCAGAGACGGTATAGAGAGGAATAACTACGCGTGTTGTCAAGTTGTTCAAGAGGTCTGTCTGTATGTCTAACAAAAAGGGAATGGTTCGGTTTGTTGCAGGATTCGGGTTTGTATACACATCGAACTGGGCCATCAGAATTGCCTCAAGCCGTCACTGAAAACTCCATGAGCTTCAATGCGTCTATTATATTCTTCAATAGCCTCTTGATTTTCCACTTGCCATTCTCGCCGTTTCTTGTCCCGTAATATCTCCGTGAGGCGCAGTTCTAAAGTCTGTGACAAATTAATATGATGTTCTTTGGCTTGTTGGAGAAGGTCACAGTTAATACTCAAATTGGTCGGCTTTTTTTGTGCGTTCGGGTTGAAAAAATTAAGCCGCATGATGCACTCCTTATGCGCATTATCTATGCGCGTAAGTTACGGCCTTCTAGAAAATAGTGCAAGAAATATTTGAGTCCTATTCAGCTCATTTCCAGGAACTTCGGCATGCCGAAGTTCTGGTGTAAACTGTTGAAAAATAACGATACACGCTTGCCAAAACCGCAAAAAACAGGAATTTTTATTTCTGAATTTCGGGTTCCGGGACATGTCAAACAAGTCGGAAGGGGTTCAAAGGGGAGCTGGATTTTACGGGGTTAGAGATGTCAAGGTTAACTTTTGAGGGTCCATCTTGGGGGCTTGGGGGGCTGATTCCGCCCGTGACCCCACTCGCAGGCCCGCAGGGTCCCCGGCGTATTCCCCGTATCCCCCCCCGGTCTCCAATTGAAAAAAATGCCGCTTTCTGCTACTGTCCGTCCATGATAACCTCACCTGCGCACCTGTCCAACGAACGACCATCCCTTTATGCTGACCGTGTCGGCGAGTGGTACGCAAATCAAACCTCGGACGATCACAAATCAGAGCATGGGCAATACCTGACGCCTCCCGCGGTTGCCGAGTTCATGGCCGGCCTTGTTTCGGCGTCTTCTAAAACTATCCGGATTCTCGACCCCGGAGCCGGCTCAGGAATTCTTTCATGCGCGCTGTGTGAGGCCTTGGCTGTTTGCGAGAATAAGCCTGAACATATCGAACTTGAAGTGTACGAGACGGAAGCCGGACTATTGAAGCAGCTATCATCAGTTCTGGAATACCTCAAATCATGGTTATCCTCCGTCGGTGTCGAGCTTACCTATATTCTCCACGCTTCAGATTTCATCCTTGAAAACGCTGCATGTCTGGACCAGAGACAAACGACTCTTTTCGGTGATACCGGACATTCTCGGTACTACGATTTCATCATTTCCAACCCACCATACTTCAAAATCCCCAAGGATGACCCACGATCCAGGGCTTGTCTGTCGGTGATACATGGCCAGCCGAATATCTATGCCCTGTTTATGGCGGTCTCCGCTCATATGCTCAAACCGGGCGGGGAATTGGTATACATAACTCCTCGGAGTTTTGCGGCCGGTCCTTATTTCAGGTTATTCAGGGAGAAGTTTTTTAAGATCACCCGCCCGCTACAGCTGCATCTGTTCGGGAGTCGCACCGATGCCTTTGACCGGTCGGAGGTTCTGCAAGAGAACGTGATACTGCATGCCGTCCGTGATGATGGCTGGAACGACAACCCAACCAAAGCCACCGTCAGGGTTTCTTTTTCCGCCGGGATCAAAGACCTTGCCGCGCACGGCTTTCGTATGGCGCCGTTACCCGAAGTCATCGATGTCAAGAGTCATAACCGGTTATTACATATTCCCACAAGCGACGAAGAACAGAGGATTATTCATCTGGTAAACAGCTGGCCGGGAAGCCTGCACAAGCACGGGCTTGAGATCTCCACCGGGCCGGTGGTTCCGTTCCGGGCGACTCAATTTATCACCAATGAAAACGGAGCAGGCAAGGTGCCGCTACTCTGGATGCAGAACGTCAAATCGTTGTGTACTACGTGGCCGGTTCCGACACGCAAGCAGCAGTACATCATATCATCGGACGCATCAGCCTCTATCCTCCTCCCAAACAGGAACTACGTGCTGTTGAGACGGTTCAGCGCCAAAGAAGAGCAGCGACGGCTGACGGCCGCACCCTATCTTGCCGATAATGTGTCATTTGATATGGTGGGATTCGAAAACCATTTAAATTATATATACCGACAGAGTGGAGAGCTTTCAAAAGAGGAGGCGTATGGAATCGCAGCCCTGCTCAATTGCCGACTGTTGGATACCTATTTTCGGTCATATAACGGCAATACTCAGGTCTCGGCAACGGAACTGCGTCTGATGCCGTTGCCGTCAATGGAGACCGTCAGACTCATAGGAAAAGAAGCAGCCAAGGGGAAACTCACCACTAGTGAAATTGACTCTTGGATATCTGAAATGTTAGTGCAATCGGGGGAGGCCACCATTGAAAAAGCTACACGATGCGCAAGCAATCCTTCGGGCGCTGGGGCTACCGCCCGCCCAGCAAAATGAGATATCCTGTTACACTCTGCTGGCGCTTTGTGAAATCGCTGAAAATGGCCGGTGGGCTGATGCTACAAGAATTAGCAAGAGGGTAACCAAAGGTATCATGGACTGGTTGCGGGATACGTACAATAAAGCGTATGCTCCAAATACCCGCGAAACATTCCGCCGTCAAGTCCTGCATCAGTTCATGCAAGCTCGCCTCATTGATTATAATCCCGATATTCCCGATCTTCCAACCAACTCTCCCCGTGCACATTATAAACTTACCGACGAGGCGATTACCGTAATCAGGACATATGGAACCGCGGGTTGGGCCGTAGCTGTCAGGACGTGGGCTGAAAACGTCGGTTTGCTAACCGAAGCCTATGCAATTGCACGGGGTTTGCATACTATCCCCTTGTTGCTCCCTGATGGAACTGAAGTCAGGTTGTCTCCCGGAGCACATAATGAGGTTCAGGTTGCCATCATCAAGCAGTTCGCCGCCACCTTTGCCCACGGTTCAGAACTGGTATATGTCGGGGATACGGCAGACAAGTTGCTCTATCTGAACGAAGCGGTAGTCGCCGACCTCGGCATTGAACTAAATCATGACAAGCTGCCGGACGTAGTCCTTTATGATTCCGGTCGTCGGTGGGTTTATCTGATTGAAGCTGTAACGTCTCATGGCCCCATGACTCCCAAGCGTGTATTTGAATTGAAGGAGATGTTTGAAGGCTGCGAGGAGTGCGGGTTGATATTTGTTTCGGCTTTTCCTGATTTTACCGAGTTTCGTAAGCATATGAAAGATATCGCATGGGACACGGAGGTCTGGATGGCTGATGCTCCGGAACATATGATCCATTTCAACGGTGATCGATTTCTTGGCCCTCGGTAGGGAAGTTAACAAGTGAACTACATCCCGTCCCTTACCATAGTCAGGCATCACCTTGAATCTGAAAATCAGTCACGCTGCCACGGCTGGGCCTTGCCGTCATGCGCTTGAAGGTCAAGACCTGCATCCAGGGAGAGTATTCCCGATTCTCCGGGGAAGATCGGCGGCACGGCGATTGCTCCCCCTCGGGAGGTTCCGGCGCGGTGGCGGTGTGTACGAAAACGGTATACCGTTTCACGTCAATAAAACTCACACGTCATATGGCGATAGTGAACAATGGGTAATGGATGAACACGGAGGGACCTACGTTTACTTTGAAAATGGCGTTTGCACTTCACTTCAGAACTAAACCTGATGCCCTCGCAAAAAGTCCGGGAACCCAGAAACGCATCATTTTTGAGGGTCGCTCACCTCTTCGGAGAACCCGAGGAACCCGAGTGTCAGGCTCGACATTCAAGGACCCCGAGTGTCAGGCTTGACATTCAGACATTCGACACGGTTCCAGCTCTTACCGTGTACCGACAGGCCGTTGGAAAGTTGTGCAACCGAACAATATTTAAACGCCATCACTCCAATCGTCTCTTCCCGGCTCCAAAGCTGTTGCCGTCCCGACACGCGCCATGTCGGTTCATCCCTGCCTTGTTCACCGACAAGGTCAGCGCCGTCCTTTCCCACCAATGCCTTGGTTTCCTTTTGGCCGGGTTTCAGTTCCAGCGGGCAATCATGGACGCCCGCCGGTTCCGACCCATTTTGTGCCCGGAACTATACCATTTATATTCTACCAATATCAATTAAAATAAATTGCTAAAATTAAGGCTATTGCCGCCACCATCACTTCGCGGTGGCGCCTGATGTCTTAATTCCAAAATCCGTCTTAAGCCTCATATCATGGCTAAAGCAATACGGTTTCACGAATTCGGCGGCGCCGACGTCCTGTGCTGGGAAGAGGTTCCGGTGGCTGCTCCGGGGCCGGGGTCGTGAAGGAGGTGGGGGAGGGGATCACCCTGGTGAAGCCGGGGGATCTCGGGTCGTCTCTGCAGTAAGGAGCGGCGTACTCCGAATTCCGGCATACTGCTTCCCCGGTAGTCGGCAGGGACTCTACCCCTCCAGCATCCCGGCGTCTTCCCGCAGGAGAAAGGCGTCCACCTCTTCTCCGGCGGCAACGTGTGACTCTCCGGCAGGGAGAACCGCCATGGCGTCGGCCATGAGCATGGTCTTGAGAATGCCGGTGTTCTGATCCCCGGAGGAGCGCCCCCGGAAACCCCGGCCATCCTGGTCGATGAGGAGCCGGACGAACTGAACTTTTCCCGTTTTCTTGCGCACCTCTTCCGCCAGGGTCACCTTCAGGAAGGGACGGATGACCCTCTTGCGCCCCATCATCCGGAGGAGCGCCGGCCTGACGAAGATCTCGAAGGTCACCATGGTGGAGACCGGGTTGCCGGGGAGGGAAAAAATCGGCTTCCCATCCTTCATCCCGAAGGCGGTGGGGCCTCCCGGCTTCATGGCCACCTTCCAGAACTTCTGCTCCACCCCCAGCTCCTCCAGCACGTCGCGTACATGATCGTAGTCACCCGCCGACACTCCGGCGGAGGTGATGAGGGCGTCGGCCTTGAGCCCTTCCAGCATCTTCAGCCGATGGTCCTCCCGGTTGTCCCGGGCGATCCCCAGGATAAGCGGCTCTCCTCCCGCCTCCCGCACCGAGGCTGCCAGGGAGAAGGCGTTGCTGTTGATGATCTTTCCCGGCGTTGCTGGTTCCCCCAATTCCACCAGCTCGTCGCCGGTGGAGAGGATCGCTACCCTGGGTCTTCGGAAGACCGGCACGAAGACCTTGCCGCAGGAGGCGAGCATGCTGATCTCCGGGGCCCGGATCACCGTCCCCAGCGGGATGACCGTCTCTCCTTCCCGTACATCTTCTCCCCTGAGCCGGATATGCTGTCCTTTGCGCACCGGCCCCTTGATGAAGACAAACTTGTTCTGTTCTTCCGTCTCTTCCACCGGTACCACCGCATCGCACCCCGGCGGGATTCGGGCGCCGGTCATGATCTTGATGGCGCAGCCGGTGATGACCACGGTATTGATCACCCCTCCCGCCTGGATGGAGCCGATGATCTCCAGGCTCCCCGGCTCAAGGCAGTCGGCCGAGACCACCGCGTAGCCGTCCATGGCCGAGTTATCGCTGGCCGGCAGGTTCCAGGGGGAGACGATATCTTCCGCCAGGGTGCGGCCGAGGGATGCCAGTATTTCCACCCGTTCCACCCCGCAGGGGGAGACGGAGTCGAGGATCAGTTTTCGGGCGGCTTCAAAGGTGAGCATGGGGAACCTTTCTGTGGTGATCGGTAGCTGAGCGGAGTCGAAGCTATCCCGCGCGAAACAGATGGACGGAGGTCGCCTTGAAGGAGGCAACCACTGGACTTCCCGGCGCCAGTTGGAGCTCACTCAGCGACTGGTTGGTCACGGCGGCCACCAGGGGGAAGCCGCACTCCAGATAGAGCTTGTGATACAGCCCCAGCGGGACAACCCGGACCACCGTTCCCGGAAAGACGTTGCGGGCGCTGGTGTGGCGGTCCGGCGCGCCGACGGTGACTACCACATGTTCCGGGCGGACGCAGAGTACCACGTTTTCCCCGGAGGCGCCATCTGCCATGAACTCCAGGTGCCGGCCGGACAGTTCCAGGGAGAGAAGGCCGTTGGCCGCTGCCGTGGCCGTCCCGGTGAAGATGTTTTCCATCCCCACAAAGGCGGCCACGAACTCGGTGGCGGGTCGGTTCATCACCTCCGATGGCGGGCCGCTCTGCACGATGGCGCCGTTGTTCATGACCATCATCCGGTCAGCCAGTCGGAGGGCCTCCCCTTGATCATGGGTGGAGAGGATCGCCGCGCTCCCTGATTCGCGCAGCACCTGCTCCAGGTCGTCGGTGAGGAGCTGTTTGGTGGGGGGGTCCAGGGCAGCGAAAGGCTCATCCAGAAGGATCAGCTCCGGCCGGGTGGCAAAGGCTCGGGCAAGGCTCGTCCGCTGGGCCTCACCTCCGGAGAGTTTGCGCGCTGACCGCTCTGCCAGGTGGGAGATCCTGAACCGCTGGAGAGAGGCGTCAACCCGTTCCCGGATCTCCCGGGGAGAGATCCCCCGGATCTTCAGACCTGCAGCCACATTGCCGAACACCGTGGTGTCGAAGAGGAGCGGTTCCTGGAAGACCATGGCAATACGGCGGCGATACCCGGTGGCGGCGCTCCCCCAGAGAACCGGTTCGTTACGGAAGAGGAGTTGGCCGGACGCCGGTTCCAGGAGAGCGGCCAGGGTGAGCATGAGGCTGGATTTACCCGCGCCGTTGGGGCCGATGAGGGCCACGGTCTCGTTTTCGTGGAGCATGAAGGAGGGGATGGCAATGACCTCTGTCCCCCCCCTGGTGACCTTGAGGTCGCGGAGTTCCAAAAGCGGATTCTTCGGGCTCATCGCGGTCGCTCCCGCTGCTGGACTACGGTGAGGAGGTAATTGATCCCGAAACAGAGAGTCAGGAGGATGAGCCCCAGAGCGATGGCGGTGTCGAAGTTCCCCTTGCCGCTCTCCATCACCGTGGCGGTGGTCAGCACCCGGGTATATCCTTTGATGTTTCCACCCACCATGATGGAGGCCCCCACCTCGGAGATGACTCCGCCGAAACCGGCCATGACCGCGGCCAGGAGCGGCAGGCGCGCTTCCCGCAGCAGCAGGAAGAGCATCTGGCTGCGGGTGGCCCCCAGGGAGAGGATCTGGAGTTTCAGGTCGGGGGGGAGATTCTGGATTGCGGCGATGGTGATCCCCATGACGATGGGAGAGGCAATGACAAACTGGGCGAGCACCATGGCCGTGGGGGTGTAGAGAATCTCCAGATACCCCAGGGGACCGTTGCGCCAGAGGAAGATGGTGACGAAGAGCCCCACCACCACCGGCGGCAGCCCCATCCCCGTATTCACGATGCTGACCAGTAGCCGTTTCCCCGGAAAGTCGGTGAGGGCTACGACGGTCCCGCCACCCATCCCCAGCCCTACGCTGAGGAGAGTGGCGATTCCTGACACCTTGAGGGAGAGGAGGGTGATGGTGAGCACCTCCCGGTCAAGGGTGAAGAGGAGGCGCAGCGCCTCCCTGATCCCCTGGAACAGAACCTCCATCAGAGCCCCACTGTTTCCGGTTTCTTGCCGGCGTCGGGGAAGAAGAGGGGGGAACCGTACTTGTCCGCGCCGAATCTTCCGATCAACTCCTGCACCTTCCTGGAAACCATGAAATCGGCAAAGCTTTTGGCAGCGCCCCCGTTCACCTTGGGCCATTTGGCGGGGTTGACCTCGATGACGTGGTAGACGTTGAGGAGGAGCGGCTCACCCTCCACCAGGATCTCCAGACCCAGATTCTTCTTCATGGCCAGGTAGGTCCCCCGGTCAGTCAGGGTATATCCCTTCTTCTCCGCGGCTACGT
Source organism: uncultured Geobacter sp. (assembly GCA_903902855.1). GTDB lineage: Bacteria > Desulfobacterota > Desulfuromonadia > Geobacterales > CAIOGM01 > CAIOGM01. The sequence goes on along the minus strand of CAIUWK010000067.1, from coordinate 3,064 downwards.
TAAGGGTCGGCCCCATCCCCAGGCCGGTCTGCTGATACCACTTCTCCCCCTCCGGATTGGTTCCGGCTGCTTTCCATATCCCCTTTTCCTTGGCGTGGGTTCCGGAGTTGTCCCCCCGGGAGAGGAACAGGGTGCCGGTTGCGGCGATCTGTTTGAATGCCGTGGTGGAGGATTTCGCCCCCTTGATCTTTGCCTGGTCGGCAGAGGGGCCGACCAGGATGAAGTCGTTATGCATGACCAGTCGCCGGTTGACGCCGAACTCTCCGGTCATGAATTTTTTTTCCGCCTCGGGGGAGTGAACCAACAGGACGTCCGCCTCCCCCTTTTCACCCATCTTCATGGCCTGGCCGGAGCCCACGGCGATGGTCTTGACCAGAAGACCGCTCTCCTTCTCGAAGAGGGGGATCAGGAGATCCAGGAGGCCGGAATCCTGGGTGCTGGTGGTGGTGGCGAGGATGAGATTCCTGGAGGCCGCCCCAACGGGGGAGACTGCCAGGGAGAGGAGTAGCAGGGCGAAGAGGGGGGTGAACAGCGACCGCAGTTTTGAGATGGACATGGCATACGCTCCTTTCGGTTGGTGTCGTTATCTGGGGTGAGCTCCCCGCCACTCACGGGAGTCGGGGAAGAAGAGGGGGGCGCCGTACTTCTCTTTACCAAACTCCGCCACGACCTTCTGCCCCTTGTCCGGGGCGCAGAGCCAGGCGACATAGGTCGCGGTATCTATGGCATTGATCCGGGGAAACTTCCCGGGATTCACCGGAATGAGGGAGATCCGGTTGAGAAGCGCCTCGTCACCTTCCACGAGGAGCTGGAGCTTGATGGCGTTTTTCAGGGAGAGGTAGGTGGCGCGGTCGATGACGGTATACGCCTGCTGCTGGTCGGTGTAGGTGAGGGTCGGCAGATTCCCTTCGCTACCCTTGTCAAAGATGCGGTACCAGCTCCCAATGGGTGTTATTCCCGACTTCTGCCAGAGCTCTTTTTCCGCCACATGGGTGCCGGAGTTGTCACCGCGACTGATAAAGGGCGCTCCCGTGGCCGCAAGCTGTTTCAGGGCGGAGGTGGCGCTCTTCATCCCCCTGATCCCGGCAGGGTCAGCGGCAGGGCCGACGATGACGAAGTCATTGTACATGAAGGGTATCCGTTCCGTGCCGAAGCCGGCGGCAACGAATTTCTCTTCCAGGGATTTAGCATGCACCATGACCAAGTCGATATGCCCCTTTTCGGCGATCTTCAGCGCCTCGCCGGTGCCGGCCCCCACGTGACGGACCCGGATGCCGCTCTCCAGTTCGAACCGCTCCTCCAGGGCTGCCACAATGCCGGCGTCGATGGGGCCGATGGTGCCGGCCATGAGGAGGAACTTCTCCTGGGCCTGGGCGAGAGAGGAGGTGAGCAGAAGTACGGTAAGGCAGAGTCGCAAAACGTTGAGCATGGTCCGTTCCCCCCGGAAGGTATCAGGCGTTGTCGTCGTATCGTTCGGTTTTCGTCACGGTTTTCATCTTCTTCATCCGGCAGATCCCCTGCTTGCATGCCTCAAAGGCGTCCTCGCTGGCCGGGGAGCTGGCCGCCACCAGGGAGATGATGTCCCCCACAGTGAGGCGTCCCTCCCGGCGGATCATGAGAACATCCTCCAGGCGCCATGTTTCCTTCAGCTCGGTGGCGATGGCGGTCATCTCCTCCGTCGCCGCCGGCGAAAAACGGTAATCGATACAGCTGGTGGTCTTGCCGACGCCGGTTTGTTCCTTTACCACGGCGTAATGCAGGACGATGGAACCGGAAAAGGTGGCGGAAAGGAGTGGATAACTGTCGGCGGGGTTGATGGGTTCTACCGTGATTTGGATCATGGTTTCTCGTCCTTATCTCATACCGTTATTGAACAACGTGGAGACATCCGCCGCTCGTGGCTGATTTTCGGGTCTGGCTCTGCGCAACAGACAAAAATGCCCCGATCCATGCCTGGAAAGGGGCCTCGGCAAGACTGCTCGGGCAGCTTGCGGGGTTTTCTCCTTTCCAGAGGGAGGCTCGGCCGTTTCCCGCGGAACCCGTTGGCCGGCCGCCCTGAGGGATATCCCTGGTAGGCGAAACGACTCGGAGAAGAACTGGTTTATTTAGATGGACAGCTGCGATCTGCCGATGCCGGCAATGCCGCGTACCGTACCACTTCTCGGAAAAAATTCAAAGCAATTTCCCTTAATAAGGCTCATGAAAATCCCGGCTGCCACGGCCCGCGATAGGAGATCATTACCTGCCCGGCGGCACCGTGTCGCGGTCTACTTCTGCCAGCCTCCGGAAGGCGGATGCCTTGCATGCAGCATGAATTGTGCCCCCCACCTCTATCCCCAGTTCCCGGGCGGCTTCCTGCACGATCTCGGCTACCAGCCTCCCTTCCCCGCACCGCAGATCTACCCCGATCTTGGAAGCGCTTTCGAAAAGGCCGACAACGGTGCATTCCAAGAGATTCCGGGCGCTGACGGCTTCCGGGTGTTTTTTGAAGAGGATGATATCCTTGGAGGAGAGTTCGAAGAGACCGCTCTCCGTATCACGATTGGCTCCGGAGAGGAGGAGTTCTCCCCCTTCCCAGCGATAACGGCACATCCCCTCTTGCTCTCTCATGTCGCTCAACTGCAGCAGGTTGATATACCCCACCGGACTTTGTCCCATCCGGTTGCGGGCCAACTGTTCACTGGTGGTCTGATCCACCATCTTCCCCTGCTCGAATACCAGTACCCTGTCGGTCATAAGCCGCATCTCCACCACGGAATGGGAGATGAAGAGATAGGGAATGCCGAAGCATTCGCTGACGCTTTTCAGATAGGGGATGATCTGGAAGCGGAGGGAATCGTCCAGGGCCGACAACGGTTCATCCATGAGGAGCAGGCGCGGGTTGGCCAGGATGGCCCGTCCCAGGGCCACCCGCTGCTTTTCTCCTCCTGACAGGTTGGTTACACCGCGGTGGAGCAGTCCCTCCAGTTTGAGCGTGGTCACCAGCGTCTCCACGTCGATGATCCGCCGTTTCGGTGGAGTCCGTTTGAACCCGTAGAGGAGGTTGTTTTTCACGTTCAGGTGC
>CAIUWK010000066.1 GCA_903902855.1 uncultured Geobacter sp. | reverse complement strand
GGGGGGGATGTTGTACAGTTTTGCCATGATCATCAGTGGCCAAACTTTTTCTCCCGAGACTCGGGAGCAGATACAGCACTTGGTTGATAACACACCAGGTATAAGCCGTCGTTCGCTTTCAAGAAAGGTCTGCGAATTACTGGGCTGGCGAAACTTCGCTGGACGCCTGAAGGATATGAGCTGCCGCAAGGCTCTTTCTCGTCTGCATCAGAGCGGTCAACTTCACTTGCCAGATACGAAGCCGGTTCCTGAACTGTCTCGTCGGACCATTGTCCCTGAGCTCATCCGTCCTCCCGTGAGCTGCACACTTGCTGAACTGGGCTCGGTGTCTCTACTTCTCATTGAGAATCGCTTGAGTGACGAAGCCCAGATCTGGAATTCCCTTATGGTCGGGCATTACCTGGGGGCGAGACCATTTTGCGCCGGGGTGCGTTACCTAGTTCACAGTACGGTTCACGGCTATCTGGGGGGCCTGTCCTTTGGCCCAGCGGCGTGGTCGGTTGCGGCACGTGACCAGTATATCGGCTGGGACGAATCGACTCGCCGTGCTAATTTGAGTAACGTACTGAGTAATAGCAGGTTTTTCATTCACCCTGAAGTCCGGGTTCCTCACCTGGCCTCCCACGTGCTCGGTCAGGCAGTACATCGAGTCAAAGATGATTGGCATCGTCGTTATGGTATCAAGCCGCTGTTGATCGAAACTTTTGTTGACAACAAACGCTTTACCGGCGTCAGTTATCGCGCCGCCAACTGGATTAACATTGGCATTACTGCCGGACGTGGCCGGCAGGACCGGCAGCGAACCGCTGTGGTGCAACCCAAGGCGATGTACCTTTACCCACTCCATAAACAATGGCGAGCCATGCTGGGAGGTACCGTTAAAGCACCTGAAGCTCCTCGTGACTGGGCGGAGCAAGAATGGGGCGCGGCTCGGCTGGGTGACGCCCGCTTAGTGGCACGACTGCTGACTCTTGGCCGTGATCGTTACGCCCGACCACAGGCAAATATTCCCCAAACCTGTGGTAGTAGAGCAAAAACCAAGGCTGCCTATCGGTTTTTTGAGCATAAGGATACTACCTTGCAAAATATTCTCGCTCCCCATAGCGCGGCGACCATTAAACGGATCGCGCAAGAGAAAAAAGTTGTGCTGGCCATTCAAGACACTACCAGTCTGGACTACAGCACTCATCCGGCAACGGAGAACTTGGGGCCCATTGCCAGCTGCCCTACCGGAGTCATCGGTCTGATGCTCCACGCTACTCTGGCGGTAAGCAGCGGTGGCACGCCACTTGGGCTGTTGGCGGCACAGTGTTGGGCGCGTGATCCGGCAACATACGGGAAAAAAGTTCTACGCCATAGTCTGCCCATCGAAGAAAAAGAAAGTTCAAAATGGCTTACCAGTTTCACCGCTGCAACCGCAGCTGCTGCGGCCTGTCCCGATACCACTATTGTCAGTGTCGGTGATCGGGAAGCGGACATCTATGAACTGTTTGCCAAAGCCGCCCACACCCCGCAAGCGCCTTTCCTGCTGGTGCGCGCCAGACATGACCGTAAACTGGCACAGGAACAGGGGCAATTATTTGAGCAAATGAATAACTGTCCTGAAGCCGGGGTTCAAGAACTCCTCATCCCCAGAAAAGGTGCCCACCCGGCCCGGACCGCCCGGCTTAGTATCCGGTATCGACAAGTAGTTCTGGCAACACCTAAGCGTCAAAAAGGTGGGGAGCCATTGACAATATGGGCTGTTCTCGCCGATGAAATCGAGCCACCATCAGAGGTAGATCCGTTACGATGGTTGCTGCTCACCACCGCACCTACTGAAACTATTGAAGACGCCCGCGAGCGATTGTCATGGTATGCGCAGCGTTGGACCATTGAAGTCTTCCACCGCACCCTGAAAAGTGGTTGCAAGATCGAAAATCGACAACTGGGAAACGCCGACCGTCTGGAAGCGTGCCTGGGTATTGACCTCGTTGTTGCGTGGCGCATTCATTATCTCACTAAGTTGGGCAGGGAGACGCCCGACGTCCCCGGCTCAGTCTATTTTGAGGAGGCCCAGTGGAAGGCTCTGGTCACTTTTGTCACGAAGAATCCTGTCCCGGCAGCAGAGCCTCCGACTTTACGGGAAGCAATCAGGATGGTAGCAATTCTTGGTGGCTTTCTTGCTCGTAAGAGTGACGGTGAACCCGGGACCCAAACCCTTTGGCTAGGCATTCAGAGACTGGACGATATCACCGCCATGTGGAAGGTCATGAGCACCCTCCTTGCACATCCACCTCCCGCGTCCCACAACTCCGGTCCTCGGCGTAAGCACGGGTAAAGCACAGCTTTCAAGGGGAGGGTCGGGGTGGGGATGGGGTAAGAACAATCGCCCGACAACCCATCCCCCCCCTGACTCCCCCTTGAAGGGGGAGGAACGATTAAAGCCGCAGATTGAATAGCAATCAGGAATATTAATCCTAAAAACGTCAGTTGACCGTCAATCACCCCGACGTCGGGAGCAATTTGGGGGTAGGTATCGGGGGCAACGTCGTCAGTAATTTCATGAAAGCCCTTCTGGCGATTAGTCGGACCCGTCCTTCAACAGTCAACTGCTGCGCAGTTTGATTTAGTTCTTTGAAAAACCTTGCCAGTTCTCGCATTGCGGCCTGTACGAGTGATACTTTGGCGTGGGTACTCGTTACCGTGATGATGGTCTGTCCGGCAGGGGTAGTTTTTCTGCCAATAGCTTGAAGCATGAGTGGTCTGCCAGTACCCTGTCCGGCTTAAGGTTTCGCTATTTATCCCAAGGTGTCTGACCTGCTTCCTGGTGCCTTCAATACTCTCACAACAATTTCAACTCGCTTCCTCAGTTCCTCATCCACCACCACCTTCTGCCTTACCTCTCTAATTAGCAATAGCTCCTGCAAGCCTGAGACCTCTTGGTACCGATTCTGCAAACGCTCGCGAAAATGCCATAGTTTCTGCGGCTGCGGTTTCAAATGCTGCTGCACCAGCAAGCGCTGCCACAATACGGGTTGGATATATTTTATATGATGCGTTAAAATTTAATTTCGAAAGCGTAGCTTCGCAACATCCTGCTGTTCCGTCTGTTTTATCACATCGCCAAAATTTATATTTTAATCCAATCTCTCGTTCCCAACCAGATTCTAGGCCAATATCAAATATATATTCCGTGGTAAACTTTAGATTGTATTGAAGTTTGGCACTAAAAACATCATTCCATGCTTTACCCCAAACGGATACAGAAACAGAACCACTGGTTGCGAACCAACTCCACCCACCAGTTTGTTCGACATCCCAATTCCAATCTACATCAAAACTAGGCGTATTCCATTTAACCTTACAATTTTGCTTTGTATCATTTGTTTTCAAAAAACTTAAATCAACTTCGTATTCTGCATTTAATTTTACAATTACAAAATCAGCATTCAATTTTCTCTCATCATTTACATCGTTTGGGCAACTATACAATCCTAATGGATCAACAAAGTTTGAAGGCCTACTTTTTACAAATTCATACAAGTTATGATTAAGAACGTATCCTATCGGATCTCTCTGTAAAAACTTCCCATTCCCACTGTCATAAGACCTCGCCCGATAGTAATACAAACCAGTTTCCTCATCCAACTGCCGACCGGTAAACATCCAAGGATTAGCAATGGCGCTGTAGGGTGTATTCCAGATGTTCATCGGCACAGAGTTGCCGGCGCCGTCGCTGATAATCGGGAAACCATAGGCGTCGTAGCTGTACTGCTCCACCACATTGGCCGCGCTGTCGGTGATGGCCGCCACGGACCAGATGGCGTTCTGGTGGTAGTAGTACGCCTGTCCGCTCCGATTCATGGTCAACACTTCGTCGATATAATTGCCGTAGATGTAAGTTGCCAAGGAGACGCCAGCCGTGTTCTGCTCTTCGACAATCCGGGCGTTATCGTAGAAATAGCGCGTCTCGACGGGAGTACCTGCCGGATCAGCATCGACGATCTTGGCAATACGTCGGCTCAGGGCGTCGTAACGGTACTGCCCCACTAGGCGGCTGTCGGATTTGCGGGTGACACCGGCCAGGCGATTCTCTTCGTCGTAGGAAAAGCTATAGGTTTGGTCATCCGCAAGGTTGCCGTTGCCATCGTAGGAGAGATCAACGGTATAAATCTTCGTCAGTTCATTGACCACGTTGTGGGTCCGGTTCTGGGTGAGCCCGTCCATTACTTTGCTGTCCCAGTTCCCCAGCTTGTCCAGGTTGTACTGGGTCTGGGTCAGCGGTATAGGTACCGTCGAGCCGACCAGTTCTCCGACCTTGTAGTCTATAAGTCTATAGATGTCGTCATAACGGTATGCCTCGGATCGATTGAGGAGATGCTGCTTTTCCTCGTACTGCTTGTTTCCTTCCTTATCATAGGAGTAACCAAATCCGGCAATAAGTGAAGTATCCGCCTTCCGGTGCTCTAGTTTGGTGATCCAGTTGTTGGGATTGTAGAGATAGGTGGCCTGAACACCATTACGGTAGGCGCGGGTAGTGACACGGTTACCCAGGTCATAGACATAGCCGGCTATAGAACTGGAACCGCCGTCGCTGATTGTGACAAGCCGTTGGCGCGGATCCATCTGCTCAATGACAACCCGACCACCGGGATAGGTAACCGTCCGTCTCCGGTTCGGGATGTCGTAGGCATACTGGACCGCCTTGCTGTTCTGAGTAGTCAGGGTAACCCGATTGGCCGGGTCATAGGTGAAGGTTACCGGCCAGCCGCCCCGGAGCGCCGTCAGCATCCTGCCACCGGTGTCGTAGGTGAACGTGTCAAGCGACAACGGATAGGTGCGGGAGAGGAGATGGTAGAGGTCGTTGTAGGCGTAGGTGGTCACCTGGGACTTCTGGTCGATGCGGGTTTTGAGATTACCCGACTTGTCGTAGGCGAACTGTTTGAACTTGGCGTCGGGGTAAGTTTCCCTGGTGAGGCGGTTGACCTCATTGTACTGATACTTCGTAATCTCACAGTCAACCGGAGGACTCGCCCCGGCGCATTGCAGCGGTGTACTCCCCTTTTTGGCGGTTAACAGCCTCAAGACATTCCCTACCGGATCGTACTCAGTCCGGCTCCAGATATCATTGGCCGAAAGAAGGACACAGTTGTTCCCGCCCATGAGCTGCGCCGTCTGGGTCCGGCGGTTGATATCGTCGTAGAGGTAACAGGCCACTTTCCCTTCCCGGTCAGTGGTATTAATCACGTTGCCGGTCAGGTCGTACCCGTAGGTACTCGTCTGTCCCATGGGGTCGGTGGTCGAAATCAGCCGACTGAAGAGGTCGTAGCCGTAGGTGGTGATGTTGCGATTGCCGTCGGTCTGTCCGATCCGGTTACCCACACCGTCATAGGAATACCGGACCCGCAGGCCGACACTATCGGCAGACTCAGTCAACTCATTGCGTGCGCTGTAATTGTTGGTAGTGACGTTGCCGCCGGGGTCGGTGACGGTCTTGACGTTGCCCGCGTCATCGTAGGTGACACTGGTGGTCTCGGCGAGGGCGTTGGTCTGAGTTTTCAGTCGGTTGTCCGGATAATAGGTATAGGTGGTGGCGTTGCCGTTGGCGTCGGTCCGTTTCAGGACGTTATTCGCCGGGTCATACTCCACCGTCTCCACCCAGTCATCGACGTCGATGACATCTGCCGTGTCGCCGACCTTGCGAATGCTCTTCACCTTCCGGTCAACCCGGTCGAACTTGAAGTAGGTGACCTTCCCTTCGGGGTCAATGATCTGGGCGATGTTACTCGACCCCGGTGTCGGTCCACCACAACCGCAGCCGCCGCCACCGGAACCGCCGGCATCATAGAAGTATCGGGTGACGATATCGTCCCCGTCGGGGGCCGGTGAAGTGTCGCCGATCTTCTTGATTTCGGCTGTCAGGCGGTTCAACTGGTCGTATTCGAAGTAGGTGTAGTGACTGTTGGCGTCGATAACAAGAAGCTTGTTCCCTACGCAGTCACACACTGTTTCCGTAATATTGCCGAGGGGATCTGTGACCTTAGTCAGCCGGTTCTGCTTGTCGTACTGATATGTGGTCACCTTACCTCGGGAATCGGTGACCGTGATCCGGTTGTCGTTACCGTCGTAGGCATATTTCGTGACAAGAGAAAGGGTCGGAGAGATCCGGATTTCCTGGATGAGGCGATTTCTCAGGTCATACGTGAAGAGCGTCTGCTGGAAGGTTGCAGGAGTCAGGGTTACTTGCTTCTTCACACCGGTCCGGTTGCCGTTGCCGTCGTAGGTGTAGTCGGTGACATAGCCCAGAGGGTCGGTTTCGAGGATAAGACGGTTGAGGCTGTCATAACTGTAGGTGGTTCGGTTGCCGTTGCCGTCGATGGCGGCGGTCCGGTTGCCGAGGATGTCATACTCGTATCGCGTCACACACCCTTCCGGGTCGGTCACCGAGATCCGGTTACCGTAGCTGTCGTATCCGTAGGTCGTGGTATGACCGTTGTGGTCGGTCTCTGAGACGACATTGCCGTGGATGTCGTAGTTCCACTGTTTCACCAGGTCCAGACCACCCACATCCCGTGTCTCCACGATCCGGTTTCCCGTGGCATCGTATTCGCAGGTCATTACGGAACCGTTGGGGTAGGTAATCCTGATGACGTTGTTATAGATAGACTCATATTCATAGAGAGTTTGGTTCCCCTTGGCGTCCGTCTCCTTGAGCAGGTTCCCATTGCGATCGTACTCGTAGCTGGTGGTGTTACCGTTAGCGTCGGTTTCAGTGGCAAGATTGAGCGTCAGCGGATCATAGGTGTAGAGAGTAGTGCAACCGTCGGGAACGACTCGTTTGGTAATAGAACCATTCAGGTTATAGTGGTATTCCCAGACAGCGCCATTGCCGTCACTCTTTTTCGTGATACCCGGCAGATAGACCCGCTGCGAATTCAGAAACAGCTCATTCGTGTTGGTTGCCCACCCCATGGTATTGGTCAGGCTAAAGACGACTTTGCCGTAACCATCCAGAATACCGACAGGCTTTCCAACTCCGTTGTATTGATAGCTCCATTTGATGCCGTTCTTATCGGTCCTGGTGGTCATCTGGTGGAGCCAGTTATAACCGTACAGTTGCTTTTTCAGGAGTGAATCCTGTATGAAGGCTAGGTTGTTAACCCCGTCATACCCGAGGCGAGTGATGCGACCAAGAGGGTCGGTAATACTGTTGATTCTTTTGGCGCTGTCGTATCCGAAGGTAATGACACGGCCATAGGCGTCAGTGACCTGGTACAGTTGGCCGTTCTGATAAGTCAGCACGGTGGCGTTCCCGTTCCGGTCGGAGACCTTCGTGAGCATCCACGGGACGGCGCCGAGAATCGTCAGGGGATTACCGGTGATTTTTCGAAAGGTAAAGGACTGGCCATCCTTGTTATTGATGATTATGGAACCGTCCGGATTCTCTGTGATGGTCTGCTGGTGCCCCCGGGTGGCGCTCAGGGTACCAGCTCGCCCACCCCGTTGGTACTTGGTGGTCAGGCCGCCGGGGCTCATTTTGAAGATGTCCCGCCCTTGGGCAAAGAGGATAATATTGTAGGAATGGCTCCAACCAATCCCCATGACCGTGGCAAGCATGGCCTTTTCGCCGTCGGCATTGTAGCTGGCATAGAAGAGTTCGAGCGACAGACCGGCCCCCTCCAAGCCGCCCGTCTGCGCCACCGGGTAACTGTCCCCCATGACGCCGCTGGAGGCGGATATGAAACTACCGCCCTTGATGTCGGGGCACGGCCCTCTCCCTGAAGGGACGTCGTGTGTCGACTGTCCGCAACAGGGCTTGCAGGGAGCATCTGCACCGATTGATTTGGCATGGAGAGGAGAAGTGAAGATGAGGAATATGAACAGAGCCAGGAAAGAGGGAACAGCCGCACCGAAAGACTTCGACATGACGGACCTCCATTTATCGTTCTCTATAATGACTATGTTATCGACGTTGCCGGACCTTCCAGAAGAGCATGCCGCACCCGGCAAACAGCAGCGCAAAGGTGCCCGGTTCGGGTACCGTCCCGTATATTTCACTGTCGGCCTGGGAATATATCCAATATTCATCTCCGTACTTAAGCGTTGCCGAAACCACCAAAGCCCCGGCATAATCTCGATGGAAAGAGCCCGTACCGGAGTGAATATCGTACATGAGGTCTGAATCAAGGACATTACCCGACAAGTCTTCAAGTTTCATCAATCCGGCCAAGGCAACACTCCAGAAGCCGCAATCGGTTTCACCGGTCAACTGGCCTGAAAATAATCTTATGAATGTTACATCAACAGGATCACCCGGAATCCCTCCCGTTATCGTAAAGTAATTGTCATAGTCGGATTGCGCGTCCCCATCTGCTTGGTACGGTGGCGGCGGTGGGTTAAGATAGAGGTCCGAATGAGTCGAATTGAGGGTAGTAAATCCTCCTGCTACGGTATAAATTGCGTTTGAATACACAGCGGTTGTTGCGGCTATGGCCTGTATACTCCCGTCATTACTCAGAATATCCTTGTAGTCACTGGCGCTTCCTAAATCGTCGTGAGCATAGGCGAGAACAGTGCCATAAGCCTCTGTTGTCCACTGGACTGTTCCGCCTGAGACATACTGCAGGTCATAAATATTCATGTCGCTTGAGGCAAACAGATAGGCGGCTTGTACCTGGAGAGGCGATACCAAACACCCCATAATCACGCAACAGATTATGTATACGAAATTTTTTGTCCTCGTCATGATCCACCCCCTGAGATTGGTTGGCAAACCTCTCTGCGAATAAGTGCGATAAGCTGTTCGTGTCCGCGGTTAGCCATCTCTCAGATCGTAGATGCCGACGAGATAGGGGCTGAAGGCGCCTCCCTCCTGCGCCCGGGCAGGGATTGAAACGAGAAGCGAGATCCCCAGCAACATGCAGATTTGAGCCGTCTTTTTCCAGATCATGATCGATTCCTCCTTGTTCACTATGTTGATTTCCGCTAGCTCTCCGCCGAACAAAACCAGCCACTGAAACGGAAAAACCGTTCATGGCATTCCTCCCCATGAACGGCTCTTCCTGCATGATCCCTGCCAGATGCATCAATAGTTAAAATTATTACATTTTATTAAATCATTAAATTTAGCATGTAAGCAATCCCGACATTCTCACCTGTATTTCGGCCATCAACTGTAAACAGATCCGACACTTTCGTCTCCGACAGGACCCTTCCGTTAGAAGATCAGCCTTGAGATCAGATATGCCACTACGGTGGAGGTGCCGACGCCGATGATCCCGGGGATCATGAAGCTGTGATTGAGGAGGTACTTGCCGATGCGGGTGGTGCCGGTCCGGTCGAAGTTGATGGCGGCCAGGTCGCTGGGATAAAAGGCGAAGAAAAAATAGGCGTAACTGGCCGGCACGAGCCCCAGAAGGAGCGGTATGGGGAGCCCCAGGGCCAGTCCCAACGGCAAGGTGATGGCAAGGGTGGCGGCCTGGCTCTTGACGAAGGCCGAGATGCAGAACGTGGCGATGGCGAAGGTCCAGGGGGCGATCTTTACCATGATCCCGATGTTGTCCACCAGAAATTTCTTGTTGGCGGAGATGAAGGTATCGCTCATCCAAGCGATGCCGAAGATGGAAACAACCGCGATCATCCCGGCGATGAAGACGCTGGAGTGGGCGATATCCTTGGCTTTCACATTGGAGGCAAACATGATGAAGGCGCCGAAGGCCAGCATGACAAACTGCACTACCGTGGTCATGGGAACCGATTTCCCCTCGCCGTTCAGCGGCAGGAGGTGCGGGAAAACGGCAAACAGAATAATGGCTCCCACGCCGGAGAAAAAGAGAGCCACGGAGATTTTCGCGGTGGTGGAGATCTTCTTGTCAAGGGTGGTGACATCGACGTCCAGGGATTTCCGAAAATCCGGGTCCTGGAGTCGGGCCTGAAACTCCATATCCTTGTCCAGATCCTTGCCGCGATTGAAACTCCAGGCTGCGGCGGCCAGCACGCCGATCACCCCGGCGGGCATGGTTACCATGAGGATCTCGATGAGTGTTACCGGATGTCCTGCTTTGGCGGAAAAACCGAGGAAAAAGGTTACGGCTGCGGCCACGGGGCTGGCCGTAATCCCCATCTGGGAGGCTACACTGGAGATGGCCATGGGGCGTTCGGGACGGATGCCGGTCTTGATCGCCACGTCGGCAATAACCGGGAGGAGCGCGTACACCGCATGACCGGTGCCGACGCAGACCGTCAGGAAGAAGGTGCTGAGGGGGGCCAGGATGGTCACATACTTGGGGTGGGCGCGCAGCATCCGTTCGGTGAGCTGCACCAGATAGTCCAGGCCGCCGGCTACCTGAAGGGTTGCGGCGGCGGTGACCACCGCCAGGATGATCAGCATGACGGCGATGGGGGGCTCGGAAGGGGCGCTACGGAAACCCAGCACCAGCAGGGAGACACCGAGACCGCCGATCAGCCCGAGGGCAACCCCGCCTCTCCGGATACCCAGAAGAATCGCGCCGAGAACCATCACGAATTGAATCCAGAACATTACCATGGGACACCTCCATTGTGGGGGAAAGATTGACGTGAGCCGAAAGAGCTCACGTTGGTACTCGTATCTTTCCAGAGCATGGATGGTGCCAACAATAAAAAATCTAACAACATATTGATATTGTTACAATATAAGTTTAAAAACCGGCAACCGGCACAAATAACCCCCATAACCGCAGGTTATGGGGGAAAGGTGCTCATGGAGGTAAAGCTCCGATTATCGGGGAGGATATCTCTCCATGACCGTCAGTTATGGATATAGCCAAAGGTTATGACGGTTTCAGCAGCTTCAATCTCTTGGAGAGCGCCGGTTGCGAAATCCCCAGCAGTCTAGCGGCCAGAGTCTGGTTGCCCCCCGCCCGGTCCAGCGCCTCCATGACCAGGAAACCGGCGGCGTCGCCGAAGGTGGGGAGTTCGGCAAAGCCGGCAAAGGGGTTCGACCGGGGGGTTGACGCCGGGGGTGGAGGACTCTCCCCCTGGGACTGCTCCAGCGCCCGGACAAAGGTCTCCATGGAGAGCATCCGGTCGCGGTGGACGCTGACGGCGTCGAAGACCATCCCCCGCAGTTCACGAATATTGCCGGGAAATTCGTACGTGACCAGGAGCTGCGCCAGTTCCCGGGGAGGGGTCGGCTTCTTCTTCCCCAAGGTGCGGGCCGCCTCCCCCAGAAAATAGTCCAACAGCAACGGGATGTCCCCCTTCCGCTCCCGGAGCGGCGGGATACGGAGCTGGTGGGTCCGGAGACGGTAGTAGAGGTCCCTGCGGAAGGCACCCGTCCCCTCCCTGGCCGCCAGGTTCTGGTGGGTGGCGACGATGATCCGTCCCTTGAGCCGTTTGGGGAGGTCGCTCCCCAGTGGAAAGTATTCCCCCTCCTGAATGAGCCGCAGCAGCTTCACCTGGGAAGGGATACTGAGATCTCCGATCTCGTCCAGGAAGAGCGTCCCGTCCGCCGCCTCTTCCACCATGCCGCGCCGAACCTGTTCGGCGCCGGTGAAAGCCCCCCGGACGTGACCGAACAGGGTGTCGGCAAAGACCGTGTCATCCAGACCGGCCACGTTCACGGTGACGAGCCGACCACGACAGCCGCTGAGCCGGTGGGCTGCCCGGGCGATGAGCTCCTTGCCGACGCCGCTCTCTCCGGTGATGAGGAGCGGCTGGGGGCTTTTCGCCACCGCCTCCAGATAGGAGAAGATGGCCAGCATGGCGCGGTCACCGGTAACGATATCGGAAAAAACTTGGGGATGACGCAATGTTCCGGAGACGACCCGGTCGGACATCTCCCGGTACTCCCGGGCCATCTCCAGCATTCTCACCCCCCTGAGCACCCCTCCCACGATCCGGTCCTCTTCATCGGTCTTGATCATGTAGTCGAAGGCGCCCAGTTTCATGCAGCGAACCGCAGTTTCCAGCTGGTTCAGTCCGCTGACGACGATGGTGGTGATTTCCGGGTGCTGTTCGCCCATGAGGGCGAGCAGCTCTTCCCCGGACAGGAAGGGCATGGTGAGATCGAGGATGACGAGGCCGATATTCCCCTGATCCAGGAGCCCCATCACCTCCCGGCTGTCCTGACAGGTGATGATGTTGGTGAGCCCGGCGCACCCCTTCAGCGTCAGGGAGAGGGAGTTGAGCCAGGCCGGCTCGTCATCCACCAGGAGTATGCCGAAAGCCGGCGAGCTGGTATCGTTCATGATTTCTGCTCCTCTCCTCCTACGGGAAACGTCAGGGTGACGGTGGTCCCGGCACCGGGTACCGAATCGAAGGAGAGGGTGCCGCCATGTTCCTTGACGATCCCGGCGGAGACCGACAGCCCCAGGCCCGTCCCGCCGCTCTCCCGCTTGGTCGTGAAGAACGGGTCGGTGAGGCGGGTCAGATGCTCCGGGGCAATCCCCACCCCCTCATCACTCACCCGGAGCACGACTGCCCGCAACGCCCCGTTGTAATGGGTTGACAGAGTAATTCCCCGCTCCGGCTCCGGCAGGGCCTGGCAGGCATTGAGCAACAGGTTTACGACCACCTGCTCGATCCGCTGGGTGTTTCCCCGGAGCCGGGGCATCCCCTCGTCCAGGTCAATCCTGAACCGGTGCGTCGCCTTCCTGATGGTGGGCTCCACCAGTCGCGCCGCCACCCGCGCCACATCGTTGAGCTGGAGGAGCCCCTGGTCGCCGGAGTCATCCCGACGGGCGAAGTCCTTCAGATCGTTAACGATTCGCTTGATCCGTTTGGCCCCTTCCTGCATCTCCTCCAGTACCCGGGGAATCTCCTTCCGCATCTCCGTGTAGGAGATACCCCCCAGGGAGAAGTCACCGTTTTCCTGGTAATACTCCTCCAGAATACGGGCGGTATCGCGCTCTGCCCGCTTCAAAATCGAGATATCCAGGAGGATGAGTCCGGTGGGGTTGTTGATCTCGTGGGCCACGCCGGAAACAAGCACCCCCAGGGCCGCCATCTTGTCGGCCTGGACCAGTGACTGCTGGTTGAGACGGAGCTCCTCCTCGGCATACCTGCGCTCGGTGATCTCCCTGGTTAGATCGGCGGTGCGCAGAGCCACCTGGCGGTGGAGCAACCGGGACCAGAGGGCGAAGCCCCCCAGCAGCAGCAGCAGGGGAACCACCACCACCGCCGCCTGCCGGGCCACGGTTTTCCACTGGACACGGTCCGGGTCCAGCACCCCCAGCCATTTGTTGTAAATCGTCTCGTACTGACCCGTCTTCCTGAGAATGGCCAGACCTTCGTTGAACCGGGAGAGGAGCTCCCCATTCCCCTTCTCCACCGCGTAACAGTAGCGGTGGGTGGCCACGTTCCGGATCGCAGGGATCAGGTTGGTCAGTTTCAGCTCGCGAATCAGGTACATCCCCGGCACGATGGCGACAATGGCGTAATCAGTCTTACCGGCGGCAAGGAGGCGCAGGGCATCGGCAGGGGTAGCGGTGAGAACAAGTTCAGCGGGAAACTTCTGTCGGACCAGAAAGTCGTGCATGATGCCGCTCCGGTGCACGGCAATTTTCTTCCCCTTGATCTCGTCCAGGGAGTTGATCAACGGGGAATCCTTCCGGCTGAAAACCGCATGGTTGACGATGGTGTGGGGGAGGGAAAAATCGACCTCACGGCCGCGCTCTTCGGACCAGGAGATCCCCTGAAGCACGTCCACCTGACCGGCCTGGAGCGCCGTGCGGAGCTCGGACCATCCCCCCAGCCGGAATTCCACGTTCATCCCCATCACCTCGGCAATGGCCCTGGTGAGTTCCACGTTGTACCCGGACGGATGCCCTGTTGAGTCCATGAACTCATAGGGGGGATAGTCCCGGTCGCCGCCGACGATGATCACCTTCTCCCCCTTACCGGCCCCCTGGAGAGGAGCCGCCACCGAGGAGATGAGCAGGAGCAGCAGGAGGGTCAGGACGCGATAGATATGAATGATGCCACCTCCCCTGCATGCAGAGAACCGCAGTTCAGTCGTTTAACCTTGAATCTGTTCTTGGGCCTCGCTCTGCGTGCTCTCGTGAGTGCAACGAACGGGCGAGAGATCAAAAACGTCTCTCGCAGAGGGCCTCAAAGGCTTGAACCGTTTTTTGGGGAAAAGCCTTTAAGACGTACTTCCGCCCGTACCTCGCCTCAAAGCTCTGCTCCACCCCGGAACCGCTGATCTTTGCCTCCACACATCCCCGGTTGCCAGAGTAGCAGAGCTCCCCTGCAGGGTCCACGGAAAAGTGCCCCCACTCGCCGGCGATCCGGTGGGGCCCCTCCCGCAGCCGGCCGTCGATGCAAAGTCCGCCTTTGTCCCCCTTTGATCGCAGTACTTTCGCAAGACCGCGCCATACCGGACGATGGCCGATTCAAGGTAGAAGAGGAATTTCACCCGGTCCGCCCGGTTCTTGAAACATCCTTATCTAATGAAATTATGGTTTCTGCTGTTTGGTGTGTGGGCTTCCGGCGCACGGGAAAGGCCAGATGAACGGTGGCAGAGTCCTCTGCGGAACGTGACAAAACTCTTCCGGGAGGTGGAGTTATAGCAACTGGACGTGGGAGACGAAGAGGAACTGCACGACTCTCCGGCCGATATTTCTGCAGAACGGTGCAATCACAAACGATTGCACGGATTATGACAGTATGCTACTCTGTCTAACATGAAAATTAGGCACCGTCGCACGCTGGAAAGCATCTTTGTTCGCCCAACGAAAAGCGGTATCGTGTTCGCTGATATCGAGACGCTGGTAGTTGCTCTGGGTGGAGAAGTCCGGGAAGGAGAGGGTTCTCGTGTCGTCTTTGAAATCCATGGAAAACGTAAATATCTGTATCGTCCGCATCCTGGGAAGGAAGCACGGAAGTATCAGATTGAGGAAATCAGGGAGTGGTTACAGCAAATGGAGGTAAATCCATGATGAATTCTATGATCTATAAGGGTTACACCGCGCGAGTGGAGTTCGACCCTCGTGACGATATCTTTGTCGGTCACGTGCTTGGCGTAAAAGAGAGTATCACCTTCCACGGCGAAACCGTGTCTGAATTACATACAGATTTTGCCGCCGCAATTGAACACTATCTGGCCGATTGTGTCGCCACCGGAAGGGCGCCGCAAAAACCGGCATCAGGCCGACTGATGCTGCGTGTTCCACCAGAGATACATGCCGCAGCAGTGCGAGCGGCGACCGGCTGCGGAAAAAGTCTCAACCAGTGGGCTGCCGAGGTTTTTGCCAAGGAAGCCACGAACTGAGAGACTGCCGGTTGAAGATCATCGCTTAGCAGGTTGCCTTTTACCACTGGCACCCGACTTAAACCACCCTCTTCCATCATTTTCTTTAGGATGAACCCGTAGAGCGATATTTATCCCGGAGCGCAGATTCACATCCGAAATTTCCCCCATACAGGTCATCAGACGCTGTTTCGCTAGGGTGCGGATTGGTGGGCAAGAACAAAGAGTCACGCCTCCAAATCGGCATGTTCAAACGCCTGCTGGATCTCCAGGACATCTGCCATGAAAAGCCGGTCACTCCCCGCCGCAAACAGATCGTTTCTGATCTTCTCCTTGTCGCATGCGTGTGAGTTCCTCGCGAATGGAGCGCTCCACGAAGGCGCTTAATGATTTGATATGGTTGTTCTCTACATATTCCCGCGCATCCCGCAACACACCATCATCAATGGCAAAGGTTGCTTTTAACGACATGGCTAATCTCCTGTATGGCATTTGAGTACAGCTATACGGTCGTTCTATAAAAATCCCGCCCCTATTTCCCATGGCCGTGCCCAATCCAACCCCGCATAAGAAATTTTTACCAATTCCTGCCGGCAGGAATTCGGGCTTATCTATGCGGAAGATAAGCATTGATGTGAAAATAGAACGCAATTTTTATTGTTAAAAATCTAATGAAGCAGTGGTTTTTATATGTGGTGTGTGGGCTTCCGGCGCACGGAAGAAGGCCATAGTCGAAGGGGGATCGAAGGGGGAGTTTTAAAACGGTGATGTGACTGACCAGAGTAGTGCCCTGTCCAGCTTGTATTTACGGTATGAACCTGAAAGAATTCAGGCTTCACGCGGATCAAATCTGATAAATTCGGATAAACGCGGATCAAGCTAAATGACAGAATTTGTGCGGGAGTATCAAAGGTTCAAATCAGATGTTATCCGAAGTTATCCGCGTGAAACGATTTGGAATTTAAGGTTTACTACCTGAGTCGAAGAAACTGCTGGTCCGGTACGTGGCGCTGGAGCGAGGCTAGCAGCCGCTCCAGGCCGCGCCGAAGACCCCGGCCGAATCTCCCAGCCGGTTTCGCAAGATGGGGGTCCGGAGATCGCCGTGGAAAGCGTACTGCCGGACCCGCTCCGCGCCAATCGTGTAGAGTTCATGAATGGAGGAGAGACCGCCCCCCAAAACCACGGCGTCGGGATCGAGCACGGAGATCAGCCCCCCCAGACAGCGGCCGAAGTCGTCCAGGAACCGGTCAAAGGCCTCCCGGCACTCATGGTCCCCTTCCCGTGCCCTAGCCACGATCTCCGTCATGGCCGGCTTCCGCCCGTACCTCGCCTCAAAACTCCGCTCCACCCCGGAACCGCTGATCTTCGTCTCCACGCATCCCCGGTTGCCGCAGTAGCAGAGCTCCCCTGCCGGGTCCACGGAAAAGTGCCCCCACTCCCCGGCGATCCGGTGGGGACCTTCCCGCAGCCGGCCGTCCATGCAGATCCCGCCGCCGCACCCGGTCCCCATGATCACCCCGAAGACGAGACCATACCCTTGACCCGCCCCTAACCGGCACTCTGCCAGGGCGAAGCAGTCGGCATCGTTGCGGATTCCCACCGGACGTCCCAGGAGCTGTTCCACGTCGTCCTTGAGAGGGTGGCCGATGAGGCAGGTGGAGTTGGCGTTCTGGACCAGGCCGGTGACAGGATTGAGGGAGCCGGGGATGCCGATCCCCACCGTACAGGGAGTGCCCGGAGGGATGAGCGCGGCGGTTTCGGTGATAAGCGTGTGGAGGGAGGCAAGGACGGCGGCATACCCCTCTCCTGCGGGTGACGCTATCCGCCGCCGCTGGAGCACGGTATCATCGGGATCCAGGAGGAGCGCCTCGATCTTGGTCCCTCCCAGGTCGATGCCGATGCGAAGGGGGGAAGCGGCGTTCATCATGAGCTTTTGTCCCCCTTTATCACAGTACTTTCGCAAGACATCCTACGCTCAAGAGAATCACCGCTTCCCCTGGTCACGGAGTAGTAACGGAATGTTCCGGGAATAATAACCTGCCGCAGTTCCGATCATCTTTTCTCTCACTCCGTCATGGACGCCGCCACGGAGAGATGCGGCCCATCCTTGGTCATGGTTAGATAATACTCCAGGATCTTTTTCCGGTTATCGGCAAAAGACTCCTCTTTTATCCGTATCATCCGATCCATAATCACCTTCATGGTCAGACGCACGTCAAGCGGCATCCCCGCCAGCGCCTCGCTGAAAAATTTCCGCCGTTCAGCAGCGGGCAGCAGCGCGGCATTCCAGGCTATTATCCCTGTTGTCAGACATCCGTTCAGCTCTGCCTCGCTCTCACCCCCTTCAAGGAACGGATCCAGAAATTCAAGGAGCACCACCGACATCTTGACCTCACCCTCGGGTACGTGGACAACCTCAACCCCTGCCGGCAGCTTCGCCCGCAGCCCCGCGAATTTAGGGAGACTGCCCTTTTTATTACCGCTTTTCCGTACGCTCATCGAATTAACCCCTTCTACCTCGCAGGTTTTTCGGTACATCCCAATACCGGCCCGGCGGCGAGCCAGGCCGCCAGATTACGGGCCAGAACCAGATTCCCCCCCTTCAGGTATCTGTTCTGGAAAAGGGCATCATCCCCCATAACGACAAAACGCCCTTTCCCCTCTTCTCCGGCCACCACCACCCCGAATGAGCCCCGTGCGTCAGCCCCGTCCAACCGACCGTTTTGATTCAGATCCATCCAGGCATCCGGAGAACTCCGGGCGATGGTACGCACGCCGGAACGGAGATCCAGGAGCGCCCAGACCCCGTAGAGATTGAACGCATCCACTCCCGAGAAAAGCGGATGCTCCTCCATACGAGTGACGCGAAACGCGAGAGGATCGCCATCAACAATCCCCTCTTCTTCACGAATCACGCCATTGGAGTAATCGACTCCCAGTCGGAAGATCAGGGAAGAGGCTGGGGGAGCGGTATGGAGGGTGATGCAGAGCGCGCCGCCTCGTTGGAGATACCGGACAACCGCCTCGATCTCGTCGCCGCGGTACGGCTTGAAGGGGCCGGAAATCATGAGGATCTCCACGTTGTTCAGCAGCTCATCGCTCAACGGCGCCGAGGTCGTGGTAACGTCGTGCCCCAACTCCCGGAAAATACCGGCCAGATGTGACAGGTCAAGCTCACCCCCCCGCTCAACGAGGAACTTCTGGCCATGCCCTTGGTCAAACAGCACCCGACTCCGGGCATGGGCCGCGCCGGGCGCCTGGAGGAACGAACATATAATGAGAATCAGGATGGCCGGCAGGTAGCGTCGTAACATCGTCTCTCCATAGCTGAAATCAACAGGAACTGTCACTCATAGGATTTTGAGCAGGCGCATGCTCCGGCAGTTCCTCGGCCCGCAATCTCCTTCAGCCAGGCAATCTCATCCGGCAGAAACAGTTTCGAGTGATCGGTCCCGGCATTGAGTGCCCACTGCAACGGAGGGACGGAGGTAATCGCCAACTGCTCCCCCGACATCACCAGATGCTGCACCTCGAAATGTGCCCAGTCGTTCATCCGCTCCCGGGTATCGAAGAGCATCAGATAGTCGTTCTCCTCGGACTCGACCACCAAGGGAACCACGTCATCCTCGCCCAATGTTTCCACCCCCTCGATATTCGCAGTATCGTGGATCGGCACGAAGAAGGTGCTGTCGAGAAACCGGTTGTAATACTGTGACTGGTTTTCGGGGCTCGTGATATCCCGCAGCAGTATCTCCAGTGCGGCATCAAGTTCGGTCATGCGTCTCCTCCTCCGGCGGTATTCATCTCTTTGATCTTCGGGCGGACTTCAGTCTCACGATTCCTGAGAGTTTATGGGTGCTGACGTGCCATACACACGTCACAGTCTCCACCCTGGCCCAGCTTCATTTTTCCGTCAACTCCTTAATAGCAAAAACGAATTCCCGAGCCGACTCCACTGCGCTCCTGGAACCTTCTTCTGAAACTTCAGCAAAGTCCCGGTAGTCCAGTTCCATCCGTTCATCGAACAGATCATAGAGCATTCGGGCAAAGCGTGCGTCGAGTTTTCCGGTGTGGACGAACTCCTTGTTGAATATCCCGATGACTCCGGAGTGCTTGGATGTCTTGTGGGGGGTGTTGGTGTGGATGAAGAGCGCCAGAACCGCATAAAACATCGCGTAATATGATCTGTTAACAATAGAGCGAGGCGAAAACCCGGAAGTCAGCATCTTCGCTGCTTCTGCAAGCGTTTCCTCGGCCTGTCCCATACGGTAGACAAATATAGTTTCAAGATCGGTCATACCTGTACCCCCTCCTCCATGATTACACGAACGATGGGCGATGATCTCAGGGGGGACTCTTCGATCTCGTACCGACTGAATAGGAGTGTGGTGACAATGATCCCGGTCTCCAGGGTCATTTCCCACGCGACGTCTTTTACCTTCATTTTCAACTCTCTATCAACCGTCTCAAATTCCATGAAGATATCCATATCGGAGAACTCGTCGGCATCACCACGGGCACGGGAGCCGAAAAGCCGGAAATCAAGGGGCGGAGTGAATGCTGAAATACGCTCTTTTAACGTTTTGGCTGCGTGGAGGTCATTGAAGGACGTAGGCATCTGATTGTCTCCTATGAATAACTCTCGATACTTTTGCATTAAGTTTCATGTTCATTACGTACAGGCACGTACAATTTACCGGTGAGCATACCTCAGCGGTTGTCTTGATGAGGAATTCTTCGAGTACTCGCCTGCTGCCCGCAGCCCAGCCTGCGCGATCTAATGAAGATTTACCTGCTCTTGACGTGTCTGACGTTCCGTTTTCATGCTACCTCGCATTCCTTCCGGTGAGCCCCCTGGGCTTGCGCTTCCTGAGACGGGAGGCATCCCGCTCCCGCCGGGTCGCCATGGCGATGGCCTGCTCATGAGTCCCCCGCTCTCCTCCCCCTTCTTCCGGCAGCAACTGCACCGAACTGCCGTCAGAGTTCAACTCCCAGGCGCTTCGCCGGTCGGCCAACTGGATGTCGAAGATCCGGCGCAACTCCCGGCGCAGCGGCTGCCCCTCCACCGGAACCAGGGTCTCCACCCGGCTCTCCAGGTTACGCTGCATGGCATCGGCGGAACCGATGAAATACTCCTCCTTGCCGTTGTTCTGGAAGTAGTAGATCCGGGCATGCTCCAGGAACCGTCCCACGATACTGATCACCCGGATGTTGTCCGACAGGCCGGGAATCCCCGGCCGAAGCCGGCAAGTGTCCCTGATGATCAGCTCCACCTTTACCCCTGCCTGGGAGGCCCGGTAGAGGGCCCGGACGATATCCACATCTTCCAGGGCGTTCATCTTGAACCGGATCAGCCCCGGCTCCTTCAGGGTATGACCGGCGATCTCCCGGTCGATGCGGCTCAGCAGCCCTTTTTTGAGAAGCTTGGGGGCGGGGAGGAGTTTTTTGTAGTTCCGTTTGGGGGTATAGCCGGTGGTCAGGTAGTTGAAGAGTTCGGTGGCATCCTCCCCCAGCTCCTCATCGCAGGTGAAGAGTCCCAGGTCGCTGTAGAGCCGGGCCGTGTCCGGGTGATAGTTGCCGGTGCCGAAATGGAGGTAGCGCCGCAGACCGCTGTAATCCTGGCGGACCACCATGATCACCTTGCAGTGGGTCTTCAACCCCACCACCCCATAGGTAACGTGAATCCCCGCCTCCTCCAGCCGTTCCGCCAGCCGGATGTTGGCCGCCTCGTCGAACCGCGCCTTCAACTCCACCACCACCGCCACCTGCTTGCCGTTGTCGGCGGCCTGGATGAGCAGATCCACGATCCTGCTCTCGCTGGAGGTCCGGTAGAGGGTCATCTTGATGGCCCGCACCTTGGCATCATCAGCCGCCTCCTGGAGGAATCGCTCCACGGAACTGGTAAACGATTCGTAGGGATGCTGCAGCAGAAAGGCGCCGGCGTCCCGGATGACATGGAAGATATTGCGCGGTGTCTGCAGGAGCGGGTGATCCACTGGATGATGGTGCGGGTCCCGGAGCTGCGGGTAGTCCAGCCGGGCGATCTCGAAGAGGTCGCGCATGGCCATGATCCCGGAGACCTCAAAGACATCGGCAGCCTCATCCAGCTCCAGCTCCGCGGCCAGTTGCCCCCGGTGGAGCCGGGACATCCCCTCCATCACCTCCACCCGGACGATGGAGGCGAACTTGCGGTCCCGCAACTCCGATTCGATCATGGCAAGGAGGTCGTCCGCCCCCTCCTCATCCCGCTCCGCGTTGGCGTTCCTCGTCACCCGGAACAGTTCACAGGAGACGATGGTCATCTCCGGGAAGATCATGTCCAGGTTGTGCCCGATCACCTGATCCAGGGGGACGAAGGTATCCTGGTTTCCCACCCGGATAAACCGGGGGATACCTGCCCCCACCGGCACCTTGACCCGCGCCGTGCAGCTCTCCCGATCCCGGGGATACCGCAGCGTCACCAGGAGGTTGAGGGAGAGGTTGGAGACGAAGGGGAAGGGATGCGCCGGGTCCACCGCCTGGGGGGTGATGAGAGGGAAAATATTCCGGTAATACTGCTCACGCAGCTGCTTCCGCTCCCGGGAGGTGAGCTGCTCAAAGGAGACGATACGTATCCCCTCCTCGGCCAGGGCCTGGAGGAACAGGGGGAGAAGAGCCTGCTTGCGCGCCTCCATCTCTCGCACCACGGCATAGCAGTCATCGATCTGCCGGCGGGGAGAGCGGCCGTCCACGGTGAGGGTGCTGATACCGGCACCCACCTGCTGCTTCAGGCCGCCGATACGCTTCATGAAAAATTCGTCCAGGTTAGCGCTGACGATGGCGGCGAACTTGACCCGCTCCAACAGAGGGGTTCGCGGGTCCTCGGCCTCGTGGAGGACCCGGCGGTTGAACTCCAGCCAGGTCAACTCCCGGTTGAGGTAGAGGGTGGGATCGTTCAGGTTGAAGAGTATGGGCGGCTCTTCCGCAACTGCCTCCCCATCAAGAGTGAGCGGGGACGGCTCCCCCCCCAGGTCAGGAGGAGTTTGTCCAGGTTCCTCCTGAGCCGCAGGCTTCGCTTTTTTGGGGGGCTTCAGCGATTTTGCAAGGTTGGGGGGCTTTGCCGTTTTAGGGGATTTCAGCGCCTTGACCGGCTTTTCCCTCTTCGGCGATTTAGGCGACAACGGCGGGTCGGCAAGAGGGGGAAGAGGCTCGCGGGCCTCCGGCACTCTTCCCGAGGCAAAGGCCAGAACGGCTTCCGCGTCAAACTCCGGCTTGGCGATACGTGGTGGGTGCAGCTCTTTGGGCTTCATGGCATCCCCTCTCCCATAATATTCCTGACTTCGTCCACCAGACGGGCCATCTCCTCGCGGGCGGCCCGGTCGGGCCATTCCCGGACAGAGAGTCCCCTGGCCATGGCCTCACTGTAGGAGACCCGGTAACCGATCTTCGTGGCCAGCTCCGGCACTCCCAGCTCTCTCCCCACGGCGGCACTCAACTCCTGGGCTTCACGGGTGTACGAACGATACCGGGTCCAGAGCAATCGGGCGTCCACGTCGGGGCGAAACTGTTTCGCCTGGGCGATGGTCTTCATCAGATCAGTGGTGGACCAGATCTCCGCCGCACTGGCCCCCAGGGGGATGAGACAGAGGCGGCTCATGACGATGATGGCGCGGGTCATCTCGGCCAAGCGGGGTGGAGCATCGATGATGAGGTACCGGTGACTGGTGACGAGCGTGCCGCAGACCGCCACCAGTTCAGCGGGATCGGCGGCCGTGGCAAGGGTGAGCCCCTCCACCGACAGGGAGTGACGGCGCAGGGCGTACCAGGAGGCGCTGGTTCCCTGGGGGAGATCACATTCCACCAGGGCCGTAGGCGCCTCTACCGCCAGGTGCGCGGCCAGGTTGGTGGCGATGGTGGAGCGCCCTACTCCCCCCTTTACCTGAATGATGCCGATGATCGCCGCCATTTCAACTCCGTCTCGACTATTTCCCTACTCGAGTCAGGTTTAACCTTCAGCCTTCAGCCTCAATACCTGACGTCCCGTCTATTTCCCCGCCAGCGCCTTGAGCCGCGCCATATCCAGGATGACGACCCGACTCCCGTCCACCTCCAGAATCCCCTCTTCCTTCATCTTCCGAAAAGATCGGGAGAGGGTCTCGCTCACCGTCCCCAGCCGGGAGGCCATCTCCCCCTTTTTCATCTCCAGATCCAGATAGGTTTTCCCCTGAAACGTGGTCGATTTCCGCTCCGCCAGCTCGATGAGGTAACCGGCGATACGGGCCGGAACCTCGGCAAAGCTCAACTCCTCGATCTGACGGGCAAAACGCCGGAGCAGCAGCGAGAGAGAGATGATCAGATTGAGGCTGAAGCGGGGATTGCGCTCCAGGAGTCCCAGGAACGCCTCCCGGGGAAAGATGACGACCTCACCGTTCTCCAGGGCACGGGCCTCGGCGGGATACCGTCCGTCACCGAAAAAGGCGGCCTCGGCAAAGGTCTCCCCCGGATGGACGAAATGGAGCACCTTCTCCTTGCCGTCGGGTGAGATTTTGCAGAGCTTGATGCTCCCCGTGGTGAGGAGGTAGAACCCCTGGGCAACCTCCCCCTCGGCAAAAAGCGTTTCCCCCTTGGCAATGGCCCGACAATGGGCGATGGCCGCCACCTCAATGAGATGCGCCTCGTCCAGCCCCGAAAAGAGGAGTGAATTTTTAACCTTTGATGCAATTTCAACCATCTGTGACCTCCCGAATCTGTCGGACACCTTACCACAAGAGCACCTTGAGAACAAGACGACGTCATTTCAACACATTTTCTGTTTTATCCCGAAGACGAACTGTGCTATTTCAAGAGTCATCTCTTCACCCCTGACCAGCCGGCGCGCAAAAAGGAGTCTCCATGAGATTCATTTCCCTCCCCATCGTCCTGGCACTCCTCCTGCAGACGGCAACAGCTGCTCCGGCCTTCGACCATGCCGGCATCTCCTCCCGGGATCTGGCGGAATATTATGCCGGGAAAAGAAACGAGCCGGCCGCGCTGGGAGAGTACGCCAAGGCCCTTGCCGCCAACCCCGATGATCCGCTGACCTACCAGAGCCGAGGATTTTACCTCCTCTCCCTGAAGAGAACGGAGCCGGCTCTGGCGGATTTTTCAAAGCAGATCAGCCTCACCCCCAGGGAACCGGCCGGCTATCTGAACCGGGGGATGCTCCTGGGAAGCATGGGAAGGGAAGACGACTCTACCACGGATTTCGCCACGGCCTGTGCTCTCGGTTCTCCCGATGGCTGCGCCTGGGGAAAGAAGCCGGCAGAGCGCTAACGGTTGTTCGTCCCCTCTTTCCCCAGCAGCTTCATCAGTTTTGCCAGCAGTTCCTCCTCCTCCAGGGGGCGATAAATCGTGACGATTCCGGCATCCAGGGCGTCCTCCTCCCCTCCCCCCTCACGACGCATCCCCCCCATGAAGATGAAGCGCGCCGCCGGACGGATCCTCCGGATCTCTTCGTAGGCCCCCTTTGCCCCCTGCATCAAAATATCAATGAGGACCACATCCACCGGCTCCCCGAAGTCGCTACAGAGCCGGATGGAATCCTGACTCTCCCCTGCCTCACGAACCTCCACGCCGGCCCCCCGGAGGATATCTCCTGCCTGCAGACGTAGGGTCGGATCGGAATCCGCCACCACCATCCGGATACCCTGAATCCCCGCACGCTCCCCCCCTGGGAGAGAGGGACTCATGCCGGGGAGACAGATGGTGAAGGTCGTCCCCCCCCCCTCCACCCCTTTGGCCTGAATGGTCCCGAAATGTTGCCGGATGATCCCGTAGGCCATGGAAAGCCCCAGGCCGGTCCCCTTTCCCACCTCCTTGGTCGTGAAGAAGGGATCGAAAATCTTCTCCCGGATGCTGTCGGAAAGCCCCTCACCCGTATCGGTTACCGTGATCACGACACACCATCCGGGGTGCGGCTCGTGACCACCGCAGTCGATCTCACAGACGGTGGTACGCCACGTGGCAATCGTGAAGCACCCGCCGTCGGGCATGGCGTCACGGGCGTTGGCTGCCAGGTTCAGGAGTACCCGGTCAAACTGGTTGGCGTCCACCAGCACCGGTATCGGCTCCGGGTCAAGGAGCAGCTCCAGGGTCACGGCATCGGTCACGACCCGGCGCAGGATCTCCGACATGCCGCGAATCACGTCATTGATATCAACGGCCCGGGGGTTTACCACCTGCTTGCGACTGAAGGCGAGGAGCCGGGCAACGAGCTGGGAGGCCTTCCCCGCGGAGTTCCGGATCAACCCCCCGTACTCCCCAACCGCGGGCTCTTTTCCTGCCTCCTTCTGAAGCAGCTCCGTAAAACCGATGATGGCGGTGAGAATCGTATTGAAATCATGGGCAATCCCCCCGGCCAGGGTCCCCATCGCCTCCAGCTTCTGGGAATGGCGGAGCTGTTCTTCCAGCAACTCCTTTTCATGCTCCCGCCTCCGGAGAGAATCGATCAAGACGTTGAACGCCTCCGCCACCTGTCCCACCTCGTCCCGGGTCTCCACCGGAACCTCCCTAAGTCTCCCCTCGGCCCCCATGGCCGCCACCACCGTGGAAAGCCGCTGGAGCGGAGAGGTCACGCTCTTGGCGATGAGATAGGCGACCGCCGAACCGATCAGGATGCAGACCAAGGTCAAGGCGGAAGAAAGAACGATAAGAACCCATATGGATTTTCGAATCTCCGCATCATACAGTTGAACCCTCACCAAGCCGATGCTTCGATCATGTTCACCGCCGGCTCTCCCCCAGTACGCCGAGTCATCCGAATCCGTCCCCGAAGCCATCCTCACCGGCGCCAGAAACTCCATCCCCTGGGGGATTTTTCTGAAAATAACCCCATTGAGACTCTTCACCAGGAGGGCAATCTCACGCCGCTCTTCAGGAATTTCCTTCAGGGGGAGATGACGCTCCCTGGAAGGTGGGCCCTTCCTCACCCGCTCTTCGAACAGCTTTCTCCCGTCGGCGGCATAGATGAGGACCGCATACACATTTTCATGGGAAAGAATGCCATCGGCAGCACTGTCCAGCAGTTCCGAAGTTTCCGAGAAGATGGCGATCCGGGCGCTGTAGGCAAGGAGACGGCTGAGGAGCGTCCCCTCCTTGATGAGTGCGTCGGTATTGTCACGGATTGCGTAGGGGATGAAACTGGCGGGAAAAAGGAGTGAGAGGCCGATAACCAGCGAGAGAGTGAGGGCAAACACCTTTGCCTTGAAGCTGAGCTGCAGCCTGCTGAACGGGTTGACGAGGGTCACGGGCTTTTCACGGCAGTATGAATTCCCCTTCCACCTGGGGTGACGGGTCGCTCTCCACACTCTCCCCCTCCAGAGTGGCCACGGTGCGGAGCTGATAGCGGTAGACGGTTCCCGGCTCCATCCGGAGATCCTCGTACCGGTTTTCCGTAACCGGCGCCGGAGTAAGGGGACGCAGGGCGAAGCTCTCTGAGGGTCGCAACCGGTAGAGGTTGTACCCTGTCAGGCTCCCGGAGCCGACCGAAACGGTCGACCACTCCAGCATGATCCCTGCGGGAACCTCGCCGGCAGTGACGGTGGGAGGGGGTGGAGGCTGGACCTTTTTCCGCTTCACCCTCCCGGAATCACGATTCTCTACCCCCCCTTTTTCGTAGACCGTCACCTGGTACAGGTAGCTCTTCCCCAGCTGCACATCGCCATCCACCACCGCGAAAAGGTTGCCGATGCGGATCACATCCTTGAGGTACTCCAGCTCCACGGTCCTGATGAGGAGATCCTCCACGCCGCAGGAGAGGCATTCGTCGGCAGGGGAACGGAGCTCCCGGCGATAGAGCCGAAATCCGGCGGGAGGGGAGCTCCCCTCCAAAGGGAGTTCCTGTTCCGGCGCCAGCCAGGAGATCCGGAACCGCTCTCCCTGCTGGACCACCTGCAGAGCCGAAACCGGGGGGGGGGCGTACCTGTCCGGCGGGATGAGGAGACCTTTCTTGCCGCAGGCGGCGCAGAGAGAACAAATTACCACAAGGAGAAGTCGAAACATAATGGGCATGGGGCGTGTACCATGTGAGTTTTTATAACTCATTGCTGTTGAAGTTATTTTTCCTGTCCGGTTCCGACGTTGTCCCGTGAGACTCCCACCCCGACGGTTGAATTCCCCTTCACCGGCGGCTTCTTCAGCCGGAACAGGGGATCGCCCACTGCGCTCATGGCCCACTGAACGGTGGGGGTCGCCATGAAGAATGATTCGGCAAAGGTATACTCTCCGGTCCAGAAATGACCGAAAAAGATATCCGGCCGGGTGTACCCCTGTTCGTACGGCTCCACCACGGCACCGAAGGTGGCGGTTATCCCTTTTTCCAGGAGCCCCTGCACCCAGCTTTTTCGTGTGGGGTCCTTCTCCCGAATGGTGGCAAAGGAGTTGGAGATGAGATGCGCCCCCACCCCACCCACCGGCCACTCTCCTCTCATGGGGTCACGATACTGGTGATACCAGGCAAAATACCAGAAGGCGTCGGGACCAAGCTCATCTTTACTGAATTCGCCGGGGTCCTTCATGGTGACTGTGACCCCCAGCCACCTTCCGAATTCCGCCGTTTTCCGGATGGCCAGATCCCCCCCCCGTTTGCTCCCCAGGGTTCCCAGGTATGCCGTTCCGGAGAGGGCGCTCACCGTCCCTTCGGCGGCAAGGGCCTTGTCCACCAACCCCTTGGCGATCTCCACGGTGGGTCCGTCCAGCCGGGTCACCAGATAGACGCCATAGGTCCCGTCGAAGTGTCGATCGCGGTTAAAGTAGGGACTCGGGCTCCCCATTGTTTTCCCGACGATAAAACGGTCGAACAGGTCCGACAGCCGGGAATCAAGGGCCAGACCGCCGCTCCAGGTGGGAACCCCGAAACAGGGAACCAGCATCGTCACCCTCCCCGCCAGGTTGCCGGAGAGGAGGAACTGCCGGAGCGGCTGCTGAATGTCCCGGACGTAATCCACTGCAGAGCCATCCTGCTTCAGGTGGAGCCGGAGAATCTGGGAAGCGGGGACCCCGCGCTTATCCGCGTAGTAGCGGGCCACCTCCTCCGAATCATTGACGCCGTTACCGTTGGCGTCACCGCTATCGGTATTGACGATGAGGACGATCTCTCTGCCCGAGGGAGGAGTAGCGGGGCGCAGTTGTACCGATATGGGTTCCGAATAGGGACTTCCCTTCCGTTCCAGGTCCACGGCCCGGAGCCGGTACTCATACGCCACCCCGGCGGTGACCTTGCGGTCCAGGTACGCCGCCGGGGAGAGGATGAGAGGGGCGTTGCGGTCAGCACCCCCCTCTTTCTGCTCCCCGGAGAGCCGCATCACCTTGGGAAGGCGCCCGATGGTGCGGAACTCCGGCTCCAGGGGATCTTTCCGCTGGAGTTCGTAGAGGGCCAGGTCGGCCTCGCGATTACGCTCCCAGAAGATTGCTATCCGGTCGTCACCGGCAGCGGCGTAGATGGAGGACGGCGTGCGGGGTGCGCCGCGGGGGTCGGTGCCGGGATAGGCGTAGAGGGTCGAACTCCAGAACTCCCGCTTCCCGCTGTCATACCCTTTCAGGATGAATTCGTACTGCTCGCCGTTTGCCAGGGAAGAGACTGTCCAGGAGGTTCGCAACCCCAGATCTTCCAGCAGCTCTTCGGTGGGGTGACCGAAGCGGATCTGTCGCCCGTCACGGACGCGGTAGAGCCGCACCCCTCTAAAATCACCGGTAAACTGCCGAGCAATGGACCAAGAGAAGGTTACCCGGCCATCTGAGACTCCCACCCTGATGTTTTCCAGGGGAGCGGCCGCCACGGCGCGACCGTCGGCGACAGGGACGCCGGAGGAGCTTCGTTCCTCTCCGGCAACGGTCACCGTAACTGCCAGCAGCATGAAGATTACCGGCAGCAGCCATCTCCCGTGAACCTTCCTCCGTTTCATGGGTATTCCTGTCAGCGCCCTTCCTTGGCCCGGCAGATCTCCGCCAGCACCCGTTCCCGGGCGGTGCCGCCGGTGGCGGAGCGGGCGTTCACCGATGCCTCCAGGGTGATGGAGTCGGCGATATCTTCGTCGAAGCGGGAGGAAAAAGAGCGCCACTCCTCCAGGGTCAGCCCGGGGAGATCCTTTCCCGAGGAAACGCAGTAGGCGACGCACTTCCCCACCACCTCATGGGCGTCACGAAAGGGCATCCCCTTGCGCACCAGATAGTCGGCCACATCGGTGGCAGTGGAGTACCCTCCCCCGGCCGCCGCCAGCATCCGTTCGGCGTTTACCCGCAGCTCCCGGATCATGTCCACGAAGATCTTGAGACTCCCCTTCACCGTATCGATGGTGTCGAAGAGCGGCTCCTTGTCTTCCTGCATATCCTTGTTGTAGGCCAGCGGCAGCCCCTTCATGACGGTGAGAAGCGCCATGAGATTGCCGTACACCCGGCCGGTCTTCCCCCGTACCAGTTCCGGCACGTCCGGGTTCTTCTTCTGGGGCATGATGGAGGAACCGGTACAGAAGCCGTCGGAGAGCTCGATGAACTTGAACTCGCTGGTGGACCAGAGGATCAGCTCCTCGGAGAAGCGGGAGAGGTGCATCATCAGGATGGAGGAGCCCGCCAGGAATTCCAGGGCGAAATCCCGGTCGGAAACCGAGTCCAGAGAGTTCCGGGTGGTGTCGGGAAAGTCCAGCTGCTCCGCCACATGCTCCCGGTCAATGGGGAAGGTGGTCCCTGCCAGGGCCCCGGCCCCCAGGGGGGAGACGTTCATCCGCTTGAGGCAGTCTTCCATCCGCCCCCGGTCCCGCCGGAACATCTCCACGTAGGCCATGAGGTGGTGGGAAAAAAGAATCGGCTGGGCGGTCTGCAGGTGGGTGTACCCCGGCATGATGACCTGAATGTTCTTTTCCGCCTGCTCGATGAGGGCGTCGATGAGGAGATCCAGATAGGCGGAGATCTCCACGATCTCATCCCTCAGGTAGAGGCGGATATCCAGCGCCACCTGGTCGTTGCGGGAGCGGCCGGTGTGAAGCCGTTTTCCCGCCTCGCCGATCTTGTCGGAGAGGCGGGACTCGATATTCATATGAATATCTTCCAGGGCCACGGAAAAGGTGAACTGTCCCGCCTCGATCTGCCGGAGGATCTCCTGGAGACCATGCACGATGCTCTCCATATCATCCATGGAGATGATCCCCTGCTTCCCCAGCATCCGGGCATGGGCGATGGAGCCGCGAATATCCTGGTGATAGAGACGCTTATCAAAGTCGATGGAGGCGGTGAACTCCTCGACGAACTTGTCGGTGGGCTGGGTGAACCGCCCTCCCCAGAGTTTCTGCTTGGGCATGAAGGAACTCCTCATACAAAGTGACCGAAGAATGATCTGCGGTGAGTCTCCTCTTATAGCAGTAATCGGGCTGAATGCCTATCCCGATTTCACCGGAACTATTGACAGGGAAACAGCGCTGTGAGAGATATAACAATCATGAAAAAAGTCACCCTTCCAGCCGGTCTCTTGTTTCTGGCTGTCATCTCTCTTGCAAACCTTTCCTGCTCAACTCAATTCAAAACGGGACCGATCGCCATTGCAGGCCAATCCGATGCATCCGCTAGTTATACTAATAACGAAATAAAGCGGTATTACGGCAAACTCAACGTACGATCACTGGCTGACGTCCCCGAGTCGGAGTATCCTCAGTACAAAAAATATGTTTCCGACAAAACAGTACAGGTGATAGTCCATCCGGCCTATTTCATCTTTTTCCAGGACAATAATGAGAACAAGATTCTTGTGAAGAGAAGGAACGATCTGTCCAAAAACATCGTTGATCTCTTTCTTGACGACTATGCTGCCGATACCGGCAGCATACTGGAGCAGATACAACTCAGCCTGAAAAACGAGAACCGGTTCCTCCGGGAAAAATCTTTGCGCCGGGAACTGGTGATACTGGTTCTTCCGCCAAGGTACAAGAAACACCCTGAATATCCTTACAAGAACCTGGACGAGTTCGGAAGATATCTGAACGAGGTCACCAACGGCTCCCCTTCCCTACTCTATGTGGAATCGGAAGAGTTTAAAAGCGGCTATCTCTCCGGCGATACGCTCAACAGACTCAATAAATTCTTTAACGCAGTGGAGATCCGGACGATACGCCTGGGTGGTGGGTACAAAAACATGTGCCTGAAAAATTGCTACGATGATATCGCTTCCATTCGAAAGGGACAAAACATCGTCATGGCCCCTGAGATATGTACCGTATCCCCTGATGTTATCTCCCGTTGACACGGTGATATGAGCAATTGCCACCCAGGGACGATTCGTGATATATCTGCGAAAACAGCAAGGAGATTCCCCTCATGGATCTGACCGTTGACGAACAGAAACTGCTGGCTGACTTCCGGCGACTCTCCCCCACCGGCAGAACAGAATTGCTGGAATACGCCATCACCGTGATCCGCAGCTCCATCGCCGCTGCGGAGGAGCCCGACACGACACCTGCCCCCCTGGAACCGTCCCCCGAAGCCGACCCCCGGTAGGCCGGAGAGCCGTTCTTCATCAAAAAGACGGTAAAGAGTACGTCTGACCTTTCGGGTTAAAACCATGCCTCAGTTGTCATCTCTGCTGTTCTCGGTCCCTCTGCGCCTTCGTGGTTCAAATCCGTTGTCCAGGTTCATCGGCTGCCTCCTCCTGCTGCTGACCCTCCTCATGGCCGTTTGGTGCGGTGCGGCGCCGCTCCCTTCCGTCACCTCCCCTCCCTTGGGAGAGCAGTGGTTCAGCATCAATCTCAATGACGAGCGAACCGGTTTTGCCCACCAGACCATCAGCAAACGGGGCGACGGGTACGAGATCAGCGTGGACAGTAGTGTCAAACTCACCGTCCTCGGCTTCTCCCGGGAGGCCGCCATCCGGGAAAGCTACCTGGTAACCCGTGAGTTGGTACTCCTCTCCTTCACCATCGATCAGACCCTGGACGGCAGCAGCATGAAGCTCACGGGAAAGGCGGTGAGTGACGGCGTCAGCCTCACCGTGGAGAACGCCGGAAAGAAAAAGAGTTCCCTGCTCAAGAGCCGCGGCCCGATCTACCCCGCCGCGGCCCTAAACATCTACCCGCTCATGAAAGGATTCGTCGCCGGCAAGAAATACCGGCTCAAGGCGCTGGATACCGAAGCCCAGAAGATCAAAGAGGTGGTGGTCACGGCGTTGGGGATGGAAACCC
Source organism: uncultured Geobacter sp. (assembly GCA_903902855.1). Lineage (GTDB taxonomy): Bacteria > Desulfobacterota > Desulfuromonadia > Geobacterales > CAIOGM01 > CAIOGM01. The sequence goes on along the minus strand of CAIUWK010000066.1, from coordinate 22,620 downwards.
TCCCGGGAATCGGCGAGGCATTCCGGATCAATAACGATCTTTACCCCTTCGTGGAGAACGATATCTGGGTGGACCGGCAGGGGAAGACCCTCAAGGAGTCGGTGCGGGACGGCCTCGTGGTGACCCTGGCCGAGGATGCCGCAACTGCTGCCCGGTTTCTCACCCAGACGGCTCTGGCCAAAAAGGATCTGGTCTTCGACTTCAGCCTGATCAAGGTCGCCCCCCCTCTCACCGACCCGGCCCGCCTGACCCGCCTGACGGTGGAGTTCAGCGGCTGGCCGGAAGATATGATTCTCCCTGAGGAGGGGGTGCAGAAGATTGTGGCACGGGAGGGGCGCAATCTAACGGTGGCTCTCAGTTACCCCGCCACCAGGGAAGGAAAGCCACTTCCCGATGACGAGCGCAAACACTTTCTGGAAGGAACCGAGCGGATTATCCCCGAGCACCCCCAGATCCGGGCGTTGCAGGAGAGCATTCTCAATGGGGAGAAGGATCAGACAAAGGGGGTGGAACTGCTGAACCGATGGGTTGCCGCGACCATCGAAGGAACGGTGACCGACAGCCAATCACCGGTGGAGACGCTACAGAGCAAGAAGGGGAACTGCCAATCCCATGCCCGCCTCTACGCCTCCCTGGCCCGGTCGGCAGGGATCCCCACCAAGTTCGTCTCCGGCCTGGTCTGGGTGCCGGACAAAGGATTCATGTATCACAGTTGGGCGGAGAGTTTTGTTGGCGGTAACTGGCTGGCGGTGGACCCCACCTTCGGGCAGGCACCGGCGGATCTGACCCATATCAGGATGTTCGACGGCGATGCCCCCGACGATGTGGCCCCCCTGGCGAGGATCATCGGCCGGCTCAAGGCACGGATCATCTCCCAAGACTACCCGGCCGTGCAATGATCCACAACGGCAACTGCAGCACAGTGAAAAGCATTTTAACAGGGATAGACAGGATAAACAGGACAAAAAATCAATTTTAGAATGTTACGGTTTTCCCACAAAGTTCTGTCCTGTACATCCTGTTCATCCCTGTAAATTTCTGTTTGAGTTTTTCTCCGCAACTCCGTGGTGGCCGGCTTATCCGAGCTTCTTCATATATCTTCCGAACAGCTCCCCGTTGAGTTCCCTCATCCGGCGCCGCGCCCGGACCAGTTCCGGATCATCCGGAAACAGAGCACGCAGGAATTCCGCATACCGCAGATACTGAAACCAGAGTTGCGGCGTTGTCAGCCGTTTTTCCGCTTCACTCTTCGCCAGCGACTCCCGGAAACCGGTATGATCCGTCCGGAGCTCATGCAGCTCCAGGGTGAAGATGTCCCTAAGCCACCCCCAGGCAGAAAGCCAGGAGAGAACCTCATCCGGCTCGTCCGCCTCGCTTTCCCCGTAAGAGATAAGTTCCCTGACGGCAGGATCGGCAAGATGGGCCAGATCCACCGCAAGCGGATCTTCCAGAAACGCCTCCCGGTACAGCTCCCGCGCCGACTCCTGCTCCTCCAGCCGGAACAGGGCATCCCCCTGATACGCCAGAAATCTCCCCGTGGGGTGAACCTCGGACTTCACCGCTTGGGCAAACCATCCCAAGGCGTCGCCATAGCTACCCAGCTCGTAGCAGAGAAGCCCCGGATGAGCCCGGGGAGGAATAAAGAGAAGTTCCGGCCCCTCCAGCGTGGAAAGCTCCTCCACCATGAATTCCAGCAGGGCGATTCTCAGGGAGGAAGGGAGAGCAGCTTCAAGTTGGTCGTAAAGCCGAAGAATCTGTTCACCCTTTTGCTCCGACTCTCCATACCGGGCCAGCCGCTCCTGCCACGCCACCACCAGTCCCAGCTCGCCATGAATCTCCCGGTCATCCAGACGCGCCGCGACGATCCTGTCGTACTGAGCGAGAGCCCCCACCAGATCCAGGCAGCGCAAGGCCTCATGGGCCTGGTTGAGCCAGATGGTGCGCCGGTTGTCGCTGAAAAGATCAAGCTGCTCCGTTCGGGGCGTCTCAACCGGACGAAAATGACTCCGTTCGGTCAGGTTATCCTTTTGCCAGGAAAAGAGATCAGGTGACATGGGAAAATTTCCTTATACAGATTACTAATTCAGTGCAATTCATTATTTTCATGTCGGCTTTCTTTACAGTCGAGTGTCGATATTCTTTACGATAGTCTGAAAACTTTTCGCAGACTCTGCTGTCTCTCAGCGGACAGGACGGAACAAATACGGCCAACCATCCTGAATTACTGCAAACAATTTATTTTCATATAAGATCGGACAATAAGGAACAATTATTGCATAATAAAACAAAGTTACCTATCTCATTTTCCGGAGCGAGCCCATGAAGAAAGCCATCTTGTCTTTACTCACCCTGGCGACACTCACCATTACGTTGGTTGCTTCGGCTCATGCCTCATTGGTCTTCGACAACATGTCCAATTATCAAAATGGAGATCCGAATGCACATGTTGCCTCCACCGGTTCCACACCCAACACGTTCATGGGGGATGCTTACACGCTCACCCCCGGCACGACTTCCATCACCGGTTTTGACCTCTATCCGGTCAATTTGTCCGGCACCACCTACACCGGTTTAAAAATCAATATGTTTGTCTGGGGCTCAGTCAATACCGGCACAGTCAACGCCACCACACCGGCATTCAGCAATCTGCTGGGGAGTTACACGTATACGATGACCGGCACTTATACTACAGGTTACTACTTCCCCATTGAAGGTACGCCGATCGGTTCTGCTCCCGGTTTCACGCTGGCGACCCCTTTGGCGCTCTCGGGCACGACCATCGGGATGGTCTTGAATTACCAGGGGACCACCGACGGGATCAACTATACCAGCGCGAACTCCCTTACATCACTCTTAAGCTACGGCACTCTGCCGACCGTCGGGTCGCAAGTATTCAACGGCTATTACAGGAACGCCGCTTCGGAAACAAATGGTAACTTTACCTCGACGCTCAGGAGCCTTGGGTATACGAATCAAAGCCTGGGTTTACGAATATTCGGTAATAGCGCCACTGCCGTCCCCGAACCATCTACCTTCCTTCTCCTGGGGGTCGGCCTTGGCGGGTTGGCATTGCTGAAACGACGCACGTAACCGCCACCGATGTTTGAGCAATGAGACCGAGGGACACTCCTCGGTCTTTTTGTTTGTAGACCATCTCTTTTAGTCGCCGAAGCCGCAGTTTCGCATCCTGCCGAGAGACAAACTTACCGGAAGCCATCACCTGCAGCTTTGGCGTAGTCCAATGAGCTGACCGCCTCCAGCAACTCTTCGGTGGAAAGGTTCCTCTTCAAAACCTCTCCGAGCCCTTCACCCTGATTTCGATGGAGGTCGAAACGGGGAGAGCGGTTGCCGTCATCACCCTTCACCAGACCGGTGGTCATGATGCCGTAGTCGGCAAGCTGGGGCTGAGCGCAGGAGTTTTGACAGCCGGAGATGGCCCACCGGGCAGCAATGGCGCCCAGTCCCAGCCTGTCAATCACCTGCCGCGCCACGTCCCGGGTGGGGGCCAGCCCCATCCGGCATTCGTGGCTGCCGGGGCAGATCCTGAAACAGATCTGCTCAACCCTGCCGTCGCCGCCAAAGCCCAGCCCGATCAGTTCCTGCCGGGCAGGAGCAACGTCTCCGGGAATCTGAAAAGCGACGTTCTGATCGGCGTTGATGATGAGCCAGCCGCCGCCATGGATTTCGGCAAACCCGGCCAACCGGACCAACTCCTCGGCAGAGAGTTCCCCCCCGAATACCGGAGCCTCCAGGCGAGTGGAGTCCGTGGGAGCAGGGACGAAGCTGTCCGGAAGTCCTGCCGGAGGCGTAAGCTCCTGGGTAGCGGACGGTTGCGCCGCAATGAGCTTGCGCAGCGCCTCCTCCCCCAGTTCCCGCGCCAGATGCTTGAGCCGCTTCCCTGCCGGGGCATGAGCGGCATACACGTTGAGAATCGCCTCGATGAGCGGGATGATCCGTCCCGGAGAAACCTCTTCCTCCAGGAGAAAGCCAGGCTGGGGTTCGCGCCCCAGTCCGCCGGCGATCCAGACATCATAGCAGCTCCCCTTCAGGACCAACCCCACATCCTGGATAAGGTGCCCCCGGTCAACGGTATCGGGAAAGATGCCGATCTTGAACTTCTTGGGGAGTCGTTCGAACCGGGGGTTGCCGGTGAACTGCCGCTGGAGTTGCCGAGCCAGGGATTCCACCTGGGGAAAAGCGGCATTCCCCTGACTGGCGCAGGTAATCCCCCGCACCGCGCCGCCGCAGGCCCCCCGGGAGGTGAGTCCCAACGCGGCCACCCCCCCCTTCACCGCAGCCAGATCCTCCCCCCGAACCCAGTGCAGCTCGATACTCCCCCGGGTGGTCAGGTGAAGCGCCCCACGGGCAAACCGGTGGGCAAGCGCCCCGATTCCCCGAGCCTGGCCGGCAGAGAGGACTCCCGCTGGGAGCTTGACCCGGAGCATGGCAAACCCCTCAACGGGTTGCCGATAGATTCCTTCTATACGCAGCGACTGCCAATCATGTGACATTATTAATCCTCTTATGGGTAAGTTCTCAGACTGAAGACTGAAGGCTGAAGACTATTGGAAAAACCTCTGCAAGATCAATAAAGGCGACCCATGCGAGACGGGTTTAACCTTCAGCCTTCAGTCTTCAGTCTCAATACCTGAGCAGTTGCGTTTATGAACTATTTTCCCCGCCGCTGTTGCCGGTTGGCTTTCCGTTTTCCGCCAATGTCATGGTATGATGGCGGCCAATGAATCCTCACGCCCCCTGCCATCATCCTTCCCGCAACCTCCTCTCCGGCCTGCTCGGCACCGTCATCGTCCTGGCCTCCGCTCTTCTGGCACGGGAACCGGAGCTTCGCCTGGCCGTCCCTCTGCTGGTTGGGGGCACCGCCGTCATGGTCATGGCTCTGGCGCTGGCTCTCTACCAGGGGGAACGGGGAGTTGTCTCCTGGTCACCCTCCGTCATCCTGGGGGTGGCCCTGCTCCTCCGCCTCCTGTTTCTCTTTAATCCGCCGCAGCTCTCCGATGACATCTACCGCTATCTCTGGGACGGAAGCAGCCTGCTGCGGGGTAGCAATCCCTATGCCTCGGCTCCGGCGACCGTCACTCCCCCTCCGGACCTGATCCCCATCCACCGGCAGATCAATCATCCGGACTATGTCACCATCTACCCCCCCACGGCCCAGCTGCTGTTTGCCGGTGGCGCGGCAACGGGTGGGATCACCGGCCTCAAGTGGGTGCTGATCTTGGCGGACCTGGGGCTCTGCCTGCTCCTGATGCTCCTCCTGAAACAGCTGGAGCTGCCGGTCTGGCGGACAGTGCTCTACGCCTGGAACCCGTTGCCGGTGGTGGAGATTGCCGGGTCGGGGCACGCGGACGGTGCCGGGCTGACCCTGCTCGTGGGGGCGATCTGTCTGCTTCTCATGGAGTTCCGAAAAACTGAGGCGGAGGGAGCGCGCCGCTGGCCGTATTTCCTCTCCGGGGGACTCCTGGCCACGGCCTCCCTGGTCAAACTCTTTCCGCTGCTGCCGGCGCCGCTCCTCTTCCTCCTGGTCCCCAGGTCGCGGAAGCTCCTTTTCCTGGCCGGATTCGGCGCGGCAGCGGGAGCACTGCTCCTGCCGTTCCTCCCCCAATTAACCAACACACTCGCAACCCTGAACGCCTATGCCCGGAACTGGGAATTTGCCGGATTCGCCTTTTCAACCCTCCGGAGAGTCACCGGCTCCGGGAATGTGGCGCGGCTCCTCCTGGCCGGTCTGCTCGTGGTGATCGTCGGCTTCATCCTCCTTCGCTTCATGAAGCAGCTGAAGGAACCGGAGAGCGCCGTTGTCCAGGGACGACGAGCCTTGCAGAGCTGTTATGCCGTCGCACTCTGGCTCCTGCTCCTCACCCCCACCCTTCAGCCCTGGTATGCCCTCTGTCTGGCGGCATTCCTCCCCTTCTGCGCCGGTCCGGCAGGCCTGATCCTCTGCTGGTGCGTGTTTCTCACCTATCAGGTGCAGATCCCCTACTTCATCCTGGGGCAATGGCTGGAAAACCCCTCCGTTACCGCCGCGCTCTTCCTGGCGCCGGTGACGGCGTTCATCCTCGGCACGCTGTTCAGTACTCCTCCCCCGCCGGATGACTCCGGACATCCAAACAAGGGTTAGATGCTGTTGCGCAGATGCCTGGCACAAGAGCCTCCCATATGCTTCCATTTGTGCCATGAGTTCAGATTTTTCAGGAAGAACCACGCTCGCGACGGTTTCAGACTGAGACGGATGAACGCCCTCCCGGCAATGGTCAGCAACTCCTGTGACGACACCTGGGAAAGGTCATTGTCGGCATTCTGGAAGACGCAATCAGTGTAGTGACGAGTGATATCCGGGTGAAGCTGCTGAAAGATCTCGGAACCGGGCAACGGAACCAGCACCGAGATCGCCGCCACATCAATATCCAGTGAGAGCGCCAGATTGACGGTCTCCGAGATCTCGTCGCGGGATTCCCCGGGGAATCCGATCATGAAAAAACCGCCCACATTGATGCCGTTGCGCTTCAGGATGGCGATCTTGTCCGGCAGCTGTTCCAGGTTCACCCCCTTGCGAATCAGTTGCTGAATCCGCCGACTCCCGGTTTCGATCCCCAGAAAGAGAAAGTGACAGCCGCTCTTGCTCATCCAGCAGGCGAGCTCCTCATCCACGCTCCCCGCCTTGACCCCGTTGGGGCAGCTCCAGGAGATATTCAGCTGTCGCCGGATAATCCCCTGGCAGATCTCGATCATGCGAGCCTTATCCTGAATACAATTGCTATCCACGAACTGGATTTCACGCACGCCGTACCTGCGCACCAGGAGCTCCATTTCATCGAGAACGCTCTCCGCCGAGCGGGGGCGATAGTGTCTCCCTTCGATGAGATGGATGGCGCAGTAGGTGCAATGGGAGGTGCACCCCCGGGCCGTGGTAATACCGACTATGGGCTGGCGCCGGGAATAAAAAACATTGAAGGGGACGTGGGTCTGTTCAGGTTCCAGCAGATCCCATGCGGGAAAACCGAGATCATCCAGATGTTCGATATGATCCGGCTGATTGCTCTGAACCTCACCGTTTTCCACCCAGATGAGTCCCGGAACCTGTCTCAACGCCTCGGCCGGCGCTCTGCTGCCATGGTCGCGGAGCAGCGCCACAAACTGCGGCAAGCTCCGGTCCGCTTCCCCCACAAAGGCGTACTGCAATCCCGGGAATTGTGAAAAAACCGTCTCTTTTGCCCCCGAAACATGGGGACCACCCACGACAACCGGCAGCTCCGGCAAATTCCGGCGAAGCTCGGCAAACCAGTGACGACACGCCGACAGATCCGCGGTCATGACCTTGATCCCCACCAGGCGAACCCGGTTCCGGCGGACCGACTCCAGGGCGCGCTCCGGCTCCCACCCCCTGAAGTCGGGGAGATGGATGATCGGGGTGAAGCCACCCCGGCGCAGGCCGGTGGCCAGATAGCCCAGGCCGACATCGGGAAAGCGATAGCTCATGAGCGCATGTTGGGGGCGGGTCAGCAAGACGCGCAGATCATTCTCCCCTGACGGCATTACTCCCTCACCCCCCTTGTCTGGAGCGTTTCACCGATATCCCTGGCAACGACCAGGGCAAATCCGAAGGGGAAGAGGAGGAACAGCGGCATGGCAAACCAGCTCCCCCGCTGCCAGGCAAAGAGCAGCGGCAGCAGGCAATACAGAGAGAGGAGGCTGTTCATGACGATATAAGGGAGATTTTTCTGATGATAGAGGAAGGCCAGACCCGGAACCTTTTCCCGACCCTGCACCCCGAATTTCGGGGTCCGCTGAAAAACCCCTCCCCAGCTGAAGAGCCCTTTCAACACCGAGAGGGAGATGCTGGGGGCCAGACCGATGGTCAGCGCCGGCAGGAGGAGCAGATACCGCAGCCGCACCGAGCCGCTCCGGACGGCATAGAGCAGGAAATAGCCCATGATCGCCCCGCTGGTGGCCAGAAAGAGGGGGAGATCAAGGCGGAGGAACTGATGCAGCCCGATCCCCACCCGCCAGACCACCGCCGGATAGAGGGTCAGCATCACCATCATCCCCAGGAGCCAGTAGATGTTTGCCATGAGATGAGCCGTCGCCTCGATCTTGACCCCCAGAGGGAGCCGGCTTCTCAGGAGCCGGGGGAGTATTTTCCGCGCCGTCTGGATCGACCCCTTGGCCCACCGCTGCTGCTGACTCCGGAGGGCCGCCAGCGTCACCGGCAGCTCCGACGGCACCTGGCACTCCTCGCGATAGACGAAACGCCACCCCGCCAACTGGGCCCGATAGCTGAGATCCAGGTCTTCGGTTACCGTGTCCGACTGCCACCCTCCCGCGGATTCGATGGCGCTGCGACGCCAGACCCCGGCGGTGCCGTTGAAGTTGAAAAAGAGCCCCTGTTGGTAGCGGACCCGATGTTCGATACTGAAATGAGGTCCCAGCAACAGGGTCTGGACAGCGGTAAGCCAGGAATGAACGGCATTACAGAAACTCCAGCGACACTGCACCATCCCCACCGCCGGGTCTCTGAGCCACGGCATGGTAACCCGCAAAAAATCTTTCGGCGGGATAAAATCGGCATCGAAGATGGCGATGAATGCTCCCCGCGCAGAGAGCAGCCCATTGGCCAGCGCCCCGGCCTTGTACCCGTCACGGCCTGCTCTTCTCACCACCGAGATGGCAACCCCCTGGCGACGCCACCGGATGACCCGTTCATCAACCAGCGCCGCAGTCTCGTCATCACTGTCGTCCAGCAGCTGAATCTCCAACCGGTCAGCCGGCCACTCCAGGGAAGCGGCCGCATCCAGGAGCCGCTCCACCACGAAACGCTCGTTGTACAGAGGGAGCTGAACCGTGACCAGCGGAAATGGTTCCGATGCGTCATAGGGAGCCGGCACCGGCTCCATGAAGGGTTTCGCCCCAGAAAGGCAGCGTATCAGCCAGAGCCGGTGGAGACCGTACAGGGAGAGCCCCAGCAGCGCCGCAAAGTGCAGCGCCGTCAAAAACGGAATCAGTGAGAGAGAAATGAGACTCATTGGCCGGAGCGTTTTTCCCAGGCGGCCCAGCTCCCCTTGTAATTGCGGGCATCAGGGAGCCCGGCCAGTTGATGCACCGTCCAGGCGTAGGCCGACCTCACCCCCCCCAGGCAGTAGTAGACCACCGGCTTTGTCAGGTCGACATCATGCCCGGCAAGGAGCTTCTTCAGTTCCGGCGCAGTGAGGGGATGCCGATCCTTGCCGGTGTAAAAATCCTCCCAGGGGATATGGATGGCGCCGGGAATCCTCCCCTTGAGCCACTCAAAGGTGGAGCGGGTGTCCACCAGGGTGTACCCCCCCTTCACTCTCTGGATATCTTCCGTGGTGGCCAGGCACTGGGGCTTGAGCTCCACCAGGTAGCGGGCCTTGGGAGCGGCAGGTTTTTCCGCCCCCCTGATCAGCGGCAGATTCTGGCCGCGCCATGACTGAATCCCGCCACTCAGCAACCGAATGGGTCCCTTGTGCCCCAGCCAGGTGAGGAGCCAGAGCGTATACCCCTCGCTCCCCCAGCTACTGTCGGCATCACCATACACCATCAACGGCGTCTTCTCGTCAACCCCCAGCCCGGCCAGAGCGACTGCCAGTTCCTGGGGGGGGAAGGAGCTGTACTTTACCCCTTTGGCATCGGTGCGGGTATAACTATCCCAAAAGAACGGGATCGCTCCGGGAAGATGGCCGGCCTCCCAGTCAGCTTTGGGGCGGGAGTCAAGAATAACCCACTTCTGTGTATTCCCCTTGAGAGCGGCCGCGTCCATAATCCCCAGGTCGGCGGCGCGACAAACAGAGGTGAGTGAAACCATCAGAACCGTAAGACCCGACAGCAGAGTCATAAGCAGCGATGGTTTCGCCTCCGCAATGCGTCGTATTTTTGCCATGATCTGCTGCATAAATCTGCTCCTAATCAGCCTTTATTCGCGTGAAAAGTCGTTGGGGTTTTCCTGCACAGCAGAGATCAAAGAGCAGTTCCCTGGCGATGGTCCATAAGATGGTGCTCCCCGCCTTGACGGTGCCTGACAACGTTCTGCTGATTTTCGATTTTCCCGCTTTCCGCCGAAGATAGGGAACCCGAATTTCCTGAATCCTCAAACCATGCTTCACCGCCCGCACCTGCATCTCCACGGTCCAGCCGAAGTCCCTGTCAGCCATCTCCAGTCGTTCCAGAGAAGCCCACCTGATGACCCTCATGGGTCCCAGGTCGTGATAGCGATACCCCCAAAAAAGCCTGATCAGACCGGTTGCCAGGAGATGCCCGAACCGCTGCTGAAAGCTGAGAGCCGCTCGCTCCACCGGAATCCGCTCTCCCAGGACAAAATCCCGCTCTCCCGCAACAACCGGAGCGATGAGCAGCGGCAGGCAGGCCAGGTCGTCACTCCCGTCGGCGTCCACAAAGGCGACAATATCCGGCGGATCACCCCGCAATGCCGCCAACCCTGCCAGACAGGCTCTGCCATAGCCGGCCACCGGCTCTCTGACCACCGTTGCGCCCCAGGCCGCGGCGACCCGGGAGGTGCTGTCGGTGGAGCCGTTGTCCACCACCACGACCCGGGAAATCTCCGACGGCACATTATTCAGCACTCCGGGGAGGGAAAGCTCCTCGTTACGTGCCGGGATAATGAGGGCGATACGTGGTTTCACCGGATTCACTCCGGAACCGCCTCATCCGCGGACTTCCCCTTGAAACGCCGGTAAAGAACCGGAATCAGGGAGACCCCCACAATGAGGGCGATCCCCATGAGGAGGGTGGGAGAGACCTTGCCGGTGATCAACCCCAGAAGCGAGCTGGAAAAGACGATGAAGGCGATGCAGGCCGGCAGCATGCAGATGAAGCTGACAACCACATACTGCACAAAAGAGATCTTGGTCAGACCGAAGGCATAGTTCAGCAGGTTGAAGGGAAAGGCTGGGATAAGGCGGGTGAAGGCCACCACCTTCCAGCCGTTCCGGGCAACCTCGCTGTCCAGTTTTTCCCATGTGGGGCCGGTCAGCTTGGCCGCCACCCAGTCACGGGCAACGTAGCGGGCCACCAGGAACGCCAGCGAGGCGCCGATGGTCGCTCCGGTGATGGTGTAGAGCACCCCCCACAAAGGGCCGAAAAGAATCCCCCCCACAATGGTGATGGGGAGTCCGGGGAGGAAGAGCACCGGCGCCAGGGCGAAGATCAGGATGTAGATGGCCGGAGCCAGCACTCCGTAGGAAGCGATAAGAGCCTGCAGCTTCTCCTGCTGAAGGTACCGGGTTGCGCCGGAGAGCTGCACCCCGGCAACGACGATGATCAGCAGAATGAGAATAATGAGTGGTTTCCAGGAGCGCTTCTTGGGCTGATCCTGATCAGGCATGACGGTTCGCTCCCGGGTCACGGCAAACCCCTCCTTCCGTGTATAGTTTCTTTTCAGAAGCAGACGATTCAGATAGGTACGTGGGGCGCCGGCCCCCTTTTTCTTCCCGGCCAGGGTCTGTTCCGGTGCAAAGAGGAGGTCAACCAGATGATTGGTGGGGCTCTTCCCCCCCAGTGCCTGGACGCAGCCGGCGCAGTAGGTGATGATTCTCCTGCCGTTAGCCTCTTTTTTGCGCAGATCACCCCAGGAACCGGCCAGTTTCGGGTGCAGCAGGTCAACAGCCCCCCCCTTGCCGCAGCAGATGGTGGTTCTCCCGGAATGGGGCATCTCCTCCACCGTCACCCCCTGGCGCCTGAGCAGCTGCCGCACCGCTTCATGCACCGGTGCGGCGTTGCGGACCACGCAGGGGTCATGGACCGTCACCGTTCCCGTTATCGGGGACGGCTGCATTCCCGATGCAGCCAAAGCCTCCCAGACGGTGCGGACCTTCACCCCGCTCCCCTGTTTTTCGAACATGGATTGGCAGTTGGGGCAGGCGACCAGCACCTCCTGCACCCCCTGCGCCACCAGCCAATCGTTCATTTCACGGAACAGGGTGTTGACGTACTCTTCGCGCCCCAGGATGTGGGACGGTTTGAGACAGCAGTCAAAGACGATACCCACGTGGGGATCGACCTTCCGGAGTTCGGCAAAGAGCCTGTTGACCCCATCGGGGCGGGTACCGGAGAGGGAGCAGCCGGGGAAGAAGATCGTGGTACACCCCCGGGGGAGCCGGTAGAGACTGAAACGCCGGGAAGTACCCAACTGTTCATAGGTTTTCAGCGGTTTATGTTCCGGATACTCTCCGAAACCCCGCTCCACCGCCTCGCGCCGCATCTCCAGGAACAGCCCGTCCAGATCCAGCTCTTCGGGACAGAGGAGCGAACAGAGCCCGCAGAGGCTGCATTCAAAGCAACGGTCCAGGGAGGCTGAATGAGCCGGATCAAAAGCGGTGGCAATGCTCTTGGGTGTCCCGTACCTGCGCAGGAAGGCGCACTCCCGCACACATGCGCCGCAATCGGTACAGTCACTTATTGTGTTGCGGAGCGCCTCCTGCAGGGAGTGGCGGAGCGGCTCTGAATCGCTTCTCTCCATTGTCTGATTCCGTATCGTCAGTGGGAGTTGTTGTCCTAAGCTCAGGGGAGCGTTATCAGCGCAGGGTAAGCTCTTTTGAAAAACCATATTCGAAATAGTTAGTCAAGTTAAAGTATTGGAATGTCCCGCTTTTGTACATCTCCGTCCGTCAGATCGCCGCGCCATCGGTCACCAGCCCGTTTTCCAGGGCATGCAACCTCTCTCCCCACATTTTTGACCACTCCCGTAACTCCCTGGTCGTCAGCGCCACGGCGCTCTTACGGCCTGACGCCTCGCCGGCCACATCCACGATCTGATTGGCCAGCCGTCGATAAAAATAGGATTGAGTAGAGTGGGGCGCCACTTCAAAGATGCTCTTAGCGTACAACTCCGACTGCCTCACCAGCAGTGAGGTAGGAATTCCCGTGAGGGGGTGAAGCGACGTGGATCGTGCAAAATCCCGGATGAATGCTTCATCAAAGGTGTTCCCCACGTGGTTGGGGATCACCCCTCCCAGCAGCAGGGATGCTTCAGGATGCGTGTCCGTCAGCAGGGTAACCAGGTTGTTGACCCCCACCAGCGCCCCGAAGTCGGCGGTTGTCACCACGAATGCCGTCACCAGGGGGAGGTGGCGCCTCACGCTCCGGAGGAGAGTCCGCCCATACTCCCCGGAGAGGTCATACAGAACGAGTTCAGGAGCAAGAGCCGCCATGAGTCCCGCTTGTTCCAGTTCTTGGAACGCCCGCTCCAGCTCCTCCGCAGAGCCGGCACCGACAAGAGGAGAGCCCAACTCCAGAGAGAAAAGTCCCCCGAATCCCCGACCCACGACGGATTCCACCGTCAGCTCCCCCCCGTCCCGAATCCGGTCGCATACCGTCGCCGGGATACGGCCATTGTTCAGAAAACCACGGTTTTCTCCTGCGGGAGTGCACCCCACATGCAGGACCCTGAATCCGGCTTCAGCCAGCGCGGCCCCCACATGAGCGGTTACCGTCGATGTCCCTACCCCCCCCTTGCCGCAAAATGCGAAATGTTCAATCATGAATAGCCTCCAGATAATTAAAAAAAGGCCGGAAAAGCGCTCCCATGCAAGGGAAACTCTTCCGGCCTCCGGTTTTTCCGGTCAGCGCGACTGGAATCGATCGCTCAGATCTCTTCGAAGAGCGGGGTGGAGAGGTAACGCTCCGCGAGATCGGGGAGGATCACCACGATGTTCTTCCCGGCGAACTCGTCCAGCATGGCCAGCCGTACCGCGGCTGCGGCGGCCGCGCCGGAGGAGATCCCCACGAGCAGCCCCTCCTCCCGGGCCAACCGCTTGGCAAAATCGATGGCCTCGTTGCTCTCCACCAGCTCCACCCGGTCGATGAGGGAGAGATCCAGAGTGTCGGGAATAAATCCGGCGCCGATCCCCTGAATCTTGTGCGGGGCGGCCCGCAGCAGCTCTCCAGCCAGCTGCTGGGTGATGACCGGACTCTCCCTGGGCTCAACCGCCACGGAGATGATCTTTTTCCCCCTGGTCTGCTTGAGATAACGGGAGATACCGGTGAGGGTTCCGCCGGTCCCCACACCGGAAACGATGACGTCAACCTCACCGTCGGTATCGTTCCAGATCTCAGGTCCGGTGGTCTTCTCATGAATGGCTGGGTTAGCGGGATTCTTGAACTGCTGGGGGAGGAACCACCGCTGGGGATCAGAGGCGGCGATCTCCTCGGCCCTGCTCACGGCCCCTTTCATCCCTTCGGAAGCCGGAGTCAGGATCAGCTGCGCCCCCAGGGCCGCCAGGACCCGCCGCCGCTCCACGCTCATGCTCTCCGGCATGGTGAGGGTCAGCTTATACCCCCGGGCCGCGGCCACGTATGCCAGGGCGATCCCCGTGTTGCCGCTGGTGGGTTCGATGATCTCCACCCCCGGCTTGAGAATTCCCCGCTCCTCAGCATCCCAGATCATGTTGGCACCGATGCGGCATTTGACCGAATAGGCAGGGTTTCGCCCTTCAATCTTTGCTAAAACGATCCCTTTGGCCCCCAGGGCGACACGGTTGAGACGGATCAACGGGGTATTGCCGATGGATTGCGAGTTGTCCGGAAAGATCCTGCTCATCGGTGCTGCTCCTTTCGTCGATGAATCCGAATGATTAAATACTGTAGTCGTAGACCTTGCGACCGGCCTGGAGAGCCGCCTCGCTCCGTTCCACCATTTCGGCCAGGGTGACCGTATCCAGCACGGAGTTCATGGCTTTCTGCACATCCGCCAGGACGAGGCGAATGCCGCAGCTTGCTTCATCGTCGCATTCGTCGCACTTGGCGTAATTGGTCTCGCTGAGACAGGAGACCGGGGCGAAATCCCCCTCCAGAATCCGGATGATCCGGCCGATGGTGACCGACTTGGGGGATACTGCCAGGGAGTAGCCACCCCCTTTGCCGATGCGACTGGAGAGTATCCCGCCGTTTTTCAGGGCCAGAAGAATCGCCTCAAGGAACTTCTTGGGAATTTTTTCTTCCTGGGCCAGTTCCGAGATGAGGACCTGCCCCCGTTCCAGGTGACGGGCCATATTCATGAGGGCTTTAATACCATAGGTGCTTTTTTTAGAAATCAACATAGTCTATAACTCCGATAGGGGATAATTGTTTATTTAGGACGGGAAGTCAAGTTTTTTTTCCCACACCATCAAAATAATCACCCCTTCCACCTGGAGCTCCATTCCGGAGACACAATATTATTATTTTTTATTCAAAAATTTTAAATTGTTTTTGACGACAAAGGCACGAAAATGATATGTTCACCCCACGGGAACGGCACGACTCACCTCTTGGGGAAACATACCACCCATCGAAAAGGAGAATAACTCATGAGCACTGCAACGCAACTGGCAACCGGACTGGCCGGCGCAATCGGCTCTGATTTTCGCCGCTCGCGCGCACAACTGATTTTCGTCGAATACGGCGGGAAACTCTCCTGCCTCAATCTGTTCCGGAGCGCGACGGTGGTCAGTTCCGGATCGACCGTCCTGAAGGGGACCTGGGCTTTTGACCTGGAAACAGGAGTGCAGGGGGGAATCGGACCGGAATTCGATATCTGGTGGGAACAGATGACCGATGTGGCGCGGCAGATGGTCCCCCAAAACAGCGCACGCATCAGCAACCTGGGCAACGTGGATTTCAATGCTCTCACAGCAGACGGCCTGCAAAAGCTCGACTATCAGGCCGCGGCAATCCCCGGCAATAACGACGCCACCAACAAACTTCTACCCGGAGATGTCTTTGCCGTCAGGACGGCTCAGGGGAATTACGCCAAGGTGAAAGTTTTAACCTATGGCTATAATCTGGGGGTTCAGTGGGTTACCTACAAACTCAATCCGGCGGTCACGGTGCTGGGAACAGGGTACCAGCAACCCGAAGACGTCAGATTGTCCATGGACGACATTCACGCCTATGTGACCGAGCGAACGGGAAACCTGCTGAGAGTGACTCTGAGTAATGCCAATCGGGCGGGAGCAGTTGTGATCACCACCGGCATGACCGCACCCCAGCAGCTCTTTCTGGATGAAGCGCACCAAGCCGCCTATCTGGTGGAGTACGCCCCTGTGGGACATCTCTGGAAGATCGACCTGAACAGCGGCGCCAAAACCCCCTTGGTTTCAAACCTGGAAAACGCGGTGGGTCTCGTGCTCAGCGCCGATTTGCAATTTGCATATGTGAGTGAACAGAGCACCGGGGGAGACAAGGGGCGCATCAGCCGCATCCAACTGAGCAACGGTTCTCGCACCAAGCTGGCAATCGGCCTGGTCAATCCCTTCTTTCTCACCTGGGAAAATCCGGCCCAGACGGCCCTGCTCGTCGCCGAACGCGACCCCGCCAACCGTATTACCCGGATCAGCCTGACCGGCGCGGCGGCGCAGAGCATTGCCGCTACGGTTCCAGCCAGACCCTCCAGTGTGGCGATAATTAATCCGGGGGACATTCTGATCTGCTCCGATCAGTGCATAGAGGAGCTGCTGTATGCCGCCATCCAACCTGGGGGACCGCTACTCATGGGTATCGGCTTCGTCCCCTTTGAGAAGATAGCTCCTGCCACCGGCCTGGCGACCACAGAGCAGGACTATTTCTATTACGTGGTCAACGCCCCCTTCGGCGGCTCCCTCCCGCTCATGATCAACTACCAGCGGGCCTTCAACGACGGCGCTCGCTTCTATCGCGTGAAGGTTGACGGCGTTGTCACCAGCAACTCCCCTTGGAGCGATTATAAATGGGACGGCTTGCATTATTTCCTCAACACGACGGTCCCGCTCTCCGTGGGGGGGCAACCGGGCTATTACCCGGTACATCCCACCAGCGAACTGTTTCTCTGGATGAACCCGTCGCTGGGGGGATTCGTGGATTCCACCACACTCAGTAACGGCCTGCACACCATCCTGCTGGAATTCATCAACAGTGCCGGCACACTCATTGAAACCAGCACGCCGCTGACCCTGCGGGTAAACAACCAGCAGTGTGTGGCGGGAATAGCTGTTCCGACGATCAACAATGTGGGTGCGGAACCGCTCTGCGGCGTCCTGAAATACAACCCGGCCACAAAGGTGGTCGACAAGGTCGTGATGAACTATTCCGCAGGCCAGCCGGGAAACTTCGCCACCTACTGGTTCCAGTTGGTGAAAGGGGTTAACGGGGTGCCGCTCCCCCCCCCCACCAGCGGCCCGATAACTGCTCCGTTCATGAACCTGGTCAGTTCCGAAACGGTGGCCAAGCTGCTGGGACCATGCACCGTAGCCGGTTTCGCTGAAAGCATCTATGTGGCAGCCACGATCCAGAACGGCTGGGGGCGACAGAGCCAGTACGACGCCTCCGCCACCATTGCCTTTGTCCTCTCTCCCTGACAGACGGACGTAAAAAAACAACGCCACAGAAAAGTCGTCAGGGGACTTTCTGTGGCGTTGTCGGTTGCGGCGCTCGAATCTATTTCACCATCTCAGTTTTCTCAGGCAGCCAGGAGCTCCCCCTTCTCCTGGAGAAGCACCCCTTCCAACGCCAGTTCATCCACCAGAAACCAGGCAAGCTCCTCCAGCCGTCGCCGCAGACGGGAAGAGAGTTCGCCCCCGACACCCCGGGATTCGGCCACCACGCCGAAGAAGGTGAGGCACTCCGGCGCCTTACCGCAGAGTGCGCTGAGAGCCAGGAGCTCCTGGAGTCCGATCTGATGGGGAGAGAATTTCAGGGGGATTTGGTCCAGGAGGATCTCCTGTTTCTCCAGGCGGTAAATGGAACCGGACTCTCCCTGGGCCTCCACGGTGTCGATGAAATAGACCCGGTCCGCCGCCTGGAGCAGCTGAATCCCTGCCATCCCCGTGATACCGCTTTCGCAGAGCTCAACATCTTTCGGAATGAAGTAGGTATCTTGCAGATGCCTGACGAAGTGAACACCGAACCCTTCGTCGGAGAGAGAGATATTACCGGCGCCGCAGATGAGAGTTTTCATTGCACCCTCCGAAAAAAACGCGTGGCCGGAAAAACCAACCAAGGAAACCGGCCACGCGCAAAAAGTTACCACCTGTTCTGCAAGATATATTCAGCCAGAAGCACCGCATCTTTATGAGGAAGCGACTGTTCGGTAAAGGTGGGCATGTCCGGCCCCGGTCTCCTCAGGTAGGCGACGATATCTTCGGCATTCCTGATGTTGTTCCTCAGGAGATCGTCCCGCTTCAGCCCCTTGTCCCCCCTGGAGATATTTCCCCCTCCGGGATGGCACGAGGAGCAGTTTTCCCTGAAGAGGGCTTCCCCTTCACCACTGGAACACCCTGCCGAAAGGAGAACGGCGACGGCAAGAACGGTAATCAACATGGCACTGCTCACGAGCCACCCTCTCAAAGAGGCTGGATGAGATGGCCTGCTTCCCGCAATTCTGCCACCACCAACTCGGCCAGAGCGGGCAGTTTCCCCGCCAGAAGCGGAGTGAGCTCCACCCCCGGTTCATAAGAAGAGGGAATGATGCCGAAGAGGGTCACCCTGTCCGGAATCCTGCCGCGAAAATCCGCCAGGGAGAGAACCTCCTGGATCCCTATCTGGTGCGGTGACAGCTTGATGGGGAGCGTCCCCAGCAGGAACTCTTCCTTCTCATAGCGAAAGATCTCCCCCGGTTCCCCTTGGGCCTGGATCACGTCCACCAAGTAGACCCGATCCGCCTCCTCCAGCAGGTGGGTGACCATGATCCCCAGGGTCCCGCCATCGTACAGTTCCACATCATCCTGGAAGGAGTAATGTTCCTGCAGGTAGGTGATGAAATGAACCCCGAACCCTTCGTCGGAGAGGAGCAGATTGCCTGCCCCGAATATCAAAGTTTGCATCTACATCACCTTGATCTTCGTGATTTCATTCCCCTCGGGGTCGATGGTATGCACGGCGCAGGCGATGCAGGGATCGAAGGAGTGGATGGTCCGGAGCACCTCCAGCGGCTTGTCCTGCTGCGCCACCGGGTTCCCCACCAGCGAGGCTTCGTAGGGACCAAGAACCCCCTTGTCATCCCGGGGAGAGGCGTTCCAGGTAGAGGGGACCACCGCCTGATAGTTCTTGATCTTTTTGTCCTCGATGACGATCCAGTGGGAGAGTGTCCCCCGGGGCGCTTCATGAAAGCCGACCCCCTTGTACTCACCCTTGGGGATCTCGGTGGGATTGGCATAAGTTTTATCCCCCTTGGCCACGTTCTCCACCAGCTTGTCCAGGTACTCCAGGGAGTAGTCGGCCATGATGTGGGCGCGCATGGCCCGAGCCCCCAGACGCCCCATAGTGGAGTGGAGATTATTCACGCCGACGCCGATCTTTCGACAGGAGTCGTCAACCAGCTTGATCACCTTCTGGTTCCCCCCGGCATAGGCGGCAAAGAGTTGGGCCGGCGGCCCCACCTGGACAGCCTTGCCGTTGAAACGGGGCGCCTTGCACCAGCTGTACTTGCCGTTATCCTGGAAATCGGTGTAGTTAGGCTTGGTCTCTCCGTCCCAGGGGTGCAGGGTGGAATTCCCTTCGTACCAGGCGTGGGTGACGTTCTCCTTGATGTTGGCGATGAGATCCAGGTCCTGGTGGTTGGTGATGATCCGGGCCCCCTTGATGTTGCCGTTATCGATGAGTGCGCCGGGGAGGGCGAACTTGGTGTTCATGGTATCTTCGGCCATTTCCGGCACGGCCATGTAGTTGATCACCCCTTTACCGTACTTGAACCACTCTTTGTAGGCGGCAGCGATGGCGATCATGTCCGGGTAATAGACCTTCTGCACAAAATCCCGGGTCTCTTCCATAAGCGCCCGCAGCATGGCAATCCGCTCCATGTTGATGGTGGCCATGTTTTCCATGTTCAGCGCCGTAGCCACCCCCCCAACGCAGAGGTTCTGGATGTGCGGGTTCTTCCCTCCGAGAATCGCCACGGCCTGGGCCGCCTTGCGCTGATAGTCCAACGCCTTCAGGTAATGGGCCACCGCCATGAGGTTGGCCTCGGGGGGGAGCTTCATGGCCGGGTGTCCCCAGTAACCGGAAGAGAAGATCCCCAGACGACCGGTTCCCACGAAGGCTTTCAGCTTGGTCTGCACCGCCTTGAACTCGGTCTCGCTGTTCCCCGGCCAGTCGGAGATGGACTGGGCCAACTGGGCGGTCTTCTTGGGATCGGCGCTGAGGGCCGAGACCACATCCACCCAGTCCAGGGCGGAGAGGTGGTAGAAATGAACGATATGGTCCTGCACCGAATGCTGGGCCATGATGATGTTCCGCATGTACTGGGCGTTCAGCGGAACCTCTACCTTCAGGGCGTTCTCCACTGAGCGGATGGAGGAGATGGCATGAACGGTGGTGCATACGCCGCAGAAGCGCTGGGCATAGATCCAGGCATCCTGGGGTGGCCGCCCCTTGAGAATGGTTTCGATACCGCGCCACATCTGGGCCGAGGACCAGGCATTGGTGACGGCGCCGCCGTTGACTTCCACATCGATGCGCAGATGCCCTTCGATGCGGGTAATGGGGTCGAGAGTTATACGAGCCATGGGTACTACCTCCAGAATGAGATTCTAAATCTTTTCACCACGGAGGCACGGAGAAAACAAAAAGCTTAATTTACAGGGATAAACAGGAGAGCCAGGATAAAGCTTTTAGAAAAAAACCTCATATTTTCATCCTCCCCATCCTGTATATCCCTGTTAAATGCCTTTCTCCATGTCTCCGTGCCTCCGTGGTGCGATGTTTTGTCGTTACGCCTTTGCCGCATCCAGCTGCTTACGCGTGTGCAGCCGTGGCAATACCGGGAGGATTTTCACCAGTACCTGGTAGCCGAGAATTTCAAAGGCCACGATCCCCAGGGTGATCATCAGCTCCGCCAGGGCCGGGAAGTAGTGCCAGCCCTTGCCCGGGTTAAAACCGATGAGGTAGACGTTAAAACGGTAGAGCGCCCCCCCCAGGACGATGAGGGCTGCCGAGACGAAGAGCCAGCGGATGGAGGAACGTTTTCTCCCGCTGAACAGAAGGAGTGATCCCCCTGCGATGAGACAGAACTCCAGGAGGAAGAAGCAGGAGTAGAAATCCAGGGAGAGCGCCGTGGTCAGCTGCTTACGCCAGGCCAGGTCGCCGATGACCACGGAGAGCCAGATGACCGTCAGCCAGGGGATGATCTTCGCCAGCCCGGTGAGCTCGCTCAGTTCGAAGGGGCGCTTGAAGGCGTAGCAGGAGATGACGGACTCCAGGATGGCGATGGAGTAGCCGATGTACATGCAGTTAATCAGAAACAACAGCGGCAGGAAGCCGGTATGCCAAAGGGGATGGAGCTTGGTGGAGGCAATCAGCAGGAGCGACCCCAGGGATGACTGGTGCATGGTGGGAAGGGTGATCCCCAAAACGATGACGAAGATCAGGATCTTGTCCAGCTTCGGACGAAGCCGGGCGGCCAGATCTTTCACCGATTCCAGCCGCTCGTCCATCATCTCGGGGCGGTTGATCCCGGTATACTTGTGGAGCCGGTCCATGAGCGCCTGCAGGGTCTCCCAGTCGGTCTTCTCCAGGTAGGAGAGGATCGCCGGCATGAATTCCAGCGCCAGCACCGTGGTGTAGGCCATGACGCAGAGAGCGACCTCGAACATGGCCGAATTGGCCTGCCACTTGGAGGGGATGAAGAAGTTGTAGGCGTTCCAGGGGCGCCCCACGTCCACCATGACCGAGAAACCGGCCAGTCCGTAGCCGAACATGCTGGTGAGGATGGCCGAACGGATCATGGGATGATAGCGCATGTGATTGCGGATGTAGATCAGGATCGCCATGGCGTAGCCGCCGCAGGCGATGGCCGTCCCCGTGGCCACGTCATAGGTGATCCAGATCCCCCAGGGGTAGCCGTCGCTCATGTTGGTTACCGCACCGATCCCCTTGACGAAGCGGACTCCGATGAGGGTAAAACCGATGAGAGTCAGGGCCAGCAGCACGATAAACGACGGCGTCAGAATCTTCGCATCATATCTCTGATATTCATCGTGTCCCATCAGTGATCCCCCTTCTTCTTCCCGTCATGGCCATGCTTCCCCTGGTCGTCTTCCTGCTTTTTCATGTTCTTCACCGCAATGAAGCAGAGGGTGCTGTAGAGGGCCACCGGGGCGATGAACCCCTTGTAGATGGTGTGCTGGATCTTCTCGGAAAATTCGGCCGGCGGCTCTTCCTTGAGGATGGGGAGCCCCAGTTTGTTGAACGGCATGGCTGCCAGGTAGAGGTGATTGGTCCCCCCCACCTCTTTCTCGCCATAGACTTGATTAATGTATTTGTCCGGATGCTCCTGAAGTCGCTTGTGGGCTTCCGCCAGGAGCTCCTTCCGTTTGCCGAACATGATGGCGCCGGTGGGGCAGGTCTCGGCGCAGGCGGTGATCCCCTTTTTCAACAGATTGGTGCTCTTGCAGAGGTCGCACTTGACGATCTGGGGAATGGCCTTGTCCCACTGGAACTTGGGGATATTGAAGGCGCAGGCGATCTGACAGTAGCGGCAGCCGATACAGGCGTTCTTGTTGTAATCCACGGTGCCGGCTATCTTGTCCCGGGTCATGGCGCTCACCGGACAGACCGAGACGCAGGAGGGCTTGTGGCAATGCATGCAGGAGTACTTGACGTAGGACCACTGCTTGTCGC
>CAIUWK010000065.1 GCA_903902855.1 uncultured Geobacter sp. | reverse complement strand
TTGTTGCCCCCAAGGAGATTTCTGACAACAATATATTTCCTGGATGTGCAAATGTCCAGCGATTTCAGCTCATACTCCTTGGGATATATTGCGAAATATTAAACAGGACAGGGTACTACCTTGTCCTCTGCAATTGGAGGGAGGTATATTTCGCTGAGCGATCTTCGCCGGTTTGCCGAGTACGCCACCAGAGAACCGTATGATCCGCTACCGGCAGACGTCACATAGACATAAACCTCTGGTGAACCATCCACATTCAGGTCTGCCACTTCGGCCCCGGTAACTGTTCCGTTGATCTCCCGTACGATTGGCGAATTATCTTTTTCGAGACCGGTCGGAACGATGTGAAGGATGTTGAGCGAGCCCTCATTCGCACACGAAACAACGAAGCGGATTCCCTGCAGTTCAAGCGTTCTGTTGTAAGCCTTACCTGTCGCTGTGGCGGCTGTTCTATTGCTCCTGCCCGTAACACTCACCTCAAGAGAGTAAGCGGTTGATTCGTTGCGTCGGGCCGCGTTCCGCATCAGATAGATACGGATGGTGTAGGTGCCGTCCTTGGGCGCTTTCCCCTCGAAGTGGTTCCCGGAGGTGGACCCATGAAGATGGCGGTATCCTCGTTGGGCGGCATCACATTGAAATAGGTTGAACTGTTTTTCGTCTTCAGATTCATCGTCAGCGTCTCCCCTGCTTTGGCGCACAGGAGATAGTCGACACCTTGATACCCCTTGAATTTTCCCTTGAGGGAGGTCCTGGTCGTTCCCGGGGTGAACTTCACCGGCTCTTTGCGGATTTCAGAGGCCGACAGGGGGGTGCTGATGAGAAGAATCAGTAAAACAACTTTGCACAGGATCGGTTTCATGGTGTCACCTTACCAATTGCACAACGATTTTATCATCATTTCATCTCCCCCGCCTTGTCAATCCAGCCGCCACCCATGGCCTTGTAGACCGAGACGAACCTGGTGAGCAGATCATAGCGGGTCTGGGTAAAGTCAAGTTTGCCATTGAACAGTGAGCGGTCCGCATCCAGCACTTGCAAATAGCTGGACCGCCCGGCTTCGAACTGTAACCGGGAGAGGCGGCCGTATTCCTCCAGGGAGTGGACCTGCATAGAGTTGACGCTGGGAGGCGTTGAAGGTAGATGAGACCCCGGCCAGTTCCTTTCGTTCCTTGGCCTTGGCCAGGAACTCGTGAGTGACCTTCTGCAACTCTTGGGGCGACCCCTCTCCCTTGCTCTGGATATAGAACTCAAAGCCGCCGGTGGAGCCGAGTCCCGGGATTGAGGGGGGATTTAACGGGAAGCTGATCCCTTCCTTGAGGCCGACATGGTGGGACCTACTTGCCCGGCTCTTGCCATTATTATGTCTCGGCCTCCTGACTGTTCGATGACGATATCGTGCCGTAGCGTTGCCGCAATTTTCCACTCGTCTGTCATCCTGAACGAAGTGAAGATCTGTTTTATTGCTGAAGCAGATCCTCGCTATCGCTCAGGATGACAGCTATTTGCGAATCACCTACGAGGTATAACCAAAGGCGCGGACCTCAACCGGCTCAAACGAGAAACAGCCTCTCGGACAATTCTGGCCGCATGCCTTACAGCCGATACAGTTCCCGTCATTGGCAATCTTCATATATGCCTTGACGGTTTCCTCGGTATCCACCTCTTCATAGGCCAGCACGTTTTTCGTGCAGGATTTGAAACAACGACCGCAGCCTATGCACAGATCCTTCTCAAGCGCCTTGATGAATTCCGGTGTCCACTCTCGCCCATTTTTCGTTAACCCTGTGATTAATGACATCGTTTTCTCCTTTAATTTCGGTCCTAATCAAAAAGCCCGGCACACCTAAAAGGCATGCCGGGCTTCATTGCTTGGCCGTTAATCTTCCGCGCGATCATATACGACTTTGCCATATTATTCAAGACCTACGTGTCCTCGTTATCAACTGCTTTTCCCCTGATTACCGGGCGCGGATCACTTTGTCCCGCCACAATCACAGAAAACAGCGCCGAAGGTAACGGCTTGTTTGTGGTCGAATAAGCGTCCGTGGTATTGCCAGTGCAGCGAAGCTCTTCGACGGTCAGGATAAGAATACCTTCGAGAATTCCTTCTTTTTCGAGATCCGATCCAACATCAGTAATCTCACCTCCCAACAGTTCGTAGCGAACAAGCTGAAGATCATCACTGAAAACAGCCTTGATCCGGCGGACGCCAAGCTATGTGACGACAACGACTACTGCATTGAAATGGAGACCGGCACGGGCAAGACGCTGGTCTATATCCGGACCATCTACGAACTCTACAAGCATCACGGTCTTACAAAGTTCATCATTATTGTCCCGTCCGTCGCCATCAGAGAAGTTCTACTTGAGCGGTTATCTGGAAACAAACCGGGGCGAGTATTACGAACGGTTGAAAGGTATATCGCAGGCAGGCGACTGGAGCGGCTGGATTGAATTTTTTCTGAAGGCAATTATTGCACAAGCCACGGATAACGCCGAAAAGGTAAGAAGTATTCTGGCGCTTGATGCTATTTTCGACCGCCCCATATTTAAAACAACCGACTTTGCCGTTCGTTCCGGCATACCGACCAAACAGACGGCAATGGGTCTTTTGAGGCTGCTCCAGAAAGCCGGTATATTGAAGGTCCTGTTTGAAGGGAGCGGTAGCCGTCCGGCAACTCTGGCATTTCCCGAACTCATCAATATCGCTGAAGGTCGGCAGGTTGTGTAAAGTCTGTTAGCTATAAACTGATTTGTGTAAAGTTGATGGCCGTTTTGCTTTACATAAAATCAGTTGTTGTTGTTTTGCTTTACACAAATTCGATCTCGTTCTTCGCCGACTCCCACGGTCACAACATAACCGCCAGATCTTTCCCCTTTAGACCTCATCCTCACCGGAAATCTTCTATCCGCTCTCCGTTGCGCAGCGCATTGCGCACCGCTCCCAGTTTGGCATCCATCTCTTCAAACAGCTTCAGATTGGCCCGCTCCTTGTCGCTGGTGGTGATAATGGCGGCGATCCCGCCATTTTTGAAGACCAGACGCCGCTCTCCCATGAGGGCGAGAATGGGATCGTGGGTCGCCATCAGGACGATCTTGCGCTTGTCCACCAGGGTCCGGACGGCCCGCTTCCGGTCGATGCCGGCGTTTTCGATCTCGTCGATGAGGACGATGGGGGAGTTGCTGAGGCACGACGTGTCCGCAATCATCAGGGCCCGTGACTGGCCGCCGGAGAGGGAGGTAACCGGGGTCTCCGGGGAAAACCGCTCCCCGGCCAGTTCGTTGGCCAGGGCGATGATGCTCCTCGTGATAGCGGGGATATCCTCCATCATCCGACTCTCGGCGTGCATGGTGATGAACTCCTCCACGGAGAGATCCATGACGAAGTTCATGTTCTGGGAGAGCTGGGCCACCAGCTTCCGGTCGATGGCGAAGCGCAACCCCGGCTCCGGGGGCACTCCGTCAATGAGCACGCTCCGCCCGGTGGGGGTGTCCCCTTGGGCAAGCCACTCGATGTCGGCCAGGAACCGGCTCTTGCCGGAACCGGTGGGGCCTACCAAGGAGACGATCTCTCCCGGTCGGATGGTGAGGGAAAATTCCTCCTGTCGGTTGCTCTTGTCATGTCCCCCCTGGATGGTGATGGATTCCAGTCGGGAGGCGTCTCGTCCCTTCTGCAGGGTGGAGAGGAGCGACAGGTAGTCGGTGAACTGCTCCGCCAGGCTCTCCCGCGCCAACGCCAGATCTTCCAGCAGTTCGCCGTCCAGGATGGCGAAGTAGGCGGACGGACTCATTGTCTCCGGGGGGAGTGGCAATCCCATGGTAGGGAAGAATTCCCCGGCCAGGGGTGACTGCCGCAGCAGTTCGGCCAGGGGGAGATTGAGCAGGGATTCCTCCCGACTATTCTTGGACAGTGGCGTGCTCAACTGAAGGCCATTTTTTTCACGTTCCCCATCTGGAAATCGGTACCGATGCGTCGTTGCCCCAGGCAGTAGGAGCAGAGAGCCGCAGGGAGGGAAAAACGGAGCAGCTTCCCTGCCACGCTGGTTGTTTCGGGAGCCCCCTGCAGCAGCCGCCCCAATTCGTCTCCCCCCTGGCCGGTAAGACCGTTGACGTTGAGGATGGTGGCGTTGGTGTTGACCTGACGGACCCGGTGGGCGAAGACCTCCCGTTCGGCCTGGGAGACGATGTCCCCCTTGGTGATGACGACGATGTCGGCCATCTTCAGCATCGGTCCGATTTTCTTGGGGGTATTGACGCCGCTCAGGTTGTCGATGACGCAGATCGCCAGCACCCCCTGGATATGGGGGGCGCAGCGGTTGCAGAGCCCGGCACTCTCGATCACCAGGAGATCGAAACCGTTCTCCACCCCCCAGGCAAGGGACTCTTCCACGTTGCTGACAAAGAAGTGGTCCGGGCAGAGGTTCCCCGACAGTCCGGTGGTGACCGCCACCCCCTGTTTTTCATAGAGCAGCTGGTCCTGGGTGGAGAGGCTGTCGAACTTGACGACCCCCACGGTCACACCTTTCTGTTTCAAAGAGGCAATGGCCTTAATGGTGACGGCGCTCTTCCCTGAAGAGGGGGGGCCGGCCAGGGTGACCACTCTCATGGCGAAATCTCCTGAAAGGAGCGAAGGAATGCGGCGTTGGTGGCGCTGATCAGCTCTTTGAGGTCATGGTTCTTCACATACTCCCAGCCGATCCATTTGAAGGTGGCCTCTTCCGGCAGCCGGTTGTCCACCCGGGGATGGAGCGCGGGGAAGGAGGCCCCGGCACAGATGCCGGCCACCTCAGCTCCGCTGAGGAAGTCGATGAGCTCCCGCAGCTCCTCCTGCTTTTCGGCCTTGACCAGCATGGTGACCGGGCTCACCAGGGCGCCATCCTCGGGCCAGACGACGCTGACCTGCTCCCGTATTCCCATGCTGTTGGCGAAGAAGAGCGGCATGGCGCAGATGGCCGGCCCCTCCTGGCGGCCGTTGCCCATGGCCTTGACCATCTGGGAAGGGTGCCACCCCCAGGCGACATTCTTCCCCAGGCGGGCCAGGCCATCAGCCCCGAACTCCTTATGGAGAGTCAGCAGGAGTGTTTCACAGAAGGTGCCGTCGCGATTCCCCCGGATGGCAACAGTTTTTTCGTATTCGGGGCTGAGCAGATCCTTCCAGCTCCGGGGTACGGGACGCTCCCCCAGGCGGGAGTGATCCACCACCAAGACCAGCAGGTTCATGGCCGGCATACTGTAGTGGCCATCCGGGTCGGTGATCCCCATGGCCGCCAACTGCCGGTCGCCGGCATAGGCAGTCACCGAGGCAAAGGTCCCGCTCCGGATGAACCGCCGGACAAAATGGGGATGAAAGAAGCTGTTGAAGCCGGGAGTGATGATGATGTCCGGCATGTCGGCCGGACTCTCGAAATGGTCGGCATAGTCGGCGTAGTCGATCTGGTTGTTGGCATTCCCTTCGATGCAATAGGTCAGGCCGGCCCGTTTCTCCGGCGGAAGTGTCGTCAGGAAGCCGTTAAAAGCTGCTTCCAGGGGGATCTTCAGGGGGCAGGGGAGGAGGGCGAACAGATTCAGACTCCCTGGCGCCGCTTCCTCCGGAGGCTCATCAAGAGCCGGGGAGAGTTCCGGAGTCACGGCCTCTTTCAGCAGACGACAGAACAGGTCGGCGTTGACTCCAGCTCCCTTGAGTGCGGTACGCAACCGGATGGCGGAGCCGAAGGTGGTCCGAACCTCTTCATCGGTAAATATCCCCAGGCCATTGGCCGCAAATACCGGGAGGGTTTCCGGATGACGGAGGATAAGTTCGCTGATGGTGAGATTGAGAAAGGTGTCATTCATGTTTTGATCCTGAAAAAAGCAGTCCACCACAGAGTCACAGAGAGCACAGAGATAAAGCTGAGGCTAATTTTACGGTTATCGTCTCTTCGTTCTTGATCCAGGATTCGTTGGTAAGCTAAACGGTTGTGTTATCTCCAATGATTTCTCTGTGTTCTCTGTGACTCTGTGGTGAAAATACCGTTTTTTTCTCCCGACGAAGGGTGCCGATTCAGGGACAGGCCGGCGGCTCCCCGGGGGAAGGGGGGTGCGAACAGCTCTGGAGGTCGCCGCTTCGGGCCATGGCTTCGTCAGGAGCGCTCAGTCCGATCCAGGCATGGAGTGTCTCCGGGTCGAAACCGCAGCATTTTTTCCCGCCGGAAACCATGAGGGGGCGGCGGATGAGGAGGTGATCAGCCAGCATCAGCTCCAGGGCCGCGGTCGCGTCATGGGCAAGAGGATCTATCTCGCCGCATTTTACCCGGGGAGAGTTGGGATTGAACCAGCGCTTCACCGGCAGATCGCCGAAAAAGGAAAGGAGCTCTTCCGGTTGCCACTCCTTTGCCAGGAGATCCCGGACCTCGACCTCGTGCCCCGATTGCCGGAGCAGATCGATCTGCTTGGTTGAGGTCATGCAGCCGATTTTGGTGTAGTAGATGATATCCGCCATCTGTTTGCTTCCTCCGTTGACTTCGATATGTCTGCTAATACATAACGCGTGCCAAAGGAGATGTATATTGAAAAGTGTATAAATAGCAGCCAGTTGACTGAATGATGGTGAAGGGGGTGAGCGGTGACTGCCGTTCATTTCGGCAGGATGGTGGGGATTCTGCATGGGAAGTGATCAGGGAGCGGGGGATACCTTTGCGGGGAGAACACTGGAGATCAGCCTCCACCCAGGAGAGGGAAGATGGCCAGGATATCCCCCTCCGCCAGTTCCCGCTCCAGTTTGGCGTGGCGGTTGTTGACCATCATGATCCCGATCACGTTATGGGGGAGGGAGATGGAATCCGCCACCTGGCCGATGGTGGTTCCGTCGGGATACTCCCGTTCCTCCAGGTCGAAGCGGCCGGCACGGAAGCTGGCAAAGAGTTTTACGGTGATTCGCATGCTGCACCTCTCACAGGTCGTCTTCGGGGAGCTCATTGGGGGGATCGAAGAGCACCGTCAGCCTCACGTTTTCTCGATGTAGGAATGGCGCGCCTTCCTGCAGAAGAGCCATGTTCGTGGGAGCAGCGTCAGCTGTAACATCGTAACATGAACTCCGGAACTTTTCGTCGCTCTTCTGCAGGAGTTCCGCCAGGGCGGACGCCCCAACGGTGATCCCCCGGCCGAGGAAGAGCGGTCCCAACTCTCCCATGAGGAGGTTGAAGAGCTTGATCCGGACCGAACCGATCCCTGCGCGGATTTCCCCACTCTCCTCCCGGCAGGAGATCCCTTCCCGGAACGCGGCATAGAAACCTCCCCGGCGGAGGGTCGCCCCCACCAGTCCCGGCATGGCGCAGGAGAGGGCGAGGGTGGCGCCGTCCCGTACCAGTGTGGATTCCATCTTGTCCACTGGTCTGCTGTCCAGAAACATCGTGGTGATCCGCCGGGTAACGTACTCCTCGTCGATGCCGAACTGGCTGCAGAGGAGGGTCTTGACGCTGCAGCCGGTGCGGGCGGTGACGAAAAAGCCGGCCTGAAGAAGTGGTGAGAATATCACCACCGCTTCGGCCGGTACGCGCAGCCGGAGCCTGAGGGGAATGCTCTTGTCCGGCTCCGTTGTGCTGGTCATGAGGGGCACGGCACGCCGTGCCCCTACGATGTCTTCGTCATTCACCATTTACTATTCACCCTTCGACTTCGCTCAGGGGACCGCCCTTCAGCCTTCAACCTTCAGCCTTCAGTCTTCAAGCCTGCTTTACCAATTAAATACCGTATCCAGCTCTTCGTCGGTGATTTGGAAGACCTGATTGTGGGGCGCGACAGGCTCGTTGTAGAAGAAGCGGGGGAGCCGATCGTGGGCCGCGGTGAAGCCGGCCCGCTTGTTGAAGTCCCGCTCCGCGGAGAGAACCTTCTTCCCCAAGGCCACCACGTCATCGCCGGTCATGGTGATGCCGTAGAAACTCCCCAGCATGTCCAGGAGCGCCTGGAAGGTCTCGGGCTGGTCCATGATGGCAAAGGCGATGAAGAGACACATGCCGGTGGAGTCGATGGCCGCCGTGGCGATCTGCAGGTTGCGGGAAAGCTCCACTTGCCCTTCGGTCTTCAGCGGATCGACATCTCCTCCCACCTTGAGGATGTTGGTGGCGATGGCGTACCCTGCGGTGTGATCCGCCCCCTGGGTGGTGGTGGCGTAGGTGACGCCGATCCCCTGGATGGGACGGGGATCGTAGGCGGGGAGTGCCTGATCCTTCACCACCGGCACCCGCTCCACGCCGAAGACCTTACCGGTGATGGCGGCGCCGCTCCCCAGGATGCGTCCCAGCGGGGTTCCCAGGCCCACCTCATTTACCAGCCGGATGGCCCCTTCCTTGTCGCCGAACTCGATGACCCCTGCGTCCATGGCCACCCCGATGGTGACCCCCATCTCAATGGTGTCGACTCCGATGTTGTCGTCCATGTAATCCAGCGTGGCCACGGTGTCCAGGTCGTCGATGCCGCAATGGCCGCCGTGGGACCAGACCGTCTCATATTCCGGCTGCTTGGTGACGTAGTTGCCGTTAGCGTCGTTGTAGATCCCCGAGCACTGGATGACGCAGCCCCGGTGGCAGCCATGGGTGGCGGAGCCCCCCCGTTTGATCTCCAGTTCGGCCTGGGCCTCACCGCTCAACTTGGAGCCCCCTGCGTAGACCCCTGTCCTGAAGTTCTTGGTGGGATACCCCCCGGCCTCGTTGAGGATGTTGGTGAGGATGTTGGTGCCGTAGGCCGGGAGCCCTTCGCCGGTGACCGGGTGTTTTCTGAGCCCTTCCACGAATTTCCGGTTGGCGTCACGGTACCGCTCCGGCTCCTTGGGGGGGCGCATCTTCATTCCGGCATCGTCCATGATGATGGCCTTGATCCCCTTGGCCCCCATGACCGCCCCCACGCCGCCGCGACCGCAGTGGCGGGTGGGACGGAGTTCCGGGTCGGTGCAGGCGATGGAGGCTGACAGAAGCTTCCGCTCCCCGGCGCTGCCGATGGTCATGTAGGCCACCTTGTCGCCGTATTCGCCCCGGAGTTTGGCCACGGCAGGGTAATTATCCAGCAGCCGCAGGGAGTTGTCCACGGTGAGCTTGATGCCGTCCTTGTTGATGTAGAGCTTGTAGAGATCGTCGGTGGTAGGCTTCCCTTCCAGGATGACGGCGGCATAGCCGAGACGGGCCAGGACCTGGGCTGCCTGCCCCCCGGCATTGGACTCCTTGATGGTCCCCGTGAGGGGGCTCTTGCACCCTACCGAGAGCCGGCCGGTCATGGCGCCGGCGGTGCCGCTGAGCATGCCGGGGGAGATGACGAGTTTGTTTTCCGCACCCAGCGGGTGGGCGAGGGGGTGAACTTCCGTTGCGACGATGATTGAGGTCATCGCCCTTCCTCCCAGACCGGCATACTCTCCGACCTCGGTCACTGTTACCGTGGGGCCCCCTACACCCCCCATGTCGATGCGCGCTATCTTGTCCATGCTGATACTCCTTTCCCCTTTGGTAATTATCCGGGACATTGCGTCCCTTGCTGTTCTCCTTTTCAAAGGGAGGCCCCGCCGTTTCCCGCGGAACCCGTAGGTCCGTTGCCCTAGGGTGACTCTCACCCCGTAGGCGTACCGGACTCGGAGAAAATTGTGCTGTTTGTCAGATATGGGCCAGGCTCTTGCCGATGATGAACCGGTAACTGCCGAAGTGCTTCCGGTTGAGGCACCCGGCAAAGACTCCCGCCCCGTAGGCTAACTGTTCCGGCAGGTAGAAGCCGAGAAAGAGGGCGAAGTTCATACCGGGTCTCTTTACCCAATAATCGATGGAGCCGGTTAAAAACGCAACAGAAATAAGCAGAATACCCGCCTCCGGGAGAACGGCTGCCAGGCAGATGAAGAGCCAGGCGTAGTAGCGGAGCAGATGGTATCCAAGGTAGTAGGCCAGACTGCCGGTGCCGCGAAATCTGGCACGAAGGACCGTGATCCTGTCGATGTTGATTCCCTGTCGTGCCAGACGGCGCTGCTGAAGCAGAGCGTCCCCCACGGTCAGGATCAGCGCCCCAATGAGACACCGGAGGCCACCCCCCAGCAGAGCCGCCATCACCAGGAGCAGGGAGAGGGCCGGGGCAGGGGGGATGATCATCCGCTTACGCCGAGTCGGGTGCAGCAGGTTGAGGGACCCTTCCGAGGTGCCGTAATCGAAGCGGCGTTTGAGAAAGGGGATGAACCGGCTCCGGTGTTCGTGCCAGATCCGCCCGGCCGGGAGGTAGGTGATCCGCCATCCCGCGTCCCGCAGTCTCCAAGTGAGGTCCACATCTTCACCCACATGCATTTCGGGAGAGAACCCGTCCAGTGCCCGGAACGCCCGGGCCCGGACCAGGAGATTGCAGGAGGGGAGGTAAAAGGTGTCGTTGCCGCTGCTGCCGGTCAGGGCTCGTTTCCCCAGGATGAGGCTGGACATGACCGCCTCGTACCGGTCCAGAGCACCGGCTTCCCGCATGCCGTCCACCAGCCCCCCCACGGCGGCCAGGGTCGGGTCAACGAATCCAGCCAGGAGCTCCCGGAGCCAGCCGGGTGAAGCTGTGCAGTCGGAATCGATGAACGCCAGGATTTCCCCCCGGGCCACGTCGACCCCCCGGTTGCGGGCCGCTGCCGGTCCGCTTCCCGGCGCGTCGGTGGTCACCACCCGACAGCCGAACCCCAGAGCAACGGCGGCAGAGGCGTCGCTGCTCCCATCGTCCACCACGATGATTTCTCGCAGCTCCCTGGGATACTCCAGCCGTTCCAGGGATTCCAGACAGCGGGTCAACTCACGTGCCCGATCCTTCACCGGGATGATGATGCTCACCAGGGGGAGAGCGTCATCCCCTGCTGCCGGGGTGGGGAGCCGGTCCGCAAAACCTCGGGCCGCCAGCAGTTCCAGGCTCTTCTCCTCAGCCTTGGAGCAGGCTCCCTCCGGGTTCTCCTTCAGCCGTTTCACCAGAGAGGCCAGTGTCCCGTTTACCCGGAGGATGGCCAGGGGGATTTCGCGGAGCAGGAACGAGCCCCGGTCGTTTTCCACCACCTTGATCTGGGGGTGCAGGCGACAGTTCATGGGGTCTCCTGGGGAATGAGTCCGGCTGAGGCGAAGAGCCGCATGAGGCCGTTCACCGCATCGTCGGTGCTCCCCTGATGTATCTTCCCTTCCCGGGGGGCAAGGCCGCCGGAGAGGAGGGAGACGATCCGCTCAAAGGTGGGGAGAGCTGCGTCGGGGGTCGTGGTCCGGATGGGGTCGGGGCGGGGGGTGACGAACCGCCCGGCTTGCAGATATGCCCCCCCCTTGCCGATGGCGTGTTCGGGGAGCCCCAGTTCCGGCAGACCCCAGAGCTCCACCTTCGTCTCCAGCGAGGCCATGACCGCTTCCAGGGGGGGATAGCTCACCTCCCTCGCCTCTTCCGCCACCAGGAGGGCGCAGGGGAGGGGGCTCCTCACCCGTTGTCGTCCCCCCCGATCCGACTTGCGCAGCAGTTCCATGGCGTCGGCTTTGAGAGAGGCTGCGACGACCCGGCTGACAAGGGGGAGGCCGCGCAGGGCTGCGGCCAGGGCCGGGGCCGGGTCGTCTCCCCGGTCCACCATCCG
This sequence comes from uncultured Geobacter sp., assembly GCA_903902855.1. Classification (GTDB taxonomy): domain Bacteria; phylum Desulfobacterota; class Desulfuromonadia; order Geobacterales; family CAIOGM01; genus CAIOGM01. The sequence continues at coordinate 7,512 of CAIUWK010000065.1, read as the reverse complement.
GTCGCCGGAGATGAAGAGGATCGGATCGATGATCAGGAGCGCCCGGGCCAGGAGTCGGGCGTTGGCTGCCGCGTCCCCCCGTTCCACCCCTTCACCCCCCAGACGGACGGCACGGGTTGCCCCCAGGGAGAGCCCCAGCCGGAGGAGGTCGTCCAGTCGGCGGTCGCCGAAACCGAACACCGTGACGGTGGCCTTGAGCGGCGCGGCCAGGGCCAGAGCCTCTTCCAGTGCGGTGAGGTCGGCGGGATTGGGGATCTGCCGGACTCCGCGACTTCTGATACGCGCCCCTTCCGTGGAGAGTCGTACCGGCGGTCGGGGGTCGCTGGCCAGCCGAAGGAGCACGGCGATGGTTTTCTGTTCGGTCATAAATAACTCGCGATAAAGACTGAAGGCTGAAGGTAAAGGCTGACTGAAGGCTGAAGGTTGAAGGCTAAAGGCTAAAGGCTAAAGGTTCTCCTTCAGTCTTCAGCCTTCAGCCTTTCACCTGTTTATTACGTCATCCTGAACGCTACTCCGAAGCCACCTCGGGGGTAGCGCCAGCGGGTGAAGGCGTTCCGGTCGCAGACGATGTAACAGGTGCCGCACTCCAGACAGCCGTCATAGACAAAGGTCACGCTCTTTTCCGCTTCGTTGTAGCTGTAGCAGCGGGCCGGGCAGGAGTTGACGCATCCCCGCTGTTCACAGCCGGCGCAGATCAAGGGGTCCAGAATGATGTGGGGCTCCCGGTCGATGGTGAAGCTGGTATAGTCGAAGATCTCGTCGATGTTCACAGTGCCCTCCATGCGGTGAAGACGTCGGACAGGGCGTTCTTCAGGCCGACTTTTGCCTTCAGCTCCCGCAGCAGGAGTTTGGAGATGCTGCTCTTGGGGGTGCCGTCGATGCGGTAGATATGCTCCATCATGCTGCAGACCAGCTCCGGGTACTCCTGATAGATCCGGTCGATATGGAGCATATGCGGGGCATGGCGGAACGCCTTCAGGTCCTTCATCACGTAGCTGTCGTTCAGGAGCGCCTTGTAGCGGGTCAGTCCCTTCCTGGAAAAATCTTTCTGCTCATGGGCTTCAATGACCGCCCTGGCCGCCAGGCTCCCCGAGTGGGTGGCCAGGTTGATCCCCTCCAGGTTGACCCCCGTGGCGTTGCAGAAGGCCGCGGCGTCACCTGCCACCAGGATGCCGTCACCCACCAGTTCCGGGATCATGTCGTACCCACCTTCGGGGATGACGTGGGCCGAATACTCCAGGAGTCGTCCCCCCTTGAGAAGCTTGGCCAGCTGAGGCTGTTCCAGAAAAGAGTTCATCAGGTCGTAGGGACTCTTGCCGCTCTCCCGGAGGCTTCCCAGATGAACCACGAGCCCCACGGAGACGGTGTCGTAGTTGGTGTAGAGGAACCCACCCCCCCGGACCCCGCTGGTGCAGCCGACGTATTCATTGGCAAATCCCTGGTCGCCGGAGAGGCCGAACCGGTCGTCCATGATCTCCTTGGGGAGATCGATGAGCGCCTTGACCCCCACGGCCATCTGCCCCACGTTGAACTTGGGGCGCCGGAGTCCCGCCTTGAGGGCGGTGAAGGAGAGGACGCCGTCGGCGGCCACCACCACCGGCGCCTCCAGGATTCCCCCTTCGCGAAGTATCTTCACTCCGCAGACCTTCCCCCCCCGGATGATGACATCCTCCACCAGGGCCCGGGTGATGAGGGTGGCCCCGGCCTTTCTTGCTTCATCGGCCAGCCACCGGTCGAAACGGGGGCGGAAGCAGGTGTAGCCGTTGTAGGGGGTACGGGAGAAGTTGGTCGTCTCGTTCTGCACGTGGAAGCTGGACTCCGCCGTCATGAAGGTGGTCCCCTTCTTGGCGATGTGCCGTTCCAGGGGTGCCCGGTTCCAGAAGTCGGGAAAAAGCTCCTCCAGGGAGGTCATCCGGTGGAGGAGGCCGCCGAACATGCTCTTTTCGCCGGGAAAATTGCCCCGTTCCACCAGGGCCACGTCCAGCCCGGCCCGGGCCATCCCCAGGGCTGCCGAGGCTCCTGCCGGTCCTGCCCCCACGACGATTGCCTGAAATGTCCGTTTCATGCCGCACCTCCCGTTGTCTGCCGTACCCGCTCCAGGAGACGGGGGAGGAGCTCTTTCAGGTCAGCCACGAACCCTTCGTCGGCATTGGCGAAGATGGGGGCCTTGGTATCGCTGTTCACCGCCACTATCCGGCGGGACTCCTTGATCCCCCCCAAGTGGTGCATGGAGCCGGAGATCCCCAGTGCCAGGTAGAGGCGGGGGGCAACGGCCCGACCGGTCTGGCCGATCATCCGTTCAAAGCCGGTCCACCCCAGGTCGTAGACCGGGCGGGTGACCCCCAGGGAGATGTTGAGGAGCCGGGCCAGTTCCTTCACTTGGGCGAAGGTGTGAGGATCACAACCCTTGCCGGCGCTGACGATGACCTCCGCCTCGCTCACATCCACGGTCTGCGGGTCAGGGGGGATTCTCTCGATGATGGTGGTCCGCGGAAAGAGCTCCGGGATGTCGGCCGGGCGGACGGTGATCTCCGGACAGGACGGTTTCATGGAGGGGAGAACCACCTGACTTAGAAACTTCACCGGCATGGTGAGGACCAGGGGGCGTCTGCCGTCCCAGTACCGGCGCCGGGCGATCTGGAGTCCCAGGGCCTGATGCTGTAGTTCCAGCCCCTCTTGTGCGCTGCGAACAGCGGTCGCCTGGGTGAAGAGGGCCGCATCCAGTTCCGCAGCCAGAAGCGGCGCCAGGGTGGCCCCGGCGTCGGTGTGGGGGAGGAGGATCAGCGAGGCGTTCTGCTCCCGGGCCAGCCGGGCCAGGAGCTTTCCCTGCAGCTCCGGGGAATTGGCGGCTTCGGCCACCCCGGAGGTGACGAAGATGGTGGGGACGCCGTAGGGGGCGAAGGGGGCGGCATCGACCACACTCTCTCCGGGAACCAGGGCCGCGCTCCAACTTCCCCCCATGAGGGTGCTGATCCGATTGGCGGCGGAGAGTATCCCCTTGTCAGCGTCGCCGATTTCGCCGTCTCTACATTCCAGGATGACCAGGAGCATCAGATCTCCCTCCCCACTTTCTGTCCTTCCCAGATGGCCATATCCACCTTGCGGGGGGCCACGCAGTCGCCGATGCGGTACAGTTCCGCTACCTTTCCCTTGAGACTGAAGTAAAGATCGTCCACGGTTCGCTGTCCCATGGCCAGGACCAGATTGTCAAAGGGACCCCACTCGGCCCACTGGTTGGAATAGACGTTGAATCCCTTCACCGTCTTGGCCCCTCTCTCCCCTCCCACTTCCATCACGGCGATGTCCGGGGTAAAGGTGACCCCCTTCTGGAGGAGTCGCTGCCGGGTCAGGTAGAGGTCCTGGGTGGGGCCCAACTCCGCGCCGATGAAGAGGCTGGAGGTGATAATATGGACCTTCTTCCCTTGGATGGCCAGGAGTTCGGCGGTGGCGGTGGCCCGGTGGTGGCCGTCATAGTCGATGAGGCAGATGTTCTCTCCCAATTCCGCCTCACCCTGGAGGACCTGCCAGACGTTCCAGATGCCTGGGCCGTCGGCTCCCCCCACGGGAAACTCCTTGGGGACACTCCCGGTGGCGATGATCACTACGTCGGGCTTTTCGGCCAGCACCTGATCGGTGGTGACTTCGGTTTCCAGGCGGACAGTTACCCCGGCCTTGGTAACCTGCTCCTTCTCGTTGCGGGCCAAGACTCCGAACTCGTCGCGCCCCGCCCCCTTGGCGGCGATGAGCACCTGCCCCCCCAGTTCCGTCCCCCTGTCGTAGAGGGTGACCCGGTGACCGCGGCGGCCGGCCATCTTGGCGGCCCACATCCCGGCGGGTCCTCCGCCAACGACCATCACCTTCTTCTTCACCGGGGCCGGTTTCAGGGTTCCTTCTCCCCACTGTTCTTCCCTTCCTACGGCTGGGTTCTGGATGCAGCCGATGGTCTTGTTCATCCCGATCCGGCCGATGCAGTTCTGGTTGTCGGCCACGCAGTAGCGGAGGTCATCCAGTCGCCCTTCCTGGGCTTTTTTGGGGAGAAAGGGGTCGCAGATAAGGGCCCGGCACATGCCGATCATGTCCGCCTGACCCGAGGCCAGCACCCGTTCGGCCATGGTGGGGTCGTTGATCCGTCCGGTGCAGAAGACGGGGAGTTTCAGCTTCTCCCGCATCCCGGCGGCCAAGGGGATGGTGTAACCGAGAGGGGTATGCATGGAGCCTTCCACCAGATAGAGGTTGTAGAAGGTGGCGATGGAGAGGTCCATGAAGTCGATGAGCCCGGAGGCCTCGAAGCGGGCGCCGATCTCCTGCACCTGGGCCAGGTCCAGACCGCCGGGGATCATCTCGTCGGCACACATCCTGATGCCCAGGGTGTAATCCTTTCCCACTGCGTCTCGGACCGCCTTGATGAACATGAGCGGGGCCCGCATCCGGTTCTCCAGGGAGCCGCCGAATTCATCCTGGCGGTAGTTGGAGAGGGGGGAGAGGAACTGGCGGGCCAGGCTGGAGTGACCGAACTGGATCTCGATGCCGTCGAACCGGCCGGCCCGCACATGGGTGGCGCTCTTGGCGAAGTAGCGGGCCACCTCTTCGATGTCCTCCACCTCCATGGCCTTGGGGATCTCCCGGAAGAGGACGTCGGGCATGGGGGAGGGGGCCCAGACCGGGAGTCGGGAGAGGCTGCCGTCGCACTGCTGACCGTTATGGTTCAGCTGAGCGAAGATCTTGGCGTCGTACTGGTGGACACAGTTGGTTATCTTCCGGAAACCGGGGATCACCTGGCTGTGGTAGACGTCGATGAGCTTCTCGTAGGCCCGGTCGGTGGGGTGAACGCTCATCTCTTCGGTGATGATGAGACCGGCTCCCCCCCTGGCCCGCTCCCCCCAGTAGTGCATCTGGGCGTCGCTGGGGAGACAGTCCACGGCCAGATTGGTCAGGTGAGGCTGAAAGGAGATCCGGTTTTTAACCTCCACCTGGCCGATCTTCAAGGGGGAGAAGAGCGTGGGAAACATCATGGTATAACTCCTTGATACGGTTCTAAGTTCTAGGTTCTAAGTTCTGGGTTATGGGGCGACTTGGATGCCGGGTAACTAATCAACTTCGTTCGTAACGTAGAACGCAGAACGTAGAACGTAGAACCTAGAACGGCTTCTAAGCTTCCGCCATGGTGACGCAGTTTTCCAGACACTCCGGGTCGCCGCCGTCGATCCGTCCCTTGAGATGCCAGGCCACTGCCGGGCAGCCGCCGTGACACTGGTCGAACCGCTGGCACTCCTCGCAGGAGTGGATACGGAGACGGCGGAAGGAGGCGTACAGGGGGGATTCGTCCCAGATCTGTTGAAAGCTCTGCTCGCGGAGGGAGCCGGCCAGAAAATCCTCCTGCTGGAGGAAGGCGCAGGGGTAGAAACCCCCTTCGGGGCCGACACAGCAGGTCAGCTTGGCAGCGCCGCAGAGGTTGAGACCCAAACCCTGGCGTTCCTGGGAGGTGAGGGAGAAGAAGCTGTCGCCGGTTCTGACGTCGCCGCTCTCCGCCAGCCAGGTGGAGAAGTCCAGGAGCTGGCGGGGGGTGGGACGGAGCTCTTCCCAGTTCTCTGCGCCCCGTCCCGAGGGGCGAAAGCGGCTCACCCGGAGGGAGACCCCCAGGGAGCGGGCCAGATTGTGGAGCTCCGGGATGTCGGCGGCATTGGCCGCGGTGAGCACGGTGTTGATGCTGGTGGGGATGGGGCTCTTGGCCAGGATATCCACGGCCCGGAGCGCGGTTTCGTAGGTGCCGTCGCCGCGCAGGGCGTCACAACTTTTCCGGTCAACCCCGTCCATGCTCACCTGGATGGCCACCAGTCTGCTCTTGGCCAGGCGCTCCACCAGGGGGCGGTTCAGCAGGGTGCCGTTGGTGGAGATGCAGGTCATGATTCCCCGGTCGTGGCAGGCGTCCAGGATCTGAAGAAAATCCGGTCGCATGAACGGTTCACCGCCGCCGAAATTAATCTGGAAAACTCCGGCCTGGGAAAACTGCTCCACCAGATCCAGTGCCTCGGCGGTGGTCAGTTCATTGGCTGCGGCCACGCCGGAAGAGGAGAGGCAGTGGCGGCAGCGAAGGTTGCAGGCCAGCGTTACTTCCCAGGTCACATTTACCGGGGCGCGAAGCCCCTGATCAACAAATCTGTTGCTCACGAATGAACCCCTTCTTGACAAGGTTGGAGAGAAGTCCGGTCACCTTCCGCTGCTCTGCTTCGGTGAGGCGGTCCATGGTCTCGTCCACTGATACCTCTCCGGTAAAAAACCCGGGTTCCAGCAAGTCACCGGTCTCGGCAAAGAGCAGCCTCGGCCCCCGACTGTCATAAAACAGGAGGCCGAAGCGTTCTTTGCGAACCCGGCAGGCCCGTTGCAGGCTGACCTTGGGTTCATTCATCTCAGTAGACTCCGCAGATGCCGTCGATGGCCAACTCTTCCACGGCGATCTCGTCCAGAATCTGGGGGGTTTCCTCGTTCAGACACTCTGTTGCTTCCATGGGTACTCTCCTTTCGTTGTTGTAATGCGCACCACGGATGATGCGTTCTTTACGCTATTTGCAATGCTGATGCCAAATTTTAAAACATCGGTATTTCAATGGTCAGGAGTAGAGAGAAGCGTAAATGCCTCTGATGGTGTCTGGTAACTGTGGAGAAAAAGGACATCTGCAAGAATGGGTGGGTGGCACGCTCGAAACGGCTTTTGTGGATAATCTCCCCAATGGGGATATTATCGACAGCTAAACCGGGTGGCTGTTCTATTTTGTCGATGACGTGTGCAAATAAAAAAGAGTCGGATTCGTGCGGGTTGAGTATAATCTTGTCGGACCCGTTTGCATTAACACGAGAGGAGGATGATTCATGAACGAAAAAAACTCCCATTGCTCCTGGTGCGGCAACCATTTTCCCGAGGGTGCACCCTGGCCCCGCAGCTGCTCCGCCTGCGGTAACCGGAGTTACCTGAATCCGCTCCCCGTGGTCGTGGTCCTGCTGCCGATGGGGGACGGCCTGGTGGTGGTCAGGAGAAATATTGAACCGGCCAAGGGGACCCTGACTCTCCCGGGAGGCTATCTGGATCTGGGTGAAACCTGGCAGGAGGGGGCGCGGCGAGAGCTACTGGAGGAGACCGGCATTGCCATTACTCCTGATGATCTCACCCTCTACGATGTGGCAAACGGGCTGGACCATACCCTGGTGATCTTCGGGCTGGCAGCCCGGCAGCCGCGGGGACAGCTGAAACCGTTTGTCACCCATGAGACCCAGGAGGTGGATCTCATGACCAGCCCCATGGAGTTGGGGTTCCCCCTGCATACCCGCATCGTAGCCAGGTACTTTGCGGAAGTGGGTAATAAAGGAAGTGCAACGTAGTACCCTGTCCTGTTTAATATTTCGCAATATATCCCAAGGAGTATGAGCTGAAATCGCTGGACATTTGCACATCCAGGAAATATATTGTTGTCAGAAATCTCCTTGGGGGCAACAATGACTGTCAGGTATCGTGTCACA
>CAIUWK010000064.1 GCA_903902855.1 uncultured Geobacter sp. | reverse complement strand
CATGCAGGGGGTAAACAACACCCTGGACGCCGTCATCGTCCCCCTGAACATGGCGGCCGACTATGTGGCCCGGATCTCCAAGGGGGATATGCCGCCGGTCATCACCGCCACCTACCACGGCGACTTCAACGCGATCAAGAACAATCTGAACATCCTCATCGCCGCCCTGAACCGGATCACCGCCGGTGCCCGGGAGATCTCTCAAGGAAACCTGATGGTGGAGCTCAAGGAGCGTTCAAGCAACGACGAGCTGATAAAGGCCCTCATCGCCATGGTCCGTCAGATATCCTCGGTGGTAAGCGAGGTGAAGGACGCCGCCGACAACGTGGCCGCCGGTTCCCATGAGATGAGTTCCGGCGCCGAAACCCTCTCCCACGGGGCATCCCAGCAGGCTGCCGCCGCCCAGGAAGCCTCCTCCAGCATGGAAGAGATGACCGCCAACATCCGTCACAGCGCCGACAACGCCCAGCAGACCGAGAAGATCGCCGTCAAATCCGCAGACGACGCCAAGGCCGGCGGCAAAGCCGTGGCCGAGACCGTGGCCGCCATGCGGGAAATCGCCGGGAAAATCACCATCATCGAAGAGATCGCCCGGCAGACCAACATGCTGGCCCTCAATGCGGCCATCGAGGCGGCCCGGGCCGGCGAGCATGGGAAGGGGTTTGCCGTGGTCGCCTCGGAGGTGCGCAAGCTGGCCGAACGGAGCCAGCAGGCGGCCCGGGAGATCTCCGGGCTTTCCACCTCCAGCGTGGAGGTGGCGGAACGAGCCGGAGCGATGCTGAACCGGATTCTGCCGGACATCCAGAGGACCTCGGAACTGGTGCAGGAGATCAACGCCGCCAGCAGGGAGCAGGAGTCCGGGGCCGGGCAGATCAACAAAGCGATCCAGCAACTGGATCAGGTGATCCAGCAGAACGCCTCCGCCTCCGAGGAGATGGCCTCCACCGCCGAAGTGCTCTCCTCCCAAGCGGAACAGCTCCAGGGGAGCGTGGCCTTCTTCAAGATCAACGACAGCCGGGGCTCTCTCCCGTCGCGGGTGAAGGCAGTGGCGCCCAAGGCGCTCCCCGGCAGGTCACCCCAACCGAAGTCGGTCGGCTACAGCAGGAAGGGGGGGGCGACAGCGGTGAGGCATAGTATGATCATGAAATCCTCCGATGACCTGGACAGCCAGTTCGAGACCTTTTAACTGTTACAGTTCACAAACGGTGAGGAGGTCCGTCTCGTCCCTGGCCTCGGTGATGGTGGGGTTTTCCCCACAGAGCGGACAGTGGGGATTCCGGTTGATCTCCACATCTCGAAATCTCATTCCCAGGGCGTCGTACATGAGCATCCGTCCGGCCAGGAGTTCTCCCTTCCCCAAGAGGAACTTGATCGCCTCGGTGGCCTGAATGGTGCCGATGACCCCGGGGAGCACGCCGATGACCCCGGCCTGGGAGCAGGTGGGGATGGTATCCTTGGGCGGAGGGGTGGGGAAGATGCAGCGGTAGCAGGTGGTGCCCGGCAGTACCGTGATGGTTTGCCCCACGAACTGGAGAATGCCGCCGTGGGAATAGGGCTTGCCGGCCAGAACGCAGGCATCGTTGATGAGAAATTTGGCAGCGAAATTATCGGTGCCGTCCACCACGAAGTCGTACTCTTGTATGATTTCCATGATGTTGGCGGCGTTGATCCACTCATGATAGGTCCGAACCTGAACATCGGGATTGATCGCCTGGATCTTCTCCCTGGCGGAGTGCACCTTGGGCTTACCGATATCGGGGGTGAAGTGAATAACCTGACGTTGCAGATTGGAAAGCTCCACATCGTCGGCGTCGGCGATGCCGATGGTGCCGATCCCGGCCGCAGCCAGGTAGAGGGCGATGGGGGATCCCAGACCGCCGGCGCCGATGATGAGGACCTTGCTCTCCAACAATTTTTGCTGTCCCTTCCCCCCCACCTCCTTGAGGATGATATGGCGGGAGTACCGTTGTATCTGGGATTCGGTGAGAGCCATCAGCTGTCGCCTCTTTTGATGACGACCTTGTAGATGTTATCCTTTACCGGCACCGTCTCCAGTACGGTGTACCCCTGTTCGGTGGCGGTGCGGGGAACATTATTCAGGGGTTCCCCTGTGGTGAGGAGTATTTCCAGGATATCGCCCGGCTCAAGCTCTTCCAGCTTCAACTTGGTCTTGACGAACGTCATGGGGCAGCGATCTTTGGTGATGTCCAGAGTGAGTGTGCTCATATGAATAGTGTTTGACCTCCCTTTGATAGTTCCAGAAATGTGGCGACTCCCAGAACATCCTTGAGTTCCGGAATAAAATCATCCTGCTCCAGCCCCAGCACATGCATGGCCATTTCGCAGGCGTAGAAGTTGACCCCCAGGGCGATGGATGCCTGGTACAGTTCGTCGAGGGTTGCCACGTTACGGCTTTTCATGAGGCTCGTCATCAAGGAGGGACTGGCGCCGCCGAAATTCAGCCGACTCAGGGGGAGGTTGTTTCTCCCTCCCAGCAGGAAATTGAAGATTCTTGCCAGGATACCTTTACCGTTGAAACACCTGCCGCTCTTTTTCTTAATGGTGTTCAGCCCCCAGAAGGTAAAGAAGAGGTTCACCTCGTAGTTCACCGCCGCCGCCCCCGAAGCCAGGGTAAAAATAGCGATGGCCTTATCGAAATCACCGCTCATACAGATAATGGATAGTTTGTTTTTTTCAGCCATGGTCTCCCCGTCTGCCGTTAACATTCGTGAGCAAGATATTATTTTCCAGTAGATAAGTCAATGTCTGGTCTGAATACAGACAACCAATAAACTTGATAGATTTAATAGCTTACACCGAGTTCAGCTGTCAAGAATAATTTCTATTCCGCTCAACATTTTACAGCATGCGGCTCCCGGATATCCGGTGAACGGTGAGGTGAGCGGGGACGATCTCTCTTTTTTAAGCTGTCACACCGCCGCATTTACTGTTATAGATACGACACGACAGGAGACGCTATCAATGCAGATACTCGACGACGGCCGCTGTTTTGTCTGCGGCAAAGATAATCCCATAGGACTGAAGGCGGTATTTACCAGAGATGCGGAGCTGCGTCGAGCCGAGACCAAGGTCCTGATACCGGAGCTGTTTCAAGGGTGGCAGGGGATTACCCACGGTGGAATCATTTCAGCCCTGTTGGATGAAATCTGCGCCCAGGCGTGCATGGTGAGCGGGATGACCGTCGTCACCGGTGAGATGAGACTGCGCTACCATGCCTTGATCCCCACAGGATCAGTCGTTACCGTGACCGGTCACATAGTCGGTGAGCGTCGCCGCCTGGTGGATGTGAAGGGGAGGGTGGAACTGGATGGTAAACTTATGGCGGAAGCCGATGTCGTCATGTACCGAACCTGAAGGCTCAGGTGGCGAGGAGCAGAAAATAACCTTCCGTAATTCTCTCTTTCAAGGGGTTCCCGTGGATAATCATATCGTACTCTGGCTTGCCTTTGCCCTGCTCATGACCGTCATGATCACCATCGACCTGGGGCTGAGTCGCAAGAGCCATGAAATAACCTTTCGCGAGGCGGTCACCAGGACCATCATCTGGGTCACCATGGCGATGCTCTTTAACCTGGGTATCTATCACTTCCTGGGGAGCCGTCAGGGGTTGGAGTTTTTCACCGGCTACCTCATCGAAGAATCGCTCTCCGTGGACAACCTCTTCGTGTTCATCATGATCTTTTCCTACTTCCGGGTGGAACGGCTCTATCAGCCGAAGATCCTCAAGTGGGGGATTCTTGGCGCCCTGGCCATGCGGGCTATCTTCATCTTCCTGGGGGTTGAGCTGATCAACACCTTTTCCTGGATGATGTACGTCTTCGGCGTGATTCTGCTATTCACCGGCTTCAAGATGGCCTTCGGCGGCGAGGGGGAGATTGAGCCGGAAAAGAACCTCTTGGTGAGGCTGGCCCGTAAGTTCTACCCTGTGACCCACCATATCCAGGGGGACCGGTTCTTCGTCCTCAAGGGGGGAGTCCGCCACGCCACACCGCTCTTTCTGACGCTTCTCGTGGTGGAAAGCAGCGACGTGATCTTTGCCGTAGACTCAATTCCGGCGATCTTTGCCGTGACCCGTGACCCGTTCATCATCTATACCTCAAACATCTTCGCCATCATGGGACTCAGGTCGCTCTTTTTTCTGCTCTCCGGAGCCATGGGGATGTTCATCTACCTGAAGTTCGCCATCTCTTTCATCCTGGCCTTTGTGGGGTTCAAGATGCTGGTAGCCGATTTCCTGCATATCCCGGCTCTTTTCTCACTGGGAGTCATCCTCGGAGTGCTGGCGATATCCATCCTCATATCCATTGTCGCAGGCAAGAAGAAAGGTGAATAGTGAAAATGGTTATCCTTCAACCTTCAGCCTTCAGCCTGGCCGTCTGTCCTATGAATGCGCACTCTCACGATGCCGGTACGGGTCACCTCTTCGCAGGTGATGACGTATCCCTGCCATGACACCTCTTCCCCCTTTTTCGGAAACCTCCCCAGAGTGTCCAGAATCAGCCCGGCGACGGTGTCGTAGGGGAGGTCATGGTTCAGCGTCAGCTCCAGCGGTCCCTCCAGGTCGTAGATGGAGATGAGCGCATCGGCAAGGATGCTCCCGTCGGGAAGCGTCACCAGCCGACTGGGCTCCTCGGCGTCGTGCTCATCCTCGATCTCTCCCACCAACTCTTCCAGCAGATCTTCGGTGGTCACCAGACCGCTGATCCCCCCATATTCATCCACTACCAGCGCCATATGGATCTTCATCCGCTGCATCTCTTTCAGCAGTTCATTGACCTTTTTCCCCTCGGGGACGTAGTGGGGGGGGCGGATGATGGTGGCGATATCGAAGTCGGGGTCGGTAACCATTCTCCCCAAGAGGTCCTTGCCATGAATAAATCCGGCAATCTCCTCGATATCCCCCCGATAGACCGGGTAGCGGGAATACATGTTCTCCAGGACCGTCCGCACCAGTTCACTCTGGGGAAGTTCCAGGTTGAGGGCCACCATCCGGGTACGCGGGACCATCACCTCACGCACATTGGTATGGGTGAAGTCGAAGATGTTCTTGATATACTCCTGCTCGGTGGCGCTGAAGACCCCCGTCTCGTGCCCCTCGGCCACCATATGTTGAATCTCTTCCCGGGTGATGAAGGTCGTCCGTTCCCCCTTGATCCGAAGGAGTGAGAAGACCGCTCTACTTGAGACGGTGAGGAACGAAACGACGATACTGGTGCAACGGGCAAAGAGGGCGATGGGGCGGGCCACCCGGAGGGCCAGGGTATCGGCATACTGGAGCCCCAGGGATTTGGGCACCAGTTCACCCAGGATCAGGAGAAGATAGGAGACACAGGCCACCATGACCGTCACCGCCACCGGTTCGGCGGAGCGGCTGAGGAGAGGGTAGGGGGAGGCTACGAGAAGCGGTTTCAGGTGTTCCACCGCCAGAATTCCTCCCACGGCCGAGGCAGTGGAACCAACGATGGTAATGCCGATCTGCACCGTGGCCAGCAGCCGGTTGGGATCTCTCTGGAGATGCTCCACAATCCGGGCTCGTTCATCATTCTCGGCCACCAGACGGGCGACCCGGCTCTTCCTGATGGAGATGATGGCGAATTCGGACAGGGAAAAGAAGCCGTGTATGGTGATGAGAACGGCGATGAGGATCAGTTCCAGGGCTACCGTATCCACGCGGTTTCTCCTGATGTGATGCTTGATTCGGCGTCGACGGTCCGCTCCAGGTAGGATTCGAGGATGGCTAGGGCGCTCCGGACAGCCGCTTCTTTTGGCAGGGTTGCGGCAAATGACTTCAGGTAGCCCCGTTCCCGGAACAGTCGGCGGGTGGGTCCGAAGTTGAGGTCAAAGATCCATGAAAGCTGGAGCAGCTTGAAGTCGTTCAGTGTCTTGACATCCACAAGATTAATCATTTCTCCCCGAGTGATGGCCGTGAGGATTTTGGGAGAACAGGTGGGATAATCGGGAAAACCGAGTCCCACCGCCGAAGCCCGTTCATCTTCGGGAAGAGCATAGTATTCGAGAAAAACCCGCCAGATATCCAGCTTGTCCGCATCCCGGATCAGTCGGAGAAAGAAGAGTTCCCGCCGGTTCAGCTGCCGGGGAATGAGGTAGACATTGTGGAGCGCCACACTCTTGATGATGAGCCGCCGTTCCTCCTGCTCAAGCGTCGCAAGGATCTGTTCCTCCAGTATCACCCGGACGCTTTGGGCCGCATGGTTCACCGAATCGGCGTCCCGGAACGTCCCGAATTTCCGGTACTGGGGAAACCGCCCCACATCATGGAGCAGGCCGATGCACTCCGCCAGGAGCAGGTCGGTGTCACCGCACCCCTGCTCCGCGGCAATAGCCACCGCTTCCTCCCGCACCCGGTGGGTATGTTCCTGCTTGAGGAGATAGTTCCGCAGGTCATCGTCTTCGGCACTACAGGTATACGAGGCGCAGAAGGTGGTGAACCAGTCAAGGAGTCGGGTGAGATCGTGGTGCGTCATATTCTATTCCTGTTGCAAAAAACGTCCTCTCTCCTGCGTGAACAAAAAAAGGGGGCTCGAAAGCCCCCCGTGGCTGCATGAGACGATCTAGTCGTCGAAGTTACCTTCGGCCCCCTTGTCGACGTCCAGACTCTTGGCGCGATCGATGATCTGCTCTTTGGTCCAGTAGGCCGGATCTTCGATGAGGCTCCCTTTGGCCCCCAGGTCGTAGGAATTGGCCTTGAGGATCGCTGCTATTCCCAGCGGCGCGGTATCCGCGGAGTTGAAGACCTCGGTCATCATCTTGTAGGAGAACTCTTCTACCCGCTTGGCCATCCGCTCCCGTATCGCCTTGGGCTGCGCCATCAGCTTGTTTTCAAAGGGGAGGTTGAGGCTCTTGTAATCCCCTTTTTTCCACCCCTTGGAGTCGGCAAAGGCGACCATCTCGGCCCAGAGTTCCTCGGTCATCCCTTCCCCCGGGACTTTGATGAAGTTGCCGTCGGCGTCCAGTTGGGCGTTGCCGTAGTCGTTCACCTGCAGCCCCCAAGAGATCATCTGGAGTGCGGTGGCTACGTTGGCCTTGGTGGTGGCGGTCTGGTTGGCGATTTCCCGGAGACGCTCGGAGCTGTTCCCCGAGGTGCCGTGCTGGGCGCCGCTCAGCTTGTAAGGGGCCAGGGCGTGATGGATGCCGGCGGTGAGTTCCACCTGAATGCCGGCGTCGCTGGCTTCCAGACCGTGGGAGGTGCCGTTGTTCAGGGCGATCCAGTCGGGATAGATCTCATGGGCGTTGAGTCCCTGGATGAGGAACTTGGCCTCGGGTATGGTGGAGAGCCCCGAATTACCCTTGATCTCACCAACTTCGGTCTCGATGGAGGCCCATGCGGGGATACAGGGGTTGATGGCGATATTGGCCAGCAGGTTCAGGTCGTCAGGCTGGTGGGAGGCGTCGATGGCAATGGAGGTGATCCCTGCTTCGAACATGGTGGGAACCTCCACCAAGGCGTCGGCCAAGTCCTTGGCATTCTTGATGCCGTAGTGATCGGCGTGGATGGCCACCGGCACGGTGATCCCCAGTTCGTTGCAGAGGGCGTCCACAATGCGGGCCATATTCCAGTAGTTTACGGAGCAGTAGGAGGTTCGCCCCCCTTCGGACTTGGCGATCTCGATGATGAGCGGGCAGTTGGCCCGCTGGGCCGCAGCCAGGGCGCCCCGGATCACGAAATAGTTCCGACCGTTGGCGGCCATGGCGATGGCTTTCCCCTTGGCCAGCATGGCCCGGTCCACAACCTTGCCGCTGACGATGAGGGCCTTGGAGTTGGGGAAGAGTGCCTGGATGTTGGGGGGACGCCCGACCTGGAGCGCTTTTTCGAAATCAGCGGTGTACTGAGTAGCCATGCGTTTGATCTCCTTTGCAGATAGTTGAGTTGCAGAAATGAAACTAAACAGGCTCTTATATCACGCTAATATGGGCGGATCAAGGAGAATCATTCGGCGGCGACATGTTATGGCGACGAAACCGTGTAAAGGAAAAAGGGAGCTATTCAACAACCGCCAATGCTTGCATTCCTCTCGCCTCGTCTTTATAATCTCCCCGAAAACTGCCTTTGTTTTATGTTCTATGTTCTATGTTCTATGTTCTAGTACTCCGTCCCGCTTAAAACTTCGGATACAGTCTCTTAAGTTTGATTCTGGCTTTGTCAGTTGTGAACTGCCAGTCAATATTTTTAATTTGGTTGTTCCTGGCTGTTTGCCAGGCGTCAACTTCGCTT
>CAIUWK010000063.1 GCA_903902855.1 uncultured Geobacter sp. | reverse complement strand
GCGTCGTCAAATCCTTCTCCTCCCCGCTTTTCCCGTACGTCATCTTTTCCACCCGGTAATCGGCATCGGTAAGGGCACGGCACGCCGTGCCCCTACACCCGCTGTCGATCTTCACCCGATAGGGCGCCACCGTTTCATAATTCAGGTGCAGCTCTGCCAGATCTCGCCCGGCCTTGCTGAACGCCCAAAAGTCGGCGGCGGTTTTCACGCAGGGGATACGCGGCAGCTCCTTGCTCAGATTGTCGGCATAGCGCTCGCGGTAGTCTGGTGAATGGAGCAGGCCGTAAACGTAATAAAAGAGCTCTTCCTTGCTGATGGTCTCGCCGGGATACGCCGTCAGGAAATGCTTCAACCCCTCGTCGGTAATGGCGTCGCGGCGTTTTCGTTCCGGTTTGGCCGGGGTGGGAGAGGCGAACAGGTCGGCTTGCTCAAACTCAGATGTCGCAGCTTCCGGCTTGTCATAGAGGTAAAGGGGGGGAACACTGGTAGCCTCCCATTCCAGGAGCCAAGTTCAAGTCAAACAAAATATCGACAATAAGAGCAGAAAATCCCTTGTCGCCTCCAATGCCGGGCACACAGATTCCGATATTCCGGGTGGATGCATCCCAATACGGAGGTAAAAGATGATTGCCGTAACGATCCGAAAACCTCGCGGAGTATTCTTGTCGCCATTGCCGGCATGAAAACGCCGACAAAAATGAAGAACCTTTACCTGAAATACAAGAAAAGCGGGCTGACACGGGGAGAACTCAGAACACAAAGTGCGAAACCAAAGCCCGCTGATGCGCCGACGGATCCGATATTTGTGGATCAGTTTTACAAACGACTGGGCGCCGCCGATTTCACCACGTTGAGCGTGGAACAACTGACGGCGCTTAAATCCACACTGGCCAAACTGACCGAGCTTATTGAGCAGAGGGTGAAATCGTTACCCTGACGGGGAGGAGACCGGCGGAAAAAAACGTGTCGAAAAAGGCCCTTTTTTGACACGTTTTTTTGCCATTTTACTGAATATATCCGTATACTTACATCAATAACTTCGGCATGCCGAAGTTTTGGTCTTTATCCGGCTAAAAAACACCCGGAGCGAGCTTGTCACACTCATTACTACGTGAAAAAGAGAGTCGATAACGGCCATCGACATACGATGAATTCCGGGACAGGGCAATTTTTCTTATGGCAGTATCCGTTACCGTGGGCAGGAATCATACCATATCCGAGCCGGAGACGCATTGCGCGGAAACAAGATGACCTCGGAGGTATCCGCTACCTCCGAGGTCTCTGTCAGATCCATATAAATCCCCTGGAGGCTACACCTTTCTCTGCCGCCGTTTCAAGAGCGCCAGTCCGGGGAGATCCTGCAAGCAGGACGCCACGCAAGACTGTAACTTATCGTTTTTACATGCCTTTTTTCTACACAAAACGACGTTTTTTCTACGAATAACTGCGGGCGAGGAGTGCGGGGCAGGGTGGTGGGTTGGGGGAGATCGTGCTTTCCTTTGCAGAAAACAGGTAATAATTGACGGAAATTTAGTCGTCGCGCCTGAAGCGTGAATAGGGACAACAAGGAAAGGTCATGTCTCTATTGACTACAATTCCAAGAGTGTATAGACTCGTGACCAATGACAAAGGAGAATAGCATATGCCTATTATCTCAATGTTTTACGGGATCATCATCCGTATGTATCTTATTGACAATCAGCACCACAACCTGCCACACTTTCACGCCAAATACGCTGAGCATGAAGTTTCTATCAGTATTGAAGATGGTGATGTATTAGCCGGAGAATTGCCACGCAAGCAGTTGCGACTTGTGCAGGCATGAATAGAACTACACCGAGATGAACTACATGCCGATTGGGAACTGGCTGTTTCCGGTGAGAATCCTCACAAAATCACGCCACTGTGAGGTCGCCATGTACTGGGATGTGAAAACTGTTGAACCAATGCCTGATTATCGTATCTATGTCGAAGTAGAAGATGGCCGTAAGGGCATATTTGACCTCAAGCCATATCTGGACCGAGGCGTTTTCCGCGAACTCAAAGACATCCACTACTTCAATCGTGTCGGAATCCTGTTTGGTGCTGTGACGTGGCCAAACGATCAGGACATTGCCCCCGAAACCCTCCTTGCAGAAATGCTCCCTATCAGCTAGAAGTCGGCACGGCACGGTTTACGATAACTATCCGGCGTCCGTCGGGAAACCTGACATAAGGCACGTGTCACCATGGAACCACTTATTAAGTCAGGCGTATTGAACTGGCTGGTTGCCGAGGATCAGCAACAGGATCTTATCCGTCACGGCAGTGACGAGATGGAGCGCAGAATTCTGCCTTTCCCACCGGATGTCGGTACCGGCTGGGGAGAATACCTGAGATTAACCAACGGGATGGAAATAGCTCGTGGGGGGTGCTATTTTACACCCGACATGGTGGGCTGTCGTGTGCCGATCTATTCCGCCTGTGGCGAGCAATCCGAGCCGATGTTTACCTTTGCCGTGGCGAAAACAGGCATGTGCAGTATAACGGACAGCTGTCTTGACGCATCTTTCCGAATCGACAAAGGATTTCTGCTCTCCAGATACACTGACCGGGCCGACTATCAAGTCACCTCTGAAGGCGGCGCCACTCTTGAACTTGCCATCCTCTTCATCAGTATCTCAATGATGGAGACAATGCTGGGAGCAGAGCTGGCTGAGACCATTGCAGAAGCGCTGCAGCTTACCGTCCTCCCCTCTTTTTCCATTCGTTCACTGCCTTATAATGTATTATCACTCCTTTGTGCCTACCCGCAGGAACATTATGTCGGAAAGATGCGCAAGCTGCATGCACAGTCCAAAACCATGGAATTCATCTGCTGCTTGTCTGATTACGTTACCTCAACAGGCACTTGTCAGAGCGATATAAAGGCCGCCGGGAAAAAGAAGCTTATTGAGCTGTTGCATTAAGAGCTGCTTCACCTTGACGGAAGAATCCCAACACTTGATGAGCTGGCGCGGCAGTTCGACACCTCTCTGCCCGCGTATTAAACAATGGATTCAAGGAGATATATGGTTGTTCAATCAACACCTATATTTCAGGTCAGCGGCTGGATTCGGCGCATGAAGTACTGGTGAAGAGTGATATACCCATGAAAACCCTGGCAGTAAACCTGGGATATTCCCATGTCAACCACTTCATCACCGCTTTTCGCAAGAAGTTCGGCTATTCGCCAGGGAGTCTGCGGAGGTAAGGAGCGTTTTGAGTTGCAACAAAACCGGAGGGGTCCAGAGCAGGCAGACGCAAAAACACATGCTGGTGGGTGCGGTTATTCGAGGACCTTACCACCCCCAACCCCTCCTAAAACAGGAGGGGAGAAAACCCAAAAAAACCGGCGCCATGAGAGCAAAATCGCTCCCACGGCGCCGGCAGTTTGTAACATGAACCGGGATCAGTTCGCAGCCAACAGATTCCTCACATCTTCCCCGAACAACTCCCGCTGCCAGCGCCGGGGGATGACCGCGTCCACTGCGGCAGCCTCCGGCAGCTCGGCCAAGGCCTCCAGCAGGGAATTGTTGGCCAGGATGCCGGGTTCCAGGAGAAGGTTCTTGGCCTTCACTTCCCGCCACCCCTTGAGAAGTTTCAGCCGCTCCTCTTTCATGGGGTCCCGTGGCGACCGTGGGATGAAGGGAAAGCGCGGAAGCTCTGCCGCAGGGAGGGCGCACCCTCTGGCCACCGCCTTCAGCAAGCCGGCTCCCACCCGCTGCACAACCTTCTCCGAAAGGCCGGGAATACCGGCCAGATCCGAAGGCAACCGGGGGCGCTTTTCCGCCAGCTCCGTCAGGGCTTCGTTGCCGATGACCTTGAAGGGGGGACGGTCCAACCGCCCCGCCTGCTCATCACGGAAACGGAGCAACTCCTCCAGTACCGCCAGGGCCCGCGGCTCCATCTTCGCCGCCCCTTTGAAGCGGATAAAGAGCGGAGCATCCTCCCGGGAGACGACCCTCACCCCCTGCAATACGGAACACTCTTCTTCCACCCAGGCCAGACGCCCCTTTGCCTGCAGCTCCTCGGACAACTGGCCGTAAAAGCTGATAAGCAGGGTAGTATCTTCCACCGCATAGGCCAGCATCTCCGGACTCAGGGGACGCCGACTCCAATCGGCCTTCTGGAACTGTTTATCCAGCTCCACGCCGAACCGCTTCTTCAGGGCTGCCGCCAGCCCGACCTCCTTCTCGCCGAGAAACTGACAGGCGATCATGGTGTCGAAGAGGTTCTGCACCTCAATGCCGAAATCGCGGTGGAGCGACCTGATATCATAGTCGGCGCCGTGAAAGATCTTCCGGATCTGCGGATCGGCCATGACCGGGGCAAGGGGAGAGAGGTCGGCGATGGCCAGAGGGTCCAACAGCGCCGAATAATCCGGCGTTGAAAATTGCAGGAGACAGACCTTCTCCCGGTAGTGGTGCAGCGAATCCGCTTCAAGATCGCAGGCAATGAGTGGTTCCCGGCCAAGCCGGGCGGCAAGTTCCTCCAACCCACTCTGGGTGGTGATCATCGGTACAGTAGTCATAGGTTAAACTTTCTTAGTGTTATGGTGCCACTCCCCAGTTTCCGGATGAAACGGATCAGTAGTACCGGATTATCTCGTACGTCGTCGTTCGCTGCGCCGGAAAGAAGCCGGCGCCACGGATGAGGTCAACCATCTCCTCCCCATTCATCCGGAAGGTACAGCCGGCCGCAGCCACCACATTCTCCTCCAGCATGGTCCCCCCCAGGTCGTTGGCCCCGAAGAAAAGCGCCACCTGGGCGAGCCGTGCCCCCTGAGTTACCCAACTTGCCTGAATGTTGGGGATGTTGTCAAGCACCATGCGCGATAACGCCAGAACTTTGAGGTATTCGACCCCCGTGGCGCTCTCTCCCCCCAGTTCCGTATTCCCCGGCTGGTAGGTCCAGGGGATGAAGGCGGTGAATGAGCCGCCGTCAGCCTGGAGTTCCCGTATCCGAAAAAGGTGCTCCACGATCTCCTCCGGCCCCTCACTGCTGCCGAACATCATGGTGGCGGTGGTGGGCATCCCCAGCCCGGCGGCCTCCCGCATCACTGCGGCCCACCCCTGCCAGCCGATCTTGTTGGGTGAGATCTTCTGCCGAACCGTGTCCACCAGGATCTCCGCCCCGCCGCCGGGAACCGAGTTCAACCCTGCGTCGTGGAGCCGCCGAAGTGTCTCCGGCATGGTGAGACCGGAAATCCGGGCGATGTGGGTGATCTCCGCCGGAGAGAGGGAGTGATTTTGCACCCCGGGGAAGCGACGCCTGATTTCCCGGAAGAGCTCCTCGAACCAGTAGATCGTCAGCTCAGGGTGGAGCCCCCCCTGCATGAGGAGTTGGGTCCCCCCCACGGCAACCAGTTCTTCAATCTTGCGAAAAATCTCCTCCTCGG
This sequence comes from uncultured Geobacter sp., assembly GCA_903902855.1. GTDB lineage: Bacteria > Desulfobacterota > Desulfuromonadia > Geobacterales > CAIOGM01 > CAIOGM01. Next base: position 82,147 of record CAIUWK010000063.1, on the reverse strand, counting down.
CCAGGAGATAGGCGTCGTCGGCCCCGTGGTCCCGGTAGAAGGCGCAGAATTTGCACTTGGATTCGCAGACATTGGTATAGTTGACGTTGCGGTCATTGACGAAGGTGACCACCTTCCGGGGATGGAGCCGCTGCCGGATACCGTCGGCCAGCTTCCCCACGGTGAGCAGCTCTCCCTGGGTAAGGAGAGAAAGAGCCTCTCCCCGGGTGAGCGGTTCACCATCGGCTATTTTGTCATATAGTTGTGCCGGAGTCATGCGTTACCTTTCCGCCAGGGCCAGGCGGAGTCCCAGGAGAGCAAAGATTCCGCCGGCCAGCCAGTTAAAATACCGACCAGCCCGAGGTCGGCGTTGAATCCATCCTCCCACGCTGCCGGAGAAGAAGCCGATGATGGTGAAGATCACGAGCCCCTGGGCCATGAAGATCAGCCCCAGCAGCACCATCTGCAGGGGGATGTTTCCTGCATCCCTCACCGTGAACTGGGGGAGAAAGGCCAGGAAGAAGAGCGCCACCTTGGGGTTGAGGACATTCATGAAGAATCCCCTCCGAAACAGCCCCCAGAGGGAGGGGCCGTCACCGGCAGCCGCCGGCGCCGGCGCCCCATTCTCCCGCACCATCTTCCAGGCCAGATAGAGAAGATAGGCCGCGCCGGCGTACTTCACCAGCTGAAAGGCCAGGGCCGAGGAGCAGAAGAGCGCCGAGATCCCGGCGGCGGCAGCCAAGGTATGGACCGTAATGCCGCTGCACATCCCCCAGGCGGTGACAATGGCGGCCCGGCGCCCCCGGGCCAACCCCTGGGTCACCACAAAGATGTTGTCCGGCCCCGGCGCGATGGTCAGAGCCATGGAGGCGCCGAGAAAGAGGAAGAGGGTGGTAAGAGTCATGCTGCACCTGCCGGGTCAGTGGACCCTGAGCTCGTTGTAGAGGGTATCCCGCTCCACGGGGATCTTCCCCGCCTTCCGGATCAGATCGACAATACCCTCCCGTGACATGGCCTGGGGTGAGGCGGCGCCGGCGTCGTGGCCGATCTTCTCCTCCACCACGGTGCCGTCCAGGTCATTGACCCCGAAGGCCAGGGAGACCTGGGCGATCTTCTCCCCCACCATGACCCAGTAGGACTTGATATTGGTGAAGTTGTCCAGATAGATCCGGGCCACGGCCAAACACTTCAGGTCGTCAACTCCGCCGCTCAAAGGGTTTTTCAAATGCCCCAGAAGGTTGTTTTCCTTCTGGAAAGCCAGCGGAATGAAGACCTGGAAACCACCGGTCCGATCCTGCAGCTCCCGTAAGCGCCGCATATGATCCACCCGGTCGGCATACGTCTCCAGATGACCGTAGAGCATGGTGGCGTTGGACTTGAGTCCGGCCCCGTGAACCTCTTCCATGATCTCCAGCCACCGCTCGCCGCTGATCTTCTCCGGGCAGAGCCGGTCCCGGACCTCTTTTTTCAGGATCTCCGCTCCGCCACCGGGGAGTGACCCCAGACCGGCTCCCTGCAGCTCCTGCAGCGTTTCGGCAATGGAGAGTCCCGCCAGCCGCGCCAGGTAGTCGATCTCCACGACGGTGAACGCCTTCACGTGGAGGTGCGGCGAGACCTCCTTCACGGTGCGCAGCATCTCCAGATAAAACTCAAAGGGGAGGTCGGGATGGAGCCCGCCGACGATGTGGATCTCGGTAGCCCCCTGCGCCAGAGCCTCCTCCGCCCGCCGCCGGACTTCCGCCAGGTCATAGGTGTAGGCCCCGGCCTCGTCCCCGCTCCTGGCAAAGGCGCAGAATCGGCAGCGATTAACACAGACGTTGGTATGGTTGAGATGACGGTTGACGTTGAAGAAGACCCGTTGGCCATTCTTCCGCTCGTTCACCAGGGCCGCCAGTTCCCCGATCGCCAGGAGGTCGGGATGCTCAAAGAGAAAGAGCGCCTCATGGTCGGTGATCCGTTCACCGGCGCGTACTTTCTCGGAAATCTGCTCAAAAGTCAAAATCATGGTTCCTCACTTTTCACAAGGGCACGGCACGCCGTGCCCCTACGTTTCACCATTCACGTTTCATGTCCCCCCACCGTGTGAAGAGCCGGTGCTCCATCCCCATGCTGTCCAAAACCTTTCCCACCACGAAATCCACCAGATCCTCCAGGGAGCGGGGTCCATGGTAGAAGGCGGGCATGGCCGGAACGATCCTTACCCCCATACGGGAAAGTTTCAGCAGATTTTCCAGGTGGATGTCATGGAGCGGGGTCTCCCGGGGGACGAGGACGAAGGGACGCCGCTCCTTGAGCATCACGTCGGCGGTCCGTTCGATGAGGTTGCCGGAGATCCCGGCGGCGATCCGCCCCAGGCTCCCCATGGAGCAGGGACAGACCACGAAGCTGTCAGGGGCCGACGAGCCGCTGGCAATGGGGGCGAAGAGGTTGTCAGCGGCGTAGTGGGAGAGCCGATCCGCTCCTGCCGAGAAATGCTCCCGCATCCGCCGGGTGACTGTGGCCTCATCCCCCTCCCACTGGAGGCCGCACTCACTCTTCAGCACCGCACCCCCGCTCCTGCTGAGGAGGATGGTCAACCGGGCTCCGCTTTTCAGCAGCTCCTGGGCCAGGCGAATCCCGTAGATGGAGCCGGAGGCCCCGGTGATGGCCAGAACCACGTGGGGAGTGTTCATGATATCCCTTTCCCCACAAAGGTCTCCAGGAGCGTGGCCGTGAAGATGATCACGCTGACCCAGGCGTTCATGGTGAAAAAAGCCGCATCCAGCCGGGTGAGGTCACCCGCCCGAATGAGCCACTGCTCATAGATCAAAAGAAGGGCCGAGAGCCCGACCCCTGCCAGGAAAAAGCCCCCCAGAGAGAGGAGCGACCAGGCGGCCAGGAGGAGGAGCACCGTTGCCAGGCAGCAGAGCCGGGAAAGCCAGAGTGAGCCGTTCACCCCCAGCCGCACCGGAATGGAGTGAAGGCCGTTGGCCCGGTCGAACTCCAGATCCTGGAGGGCATAGAGGATGTCGAACCCGGTGACCCAGAGGAGGACCGCTAGGGCGATGAGAATGATGGGGAGCGACAGAGTCCCCCGGATGGCGATCCAGGCTCCCAAGGGAGCTGCGGCGAGACAGAGACCCAGGACAACATGGGCCAGGGAGGTGAACCGCTTGCAATAGGAGTAGAGAATCAGGAAGAAGATCACCACCGGCGCCAGCTTGAGACAGAGAGGGTTCAACCGGGCTGCGGCAAAGAGAAACAGTGCCAGGGAGAGAAGAATATAGAGGAGCACGGTCCCCTTCCCCAGGAGTCCCGCCGGGATGGCGCGACCGCTGGTACGGGGATTTTTCCCGTCGATCTCGGCATCGATGACCCGGTTGAGTCCCATGGCAACCGTCCGTGCCCCCACCATGGCAGCCAGTATCCAGCCGCACTGGGCTACAGAGGGAAGCCCCTTAGCCGCCAGCACCGCACCGGTGAAGGCGAAGGGGAGTGCAAAGAGGGTGTGGGAGAATTTGATCATCTCCAGAAACACCCGGATCTTGGTACAAAGTGACTGATTCTGGTGAGACGTCGCGGATCTGGTCATGCGTGGGAACACCTTGTGCTTTGTATTTGTTTCCGTAGGGGCACGGCGCCGTGCCCCTACAGACCGTATTCCGGCCACCGTCGGGTGACCAACTCCTTCGTCTCACTCCGCTCCAGGGGACACCCCTGTTCCGGCTTCCGGGTGGCATCCAGCCCCAGAAGGGAACCGTCGTGGCTGAAAATCAGATCCCGCTCCCACTGGGCGGAGTTGAGTGCCCGCCACCAGGCACCGGCCGGGTCGACGCCGGCGTCGGCATCCACCACGATCATGACCCTGGCCCGCCGTAGCGGTCCCTCCTCCCACAACCGCCGGATCAGCTCCAGGACGCTGCCGCACAGGGCGGTGTCCACACCGACGATGGCGGCGCGGTGGAAGATCGTCTCCAGGGGCATGGAGAGAGCCACAATGCCGGGAAACCGGCATTGCAGCCAGGGAAGCATGAGACGTTCCGCGGCCTTGGCCAACCAGCAATCCTCCTGTGGTGGCGGTCCCACCACCGTGGCCGGGATGACCGGGGTCCTCCGGCGGGTCAGAGCGGTCACCCGAAGCAGCGGAGCAAAGCGGGCCGGGGCATAAAAACCGGTGTGGTTGCCGAAAGGCCCTTCCATCACCGTCTCCCCCGGTTCCAGATACCCTTCGATGACCACCTCGGCAAAGGCAGGGACAAGAAGGTCCGAGGTCAGGCAGCGCGTCAGCTCCACCGGTTCGTTGCGGAGCATCCCGGCGAAGCTGAATTCATCGGGGAGCCCCGGGAGAGAGAAGCTGGCGGCAAAGAGGAGTTCCGGCGCTCCCCCCAAGACAATGGCCACCGGCATCCGGCGGCCCGACTCCAGGTACTGGCGACAGTGCCGTTCTCCATCGCTAGCGGGATGCCATCCCACCACTGCCCGGTCCGAAGCGATGACCTGGACCCGGTAGATGCCGCAGTTCATGATGTTGGTTACGGCATCGGCGGTACAGACCAGGGGAAGCGTGAGATAGCCGCCGCCGGAGAGAGCGCCGTCACCCGGCCAGCCGCGCAGGAGCGGGAGGGCCGTCAGGTCGGGGGAACTCTCCACCACCTCCCGGCAGGGGGGATCGGACAACAGCGCCGGAGGAGGGGGAGAGTACTGCTCCAGCCTCTCCAGGTGTACGGCCATGAGCCGGACAAGGTCGTCCAAGGAGTCGACCCCCAGCGCCAGTGCCATCCGTTGGGGAGAGCCGAAGATATTGGTAACCAGAGGAAAATTGCTCCCCTGGACAGAGCTGAAAAGAATTGCCTTACCGCCATGGGGGCTCTTGCAGACTCGGTGGGTGATCTCGGCTATCTCCCGGTCCGGGTCAACCCGGGCGGCTACCCGGTGGAGCTCTCCTTGCTCCTCCAGCGCCGCCAGAAACTCTCCCAACCCCTTCCATGCCATCGCCCTTCAGCCCCTTCGGTCTCTTTCACCGTGAATTCATGTACCATCTACCCGGGGCCATGACAACCATTTTCCTGGCAGCACCATGAATACCCCATGAATCTCCAGAAAAAGCACCTCACGAGCTCGTTGCCGTACGGGGCGGCTTCTGCTAGAGTGCCTCCATGGAAATTCTCTACCTAGACGATCATCTGGTTGCCGTGGCCAAGCCTGCCGGACTCCTGGTTCACCGAAGCGCCGTGGACCGGCGGGAAACCGTCTCAGCCCTGCAACTGACCCGGGACCGGATCGGACGCCGGGTCTACCCGGTACACCGTCTGGACCGCCCCACCTCCGGCGTGCTCCTCTTTGCCCTCTCCCGGGAACCGGCGGCCCTTCTCAGTGCGTCCTTTGCTGCCCGCCAGGTGCTTAAGCGGTACCTGGCAGTGGTCCGGGGGTTTGTCCCGGAAGAGGTGGTCATCGACTACCCACTGGTGGAGGAGCATGACCGAACCACCGATCGTCTGGCCCGGGGGGGGAAAGAGGCACAGGAGGCGGTCACCTCGTTCCGGCGACTGGCCCTGGCGGAGCTCCCATTCCCGGCAGGAGTTCATGCCACGAGCCGCTACTCTCTCATGGAGGCCCGTCCCCTCACCGGAAGGAAGCACCAGATCCGGCGCCACTGCAAACACCTGTATCATCCCGTCATCGGCGACACGACTCACGGCGACGGTTTTCACAACCGACTGTTTCGGGACCACTTCGGCTCTTCCCGTCTCCTCCTGCACGCCCTGGAGCTCACCCTGCCGCACCCGGTCACCGGGAAGAGTCTGACGATTACCGCCCCCCTGGACGAGGAGTTTGCCCGCCTCTTCCAGAGTATGGGGTGGCTGGACAGCATGACCACTGAAACAAAGGAGAGGTAAACATGAGACCCGACTCGGAAGAGATTCGCCTGAAACCCGAAGAAACCGTACTCCAGGGGTACTGGCTCGACCTGGGAAGCGCAGTGACCCCCGATGCCCGCTGGGACCGGATTACCCGGCTGACGCAGGAGTACCTTGAGCTACTGGCAGCCGGCAAAGACGGAAAAGTACACTTGTATCGTGATCCGACGGACGGGAGGCTCTGGGAACTCACCTCCGTAGCACCGGAACTGGCGGCCAGCCCGCCGCTGCTACAGGTCATCACCCCGGAGCGGGCAAAAGCTACATATGAGACACCATAAGAGTCCCCTACCCGATCTCCCGTAACGCCGCCAGGGTTGTTGCCATCTCTTCCCGGCTCCCGATGGAGATCCGGAGTCCGTGGGAGAGGAGCGGATCGGTGAAGTAGCGGACGAGAATCCTCCGGTTGAAGAGACCCTCGTAGAGCCGGCCGCCGTTTCTGTCCGGAGGGGTGGCAAAGACGAAGTTCGCCTCTGACGGGATCACCTCATACTCCATGGCCCGAAGCTCAGCGGAGAACCACTCCCGGGTCTCCCGGATTTTGCGAACGCACTCCCGGAAATACTCCTGATCGTGGAGAGCCGCCAGGGCGGCGACCTGGGCCAGACGATCCAGGTTGTAGTGGTCGCGGATCTTGTCCAAAGCTCCGATGACCTCAGGCCGGGCAATGGCCAGCCCCAGACGCATCCCCGCCAGAGAGTAGCTCTTGGAGAGGGTCCGGGTAACCACCACATTTTCATGGGAGCGAACCAACTCCAGGGCGTTCCCTTTGGCAAAGTCGGCATAGGCCTCGTCCACCACCAGCATCCCGTCGCAACGCTCTGCCAGTTCTCCGATGAAGGAGAGGGGAAAGGTGAACCCCAGGGGGGCGTTGGGGGTGGTGAGGAAGAAGAGCTTCCCGTTGTACCGCTGTGGCAGGCCGTCAATCCGGAAGTCGGGGGTAAGGCCGAAGGTACTGACCCGCGCCCCCTGAATCTCGGCCAGGGTGGCGTAATAGGAGTAGGAGGGGTGGATGTAGGCGATCTCCTCCCCTTCGCCGGCAAAGGCCCGGATGAGGTTATTGAGAAGCTCGTCGGAACCGTTGGCCATGATGACCCAGGATGGATCAAATCCGTAGAGCCGTCCCGCCTCTTCCCGAGCCAGACGGCTGGCCGGTTCAGGATAGCGGCGCAGGGAATCCCCCACCTCCGCCTGAATGGCCGCAATCACGGAGGGAGATGGCGGATAGGGATTTTCGTTGGTGTTGAGCTTGATGTAGTCCGGCTCTTTGGGCTGGAAGCCGGGGAGATAGCCGTTCATCTCGGCAATGTTACTGCGCAGGGGAATCATGTCGTCTCCGGTAAGAATTTTCGTGATTATACATACCGCCAACCATCTTGTCCCGCAGAAATCACGAGCAGGTGCCATGAGTTCATGGGACTTGCATCCCACCCTTGGCCGCCGGCGGGGTTGACAGTGGGGGAAAACTCCCTATACTCCCTTCACATACGTCCAATCACACCAGCACCAAGGAGGAACAGATGATCAGAAAGAGTGTCGTCATTGCCGGTATTACCCTCATCGCCGCCGGCGCCGCATGGGGCAAGGAAGAGCTGATGCAGCGAGCCCGGACGGAGTTCAAACCGATTCCCGCCGCCGCCCCTGCCCTCAAGGAAAACAGAGGGAATCTGGACCGACTCCTCCTGGGGAAGATGCTCTTCTTCGAGCCGCGCCTCTCATCGTCCTACCTGATCAGTTGCAATACCTGTCACAACATGGGGCTGGGTGGGGCCGACCTTCAGGAGACCTCCACCGGCCATGGTTGGCAGAGAGGAGCGCGTAACGCCCCCACGGTACTGAACTCGGTCTTCAACATCGCCCAGTTCTGGGACGGCCGGGCACCCGATCTTGCGGCCCAAGCCATGGGGCCGGTGCAGGCGCAGGTGGAGATGAACAATAACCGGGAGCGGGTGGTGGAGACCCTCAAGAGCATTCCCGGTTATGTCAAACTCTTCACCACGGCCTTTCCCCGGGATAAGGACCCGGTTACCTGTGACAACATGGCCAAGGCTATCGAACTGTACGAGGCGACCCTCATCACCCCCGACGCCCCCTTCGACAAGTACCTCAAGGGGAACGCCAAAGCCCTGAGCAGCCGGGAAAAGGAAGGACTCACCCTCTTCATGGACAGAGGATGCGTCACCTGTCACGGCGGGGTGAACATGGGTGGGGCCGGTTACTACCCCTTCGGCCTGAAAGAGACCCCTCTTGCCGAACTCCTCCCCCCCGGTGATCTTGGACGATACAACGTAACCAGCACCGCCGCGGACAAGTACGTCTACAAGTCCCCCTCTTTGCGCAATATCGCCCTGACCCCACCCTATTTCCACAGCGGCAAGGTCTGGAAGCTGAAGGACGCCGTAACGGTCATGGGGACCGCCCAACTGGGTCTCAAGTTGAGCAACGACGATGCGGAGAAGATCACCGCCTTCCTTCAGACACTCACCGGCCGGCAGCCCAAAGTCGAATATCCCATCCTCCCCGAAGGGACCGACGCCACCCCCAAACCGATGCTGAAATAACGAACCCTGAAGATGACAAGGGGGGCATGCGCTGCATGCCCCCCTTGTCATCTTCAGATACTCCTGCATTTCTCCTACTTCTGCCCCTTCATGAGCGACTGAATCCGGAGCCTCAGGGAGTTGATCTTGATGAACCCTTCGGCGTCGGCCTGGTTGAAGACCTGATCCTTCTCGAAGGTGGCGAAATCCAGATTAAAGAGGGAGTCGGTCTCGGACTTGCGCCCCACGGTGCGGCAGTGCCCCTTGTAGAGTTTGAGCCGCGCCACACCATTGACGGTTTGCTGGGAGTCGTCGATGAGGGTCTGGAGCATCCGCCGCTCCGGCGAGAACCAGTATCCCGCATAGACGATCCAGGCGTACTGGGGGATGAGGGAGTCACGAATCCGCATCACCTCCCGGTCCATGGTGATCTGCTCCACCGCCGAGTGGGCCTCCCGAAGGATGGTGCCGCCGGGAGTCTCGTAGACCCCACGAGATTTCATCCCCACGGAGCGATTCTCCAGGAGATCCACCCGGCCGATGCCGTGCTCGCCGCCGATGGTATTCAGGTGAGACAATAGTTGCGCCGGGGACATCCGAACTCCGTCAACGGCAACGGCGTTCCCCTTCTCGAACTCGATTTCAATGAACTGCGGCTTGTTAGGAGCCTTTTCCGGCGCCTTGGTCAGGACGTACATATCCTCGGGGGGTTCGGCCCAGGTATCCTCCAGGATTCCCCCTTCAAAGGAGATATGGAGGAGGTTCCGGTCGCTGGACCAGGGACGCTTCTTGGTAATGGGAATCGGAATATCGTTTTTCTTGGCGTAGGCGATGAGGGCTTGGCGGCTGTTAAGCTTCCACTCCCGCCAGGGGGCGATGACGGTGATGGCCGGATTGAAGTGATAGTACCCCAACTCGAAGCGGACCTGATCATTCCCTTTCCCTGTGGCGCCATGGGAGACGGCGTCGGCCCCTTCCAGTGCGGCAATCTCCATCTGCCGCTTGGCGATGAGAGGGCGGGCAATGGAGGTCCCCAGGAGGTAATGTCCCTCGTAGATGGCGTTGGCCCGGAACATGGGGTAGACGAAATCCCGGACAAACTCTTCCTTCAGGTCGTCGATGTACACCTTGTCCGCGCCGGTGGCGAACGCCTTTTCCCGCACCGGATCAAGTTCGTCCCCCTGCCCCAGGTCTGCGGAGAAGGTGATCATTTCGCAGCCGTATTCGTTTTTCAGCCACTTGAGGATGATGGAGGTGTCGAGCCCGCCGGAATAGGCGAGGACAATCTTCTTGACTTCTTTCTTGGCCATTAAGGTTCTCCTTGTGCTGTTATTGTGACACGTTGACTCAATCTGGTCAGATACGTCTGCCCCGTATTCCCGGCAACAACCGAACTCCGAAGAGGAGCGGGGCCAGCAGGACACGTACCGCTCTCCGTAGTAAAACTCTCTCAGCAATCAGCCCGGCGACGGTCGCTCCGTGGTGGTAGTAAAGGACGATAAACCGGCGCCCCAGATGGTTGTTCCTGAGATAAAGATCCCTGAAGGCCCGGAACATGATGACCTCCTCTGCCTCAGGGTCGCCCCAAGCCGCCGTTGCAATAAAACAGGTCTGGTACTTCTTGTAGAGCTGCAGCCGCTTGAACCGGTTGGGAAACTTCTCTTTCAGCAGCTCTCGGGCCTTCTTCAGCCATTTTTTCCCCTTTTCGTAGATCCCCTCCGATGGATAAAACTTCTTGCCGCTCTTCTCGTCCCGATACGGCACCATGAGACGCTGCGAGGCAGCTATCATGGCCATGTGTATCCCTTCTTCGGAGGGATGAAGCAGCGCCGAGGTATGGTAGAGAACCAGCGTCTGTTCCATCCGGTCGGCGAACAGCTCATAATTCGCCGGCGTTAGCTCCTTGAGGAGCGCTGCCAGGGCGTCGGTTTCGGCCTTTTTCCCAAGGGCGAGAATATCCCCACCGGCACGCGCCATAAGCGCCTCCCGGTCCGCACCCGTGGCACTCTTCAGGAACTGATCCAGCTTCCCCAGAGTATCCCCAAGTTTGTCCGGTGAGAGCAATCCTTCAGCCAGAGCCTTGCCGTAAAGCGCCTGAACATTGTTGGGTTCATAGGTCAGAATCTTGGCATACTGCTCAAGTGCCGTGGCAGGATTTCCCCCGGCCAAAGCCGTTTCGGCCAGCTTTAAGAGCTTATTGAAGCTGAATTCCTCAACAGCATCCTTCACGGGAGAAGCCACGAAGGGTGACGCAGCTCCGGGGGGACGATTCGCTATCCTTCCTTGGCCCTGGCCCGGCTCCAAGGAGAACGGTTTGATGGGTCTTATTTCCATGGATCACCTTCCGGTGACGAGCGCGTGATAATCCTCCCGCTATTCCATCAGCCAGGCCATGATCGCCTTCTGGATATGGAGCCGATTTTCCGCCTCGTCCCAGACTGCCGAGTGAGGTCCTTCCAGGACATCATCGGTGATCTCCTCTCCCCGATGGGCCGGGAGACAGTGGAGCACCATGCAGTTCCCTTTGGCAACATCAAGAAGCCCTTCATTTACCTGGTAGCCGGCAAAGGCAATCTCCCGCTCCTTCTGTTCCTGCTCCTGCCCCATGCTGGCCCAGACATCGGTATTAATGACGTCGGCATCCCTTACCGCCTCTCTGGGATCATGGGTAACAATGATGTTTGCCCTGCTCCTTCCCCTGGCCCATGCCAGGACCGTGGGGTCCGGCTCGTACCCTTTGGGGCAGGCCAGAGCCAGATCAAAGCCGAAGATTGCTGCCGCCTCGATCCAGGTATTGGCCATGTTGTTGCCGTCCCCCACCCAGGCGAACTTGAGCCCTTCATAACTCCCCTTCTGCTCGATGACCGTGAAAAGGTCGGCCATGATCTGGCAGGGGTGAAACCGGTCGGTGAGGCCGTTGATCACCGGCGCCGAGGAGTAACGGGCAAACTCTTCGATGATCTCCTGGCCGTAGGTACGGATCATGATCCCGTCACAGTAACGGGACATGACCCGTGCCGTGTCCCGAATCGGCTCGCCGCGTCCCATCTGGGATGAGCCGGAAGAGATAAAGATCGGCTGGGCTCCCAACTGATAGACCCCCACCTCGAAAGAGATTCGGGTGCGAGTGGACGACTTCTCGAAGACGAGGGCGATACTCTTCCCCTCCAGGTGCCGGTGAGCAACCCCCTTCTTCTGTTTCGACTTCAGCTCCTTGGTGAAGACAAAGAGATCGTCCAGCTCCTCGCGGCTGAACTGGTGCAGTGCCAGAAAATGCTTGTTCATGGTACGTCCTTGTAGGGGCGAATTTTGTATTCACCCAATGATGTCTTCGCACATAATCCGGGCGATCACAAGGATCGCCCTTACAGCATGCATATCAAATCTCGGATAAAATTCCGTCAAGAATTCCGATCATCTCGTCCACTTCCTGCTTGCTCACGGTCAAGGCCGGGACAAAACGGAGCACGGTGTCGTGGGTCACGTTGAGGAGAACCCCCCGATCATGCCCCTTTTTGACGATATCACCGCCGGGGATGGAGAGTTTCATGCCGATCATGAGGCCGATGCCCCGCACCTCCAGAATGAACGGATACTTTTCCCGAAGCAGGTCCAGCTCACCCAAAAGGTACTCTCCCATCTCTTCGGCCCGATTGAGAAGACCCTCCTCAAGGATGGTCCGCACCGTGGCCACCGCCGCCGCCGTTACCAGCGGATTGCCCCCGAAGGTGGAACCGTGAGTCCCCGGCGTAAAGGCAGCGGCATACTCGTCTTTGGCCAGCATGGTTCCGATGGGGGCGCCACCGGCCAGGGCCTTGGCCAGAGTCATGATGTCCGGACTAATGCCGAAATGTTCGTAGGCAAAAAGCTTACCGGTTCTCCCCATCCCCACCTGAACCTCGTCCAGAATCATTATCAGGCTGTGCCTGTCGCAGATTTCCCGGACCTCCCGGAGATAACCGGGGGAAGGGATGTTGACTCCCCCCTCTCCCTGAATCGGCTCCAGCATGACGGCGCAGGTAGCGGGAGTTATTGCCGCTTCCAAGGCCAATCCATCGTCAAAGGGAACATGTTTGAACCCGTGGAGGAGCGGATCGAAAAAACGTTGCACCTTTTCCTGCCCGGTGGCGGAGACGGTGGCCATGGTCCTGCCGTGAAACGATTCGGCGGCGGTGATGATCTCGTACCGTTCCGGCCCGTACTTTTCCCGGCTGTACTTTCGGGCCAGCTTGATGGCTGCCTCGTTGGCCTCGGCCCCGCTGTTGCAGAAAAACGCCTTATCGGCAAAGGAGTGGCAACAGAGAATCTCTGCCAACTCGATCTGACTGGGGATGTGATAATAATTGGAGCAGTGGATCAACTGCGCCGCCTGCTCCTGTAACGCCGCCACCACCCTGGGATGGCAGTGTCCCAGATTATTCACCGCGACTCCGGCCAGGAAATCCAGATACCGCTTCCCGTCGACGTCCCAGAGGACGGAACCCTCCCCACGGACCGGAACGATGGGGTAGCGACCATAGGTCTTCATGATATATTTGTCGGCTTTGGTAATCCACTGTTCAGAATTCATTTTCGTATCTCCGTCCCGACACCCACGTCGGTGAACATCTCAAGAAGCACGGCGTGCCGGACTCGTCCGTCGATAATGTGAGCCTTCTTGACTCCATCACCCAGAGCATCGGCGCAACAGGTAACCTTGGGGATCATCCCGCCGGTAATGGATTCCTCATCGATAAGTCGATGGAGGTCTGAGACGGCGAGGCTGGAGAGGAGATTACCATCCTTATCCTTGACCCCCTCCACATCGGTGAGTAAAATCAGTTTCTCCGCGTTGAGAGCAGCGGCGACCCTACCGGCAACCAGGTCCGCGTTAATGTTATAGCACTCCCCATCGGGACCGACCCCCACAGGAGCTATGACGGCGATATACTTGCCGTTCTCCAGGGTACGGATCAGGTCGGTGTTGACCTTGACCACGTCACCCACGAACCCCAGGTCGATCTTCTCCACGGTACCGTCCTCATGGACGACCTCTTCCAGGAGCTTCTTGCAGAGGAGCAGATTCCCATCCTTGCCGGATAGTCCCACGGCACGACCACCATGCTGATTGAGGTAGCCGACCACTTCCTTGTTCACCTGTCCCACAAGGACCATCTCCACCACCGCCATGGTGTCGGCGTCGGTTACCCGCATCCCTTTGATGAATTTTGAGACGATACCGTATCTTTTCAATGTCTGATTTATCTGGGGACCGCCGCCATGAACGATGACGGTATTGATCCCCAATGATTTGAGAAGAATCACGTCCAGGGCAAAGGATTCCTTCAGCGCCTCATCGGCCATGGCATGTCCGCCGTACTTGATGACGATGGTCTTGCCGGCAAACCGCCGGATATACGGCAGCGCCTCCATGAGGGTGTTGGCTTTCTCTATGAGTTTCAGCATTTCCACTCCGTATCTACCGGGATTTCAGCCTGACTAAGCAGATTCAGGCGGCACGCCATGGGAAAAGAGAGTGTCATTATAGTGATAACCTGATCAGTATCAAGAATTAATTCGCAGGCAGGACAAACCATTGGCAGATTTCATTGTAACAAGGGAAATTGCGACTCATCCTGAGAGGGTATGTAAGCCAATATTTTCTCATGCTAACAAAAAAGGCGCCTTTGCAGGCGCCTCATGATATATACGTCGGCTTTCTCCTCAGCGACGACGCCGGCGAAGGAGGGCCAGACCGCCAAGACCGGCGCCCAACAGGATGAAGGTTGAGGGCTCGGGAACGGAGTCAATGGTGATATTATCGATACCTGCAGCCGCATTTTTCGCCAAATTGCCGAGCGAAGCACCCTCGTTCAGTTCGAAGTTGAGGGTGAGATTCCGGCTGTTCAGCAGAGTCGTGTACACGAGATGCTCATAGGGACCCGCAGCATAATTGCTCCCCCTGGGAGTGACTGTTTTACCGGTACCAGGAGTGGAGAAAAAATCTATCAGATTTATAAACGTCGTACCGTCTGAAAGGTATACTCTAAAACTGTTATGTCCGCCCGTTGCGTTATCCCAGCCGTTAAAGGCATAATTAAAGCTGATATCAAGATTGCCCCCTAGAACCGGATTAAAGAACGGGATGGTATAATGGGATATACCACCCAGAGCCTCGTTATTAAGACCTGAGGAGTCATCACCCAGCACGAGAAAATTATTCAAAGCGTCGATCGGTGTAAACGCCTTATAAAAATTCTCCACATCCGTAGCCGTTGCGTTAATCCTGTTAGTGGTGTGTCGTACGTTTACCGCTGCTGCAGTGGCCGGAGTGGTTACCGACCATGTCGTACCCGGCGCCAACTCATACGCCGATGTGGCAAGGATGGACTGCACCGTTCGCTGAGTCGTACCGATCCCCGTGACGCTGTTGAAGTTCTCGGAGACGAGTGTCGTAGCAAAAGAGTGGGAAGAGAATAAAAGGAGTCCTGCAATCAGAGCTGCCATCGTATGGTAATACTTCATTCTATACCTCCTAATTCTGTTTATGTTGTACAGCTTAATTTCTAGTCAGTGCTTCACTGCAAATTGCATGCCACTATTTTGAAGCTTTCTGGCCACCTATTCCACCATTTATGCACGCTTGTTCACGGAGAGTGTAAAGTATCCCGTCACATGATGTGAGTCGACTGTAAAGAAATCCGACAGTGTGATGACTGTGGCATATTCGGATGAACATAGGAATGGAATGATACCCGCATAGACTGCAAAAGATCAGATCCAGCGGGGTGTCTACTTGTCGTACCGTCACAACCGTGATATAAAGAGTTCACTACTGCACGGCCACGGAGACCCCGTGGCCTTCTCTTTCAGCAGACAGCCCGGAAAGGTCTTATACCATGAGCGTAAGAACAAAATCAGCAGGAGATATTCTTGACTCCCAATGCACCCGATGCCGCGTCCTTACCAATCACACCATAGTAGCGCTGGTGGATGGCCGAGTCGCACGGGTTAAGTGCAATACCTGCGGCAGTGAGCACAACTATCATCCCCCCAAGGAAGTGAAGAGCCCTACCGTCCGCCGCCCGACCGCTACAGGAGTACGCAGTTCATCTCCCGCTGCGGCAAAGAAAGATACGACTCCACGTTACCGGGAGCAGTGGGAAGCATTCCTGGAGGGGAAAGATTCCTCCCTAGCTAAAGAGTACGACATGGCCGGCAAATTCAAGAAGGATGAGATGGTCAGACATCCTATTTTCGCCGTCGGAATTGTGACGATGGTGACGGGGACCAAAATGGAGGTACTGTTTACAGACGGCCCGAAACTTCTGCGCTGCGGAAAGTAGTTCAACTGCGCAGGTACTTCATCGTTACCGATAGCTTTTTCTCCGGAACAAGCCACTCTTAAGTGATGATATCCGGTCGAGAAAGAGGAGACCATCCAGGTGGTCCATTTCATGCTGAATGGCCACCGCCTCAAAACCTTCCGCCGTTACGTGCCGCAGAGTATCCTTTTCATCGGTGTACCGCAGCAGGATCTTCGTTGGGCGTTCCACATCACCGGTGTAGTCTGGTACGCTCATGCACCCTTCACGCATGGTTGCTGCCCCTTCAGAGGAGAGCACCTCCGGGTTAATGAGCACGAGCAATCCGTGGTTGCACTCCTTCCCCAATTTACTTTGGGAAACATCCACAACGCAAAGCCGAAGCGTCACCCCCACCTGCGACGCGGCGACCCCGACAGAGCCGGGTCCTTCCCGCATGGTATCTATCAGATCCGCGATAAGCGTCAAGATTTCCGAGTCAATGCGCTCCACCGGCCTGCAGATTTTTTTCAACAGCGGGTGAGGATAACGGAGTATCGGACGAATGGACATGGGTCAGAGCGCCACGGGGGTTATGACTCGCACCCCGATCTCCACATGCAGCTCCTCACGAAGCCCCGCCAGCAACTGTTCCAGATCGTCAATGGTACTCCCATCAGGAAGGTACGCCTCCAGCATCATGACATATACCGGCTCCTCTTCTGTCCCGATAAGCCTGGTATTCAGATCGGAGATGGTGATCAGACGATCCGCCAGCTCCCGTGTGACACGATAGACGATACCCGGACGATCTGCGCCGTATACCGAGACGAGACAGAGCTCACCAACAGGTGCGGGACGATTGAGCTCGTCATCGGCCAGGCTCCTGACGTGTGCCACGAGCCCCTTCTCGTCATGGAGCCGCTTGAACTCTTCCACAAGTCTTGATTTCACGAAAGGCTTCAGGTGAGAGATCGTCAGTATCATGGCGAAATCTCCCCCCAGCATGGTGCAACTGGAATCCTCCACGTTGCAACCGAGACGGAAGAGAACTTCGGCCGTATCGGCCACGATCCCCGGGCGGTCCTTGCTGATAACCGTTACGGCAAAATGGACTCTGTTCATGAGCGCCTCCAGAGTAAGATGGCACAGAGCAGTCAAACAACAAAACCCGCGATGCGGGTTTTGTTGTTTGATGACGTAGCTGCTCAGACTATAATTCCGCGTGGACTTCCCCTACGGCAGAGGGAGAGAAATAGCAGCCAGATTCAGCACGGAGTTCGGGATGATACCGGGAATAAGGACACCGGCAACAGCGATGAGAATGCAGAGCATGACCGCCGGCGTAAGTTTGACCCAGCTAAAATCTTCCTCGGGGTTCTTCATATACATGAAGACCATGACCCGCAGATAGTAGTAAACCGATGCGGCGCTATTAAGAACACCGATAATGGCCAGCCAGATATAACCTTCCTGTACGGCACCGGCGAAGAGATAAAACTTCCCGATAAAACCGGCCGTGGGGGGAATTCCAGCCAGGGAGAAGAGAAAAATCGAGAGACAGAGGGCCAGTACCGGGCGTTTCACGCCTAAACCGGCGTAGTCTTGAACATTGTTGTTGGCTTCTCCCTTCTTGCCGATGATGACGATGATGGCGAAGGCGCCGATGTTCATGAAAGTATAGGAGAGAAGATAGAAGAGGATGCCGCTGACACCGGAGGCATTGTGCGCGGTAAAACCAACCAGAGCATAACCGGCATGGGCGATGGATGAGTACGCCAGCATCCGCTTGATGTTGTCTTGTGAAAGGGCAATGATATTTCCGGTGGTCATGGTAAGGACGGCAAGTATCCAGAGAAGATCAGACCACTGCACGGTGAGTGTGGGGAGAGCGATGATGAAGACCCGAAGAAAGGCGGCAAAACCGGCAGCCTTGGGACCGGCGGACATGAAGGCAGTGATGGGAGTCGGAGCCCCCTCGTAGACATCCGGGGTCCACATGTGAAAGGGAGCCGCGGCAATCTTGAAGGAGAAGCCGGTGGCCATGAGGAGCATCCCCACCAGGAACATCATATTATTGGCCACCGCACCGTTTCCCGAAGCCATGGCAGCGATACGGACGATCTTCGTGGTCCCGGTGGCGCCGTAGATCAGTGCCATTCCGTAGAGAAGAAAACCGGTGGAGAAGCAGCCCAGGAGGAAATACTTCAGTCCGGCCTCGTTGGATTTGATATTGTCCCGATTGAAACCGGCCAGGACGTAGAGGGCAACGGAGAGGACTTCCAGACCGAGGAAGACCGTCATCAGGTCCGTAGCCTTGGCCATGAACATCATCCCCACCGTGGCAAAGAGGATGAGGGGGTACAACTCGCCGTGGTTACACCCCTCTTTTTTGAAATAACCGTCGCTGATCAGGATGGTCATGACCGCGCAGAGGATGAAGATCACCGTAAAAAACGAGGAGAAGTTGTCCTGGATGACCATCTCTCCGAAGCCGCTGATCTTCTCTCCCCAGGGAACCGTGAAGAGAGCTCCGACAAGTCCTGCCAGGCTGAGATACCCAAGATATGCCTTTTCCTCGCTCTTCACCAGGACGTTGACAAGAAGCAGCGCCATGGCGACCACTGAGAGCACGATCTCGGGCATGATGGTCATAAAGTTCAGTTGCGGAAGTGCAAGTTCCATC
The DNA here is from genome assembly GCA_903902855.1 of uncultured Geobacter sp. GTDB lineage: Bacteria > Desulfobacterota > Desulfuromonadia > Geobacterales > CAIOGM01 > CAIOGM01. The sequence goes on along the minus strand of CAIUWK010000063.1, from coordinate 63,762 downwards.
TATCATTCCTCCAGTAACGGTATCAGACTCTATTCTCCGGCTACTTCGATTCCCCGGCAGGGTGCCCCGCAGGTAGTATCGAATGGCCGTCGGGCATGTCGGGGCTTGCTGTACCAGCCGCGGGGACGGCATGTTCCGCAGAGGGTGACGCAACCACCGCGGCAGCGTTATCGATGACTGACGCCGGCACGACAAGTTGGGCAACCTGAGTTTTTTTGGCCTGGATAATCAGCTTGTCGATACTCGGTATCATCCTGTCGATGAACGGTTTCGGATAGATACCCATGACGAAGATCATGACGATGAGCGGCACCATTATGACGATTTCACGTACATTCAGGTCTTTTAGCAGCTGATTCTTCGGGTTGGAGAGTTCACCGAACATCACCCTCTGGAACATCCAAAGCATGTACACGGCGGAGAGGATGACGCCGCTGCTGGCAATGATCGTCCAGACCCGCAGCTTACTCTCGAACCCACCCAAAAGCACCAGGAATTCGCCGACAAACCCGTTGGTACCGGGGAGACCGATGGACGAGAAGGTGACTATCATGAAGATGGTAGCAAAGATCGGCATCTGCTTTGAGAGTCCGCCGAAATCGGTGATAAGCCGAGTATGGCGCCTTTCATAGATGAAGCCGACGATAAGGAAGAGCGCTCCAGTGGAGATACCATGATTGATCATCTGCAGCATCCCACCGGCAATCCCCTGTTGATTAAGGGCGAAAACACCGATCATGACAAAGCCCAGATGCGCCACCGACGAGTAGGCGACCAGCTTCTTCACATCTTCCTGCATCATGGCTACCAGAGAGGCGTAGACGATCCCGATGACCGACAGGGTAGCGATGAGCGGGGTGAACCGGGCAGTTGCGTCGGGGAAGAGCGGTATGGCGAAACGGACGAAGCCGTAGGTTCCCATCTTCAACAGCACGGCGGCCAGGATCACGGAACCGGCGGTGGGAGCCTCGGTATGTGCATCGGGTAACCAGGTGTGGAGCGGAAACATGGGTACCTTGATGGCGAAGGCCAGAGCAAAGGCAAGGAAGAGCCAGGTCTGGGTCGCAGGATCAAGACCGATGCTGTAGAAGCGGGTGATATCGAAGTCGCCTGCCCCTGCTTTGAAGTAGACGTACATGATCGCTACCAGCATGAGGAGCGAGCCGACCATGGTGTAGATGAAAAACTTCACCGCCGCATAGACGCGATTCTTGCCGCCCCAGATCCCGATGATGAAGTACATGGGGATCAGCATCAACTCCCAGAAGATGTAGAAGAGGAAGAGGTCAAGGCTGATGAAAGCGCCCAGCATCCCTACCTGCAGGAGCAGGAGACAGATCATGTACTCCTTGACCTTCTCTTCCACGGCGGTCCAGGTGGAGAGGATGGCGATGGGCATGATGAAGGTGGTCAGAATGACCAGCCAGAGGCTGATGCCGTCGATACCCACATGGTAGTTCATCTGGAACGATCCCGCCTTGATCCAGGGGATGTTCTCAACGAACTGGTAATCCGCGATGGTCTTGAACTCGCAGATGAGCCCAATGGAGACGATGAAGGTGACGAGAGATACGCCGAGAGCCACCCCCCTCAGCATCGCATTGTTCCGCGGCATTACCAGCAGCAGAAGCACACCGGCCAACGGGATGAAGGTTATCAGGCTGAGAATGTAATCCATCGAATCTGCTCCTTTGTCTTCAAAAACCCGGGAGGGATGTTATCAGCGGAAGATGTAGTAACCCAGGATGGCGACGGTACCGGCTGCCATGACGAAGGCGTAGTTATGAACATAGCCGGTCTCCGTATAGCGGAAAGCGCTGCTCCACCCCTTGACGACGGCGGCTACGCCGTTAACGATCCCGTCCACCACCAGCACGTCAAAACCCTTCCAGAGAAAATTGCCGAAGGCCTTGCAGGGGTTGACGAAGAGGAAATCATAGAGCTCATCGATATACCACTTGTTATACACCGCACGGTGCAGCGCCGGAAAGGTTGAGGTGAACTTGCCGGGGAGTTCGGTGTTCTTGACGTACATGGTGAAGGCGATAGTGATCCCCACGAGGGCGATGACCACAGATGCTCCCATGAGTCCCCATTCCAGGGCGACGTTATGGTGCCCACCGCTCTGGGCGTAGTGATGGCCATACTCCTGTGCCTGTTCGAAGACCGGCTCCAGCCACTGCTCGAAGTAGTTGGGAATGCCACCGAAGAGATCACCGACGAGTTTGGGGAGACCGATATACCCACCGACTGCGGCCAGAAAACCGAGTACCATGAGAGGGATGGTTATGACCAGGGGAGACTCGTGGAGATGACTCTTGGCCTTGGGGTTGATCCGGCTCTCGCCGTAGAAGGTCATGAAAACGAGACGGAACATGTAAAAAGCGGTGAAGCAGGCGGCTACGGCGCCGATTCCCCAGAGCACGATGTTGAGGCCGCCATGGTAGGGATTGGAAAATGCCTGCCAGAGGATCTCATCCTTGGAGAAGAAGCCGGAGAAACCGGGAATACCCGAGATAGCTATGGTGGAGACCAGGAAGGTGATGAAGGTTATGGGCATGGACTTTCTTAAGCCCCCCATGTTCCGCATGTCCTGGGCGTCATCGTGGGAATGCGCATGGTGCAGCGCGTAGTGCATGGCGTGAATGACGGAACCGGAACCGAGGAAGAGACAGGCCTTGAAGAAGGCATGGGTCATGAGGTGAAAGATCCCGGCGGCAAATGCTCCGGTACCCATGGCCAGGAACATGAAACCCAGCTGTGAGACGGTGGAGTAGGCGAGAACCCGTTTGATGTCATTCTGTGCGGTGCCGATGGTGGCGGCGAAGATTGCGGTGGCAGCCCCCACCACGGCGATGACCATCATGGTATCGGGAGACTTGATGAAGACGAAACTCATCCGGCCGATCATGTAGACACCGGCGGTGACCATGGTGGCAGCATGGATGAGGGCGGAGACCGGGGTGGGACCCTCCATGGCGTCGGGAAGCCAGGTGAAGAGAGGAATCTGAGCCGACTTGCCGGTGGCCCCCACGAAGAAACAGAGGGTCGCCACGGTGACCACACCGCCGTAGGGGAGGAGATGCGCAGCCTTCTTGATCTCCATGAAGTTGATGGTCCAGACATTGGCGTTATCGCCCAGCCACCAGTAAAGGGTGAAGAGACCCACCAGGAAACCGAAGTCCCCAACCCGGTTCATGACAAAGGCTTTCTTGGCGGCATCACCGGCGGACTTCTTATGGAAGTAGTAACCGATGAGGAGATAGGAACAGAGCCCGACCCCTTCCCACCCGATGAACATGACCAGCATGTTGTTCCCCAGGACAAGAAGGAGCATGGACATGCAGAAGAGATTCAGATAGGCAAAGAAGCGGTAAAACCCCTCTTCACCATGCATGTACCCGATGGAGTAGAGATGGATCAGGGAGCCGACACCGGTGACCACCATGATCATGACCACTGAGAGCGGATCCAGAAGGAAGGCCATGTCGGCCTTGAAGTTCCCCGCATGAATCCAGGGGAAGAGCACCTTCTCAAAAACCCGGTTCTCCGGTCCCCGGGAAATCATCTCGATGAGAATCCCGCAGGAGACCAGGAACGAGCCGAAGATCGCCAAAGTACCGATGCCGCCGATGATCGCCTCGTTTTTGATCTTCTTGCCGAGGAAACCGTTGATCAGGAAGCCGATCAGGGGAAACAGGGGAATGAGCCATACATTGTCAAACATTCCGGACTCCTTGAATGTGTAGTGCGGTTCGAATGCCCGACATCGGTCAGAGCTTCATGAGGTTGATATCTTCCACGTCGATGGATTCGCGATTCTTGTAGAAGGCGATCATCAACGCAAGACCCACGGCAGCCTCGGCGGCGGCCACGGTCATGACGAAGAAGACGAAGATCTGTCCGTCGATATTTCCCAGATACCGGGAAAAGGCGATGAAGGTCAGATTGACCGCATTGAGCATCAGCTCCACGCACATGAAGATAACAATGGCGTTTCTCCGGATGAGGACGCCCATGGCGCCGATGGAGAAGAGGATGCCGCTCAGGATCAGGTAATGATGCAGGGATAACATGTCGTCACCTCAGACTAGAGTTTGCGCTTGGCCAGGATCACGGAGCCGACGATGGCGACCAGAAGCAGGATCGATGTGATCTCGAAGGGGAGAAGGAACTGTGAGAACATCGCCTTGCCGATCAGCTCCACATGCCCCACCTTGGTAACAAGCTCCGGGGTCATGTCCCCGGTGGCACCGGTGAGTGGGCTCTTGGACAAGAAGCCGCTGATCACGAAGAGGGTGAGGACCGCGACGATACTGCTCACCAGCACGCCGTGAACGTAATTCTTGCTCGTTTCCGTTCGCATGTTGAGGAGCATGATGACGAAGACAATCAGAACCATGATAGCGCCGGCATAGACGATGACCTGAGTGGCGGCCATGAACGGAGCGTCGAGCATCACGTAGAGGGTCGCCATACAGAAGAAGGTCATGATCAGGGAGAGGGCGCAGTTGATCGGATTGCGCATGGCGACTACCAGGATACTGGAGATGATCGCCACGCCCGCCACAAGACTAAAGAAGAGTATTTCCGGCATTGTCGCTCCTTTTACTTCTTGTCGGTAAGCATTTCCTGCGTGTAGGCGAAATCTTCACGCTTGTAGTTGGCCAGTTCGAAATTTTCCGTCATCTTGACGGCGTCCACCGGGCATGCCTCCACACAGTAGCCGCAGAAGATGCAACGGAGGATGTCGATGTCGTAACGTGAGGCGTACTTCTCATGGGTTATTGGGTCTTCGGCCGCTTCCACCGTGATACACTTGGCCGGGCAAACCGTGGGGCAGAGGTAGCAAGCCACACACTTGGAGCGGTCATGGAACCGGTTCAGGGCATGAAGCCCCCGGAAACGGGGCCCCACAACCGGACGTTCCGTGGGGTACTGGAGTGTGACCGGCTTCTTGAAGAGGTGCTGGAGTGTTATCTTCAGACCATTTATGAGCGGCGAGGCAACATTGAGCATGACGCTATCCTTCCGTGATGATGATTAGGCGAACAGGCCGCCAAGCCAGTTGCCGGCCCCGATGACGTTTATCCAGAATGCGTTGCCGACGATGAGAACGAGGGTGATGGGGAGGAAAAACTTCCACCCAAGCCCCATGAGCTGGTCATAGCGGTAGCGGGGATACGTGGCCCGAATCCACATGCAGGTGAAAATAAGGGTGTAGACTTTGGCGATGAAATAGAAAGGTGACAAGAGCGGCATGGCGTCGGTGAAGGGGCCGTGCCACCCACCCAGGAACAGGGTAACCGTAATGGCGCAGACCGTGATCATGTTGGCGTATTCTGCCATGAAGAACATGGCGTATTTCATTGAAGAATATTCCGTACAGAAACCCGAGACCAGTTCCGTCTCCGCCTCGGGAAGGTCGAAGGGGGTTCGGTTTATCTCCGCCAGGGAGCAGATGAAGAAGATGATAAATGCTGCGAAAAGAAAGGGGTTGCGCCAGGCGTACCAGCCGAAAGCGGCCTGATCTGCGACAATCGTCTGCAGCGACAGGGAACCGGAGACCATGAATACCGTGATGAGGGAGAGACCGGCTGCCAGCTCATAGGAAATCATCTGTGCCGATGCGCGCAGTCCCCCCAGCAGAGAGTACTTGCTGTTGGACGACCAGCCGGCCAGGACTATCCCGTAAACACCCAGGGATGAGAGGGCCAGGATGTAGAGAACACCCACATTGACATCCACTACCCCCCCGCTCTTGTCGGCAAAAGCCGCGATCTGCAGCGGAATCTTGTAGCCACCGACGGTAATGGTACTCCCGAAGGGGATGACGGCGAAGGAGATGAACGCCGGAACCAGCGCGATGAGCGGCGCCACGAGAAAAGCGAAGGTGCTCGCTTCCGCCGGGATGATCTCCTCCTTGAAGAAGAGCTTCAGTCCGTCGGCAATGGGCTGGAGCAGACCGTGCCAACCGGTGCGCATGGGTCCCAGTCGGACCTGCATGTGGCCGATGATCTTCCGTTCGGCATAGGTGGCATAGGCGACGGTGAGCAGCACCCAGACAAAAACCACCAGAACCTTGGCCACCATGGCGATGTAATACCACACGGGCAAACCTAGAATTTCGTATTCCATGAGCCATCTACCCCTTGTTCAGGTAATTTTATTCCGCCTTCGCCACGTTGACCCAGGTAACCGGGGCGCCGACGGCGACAGTGTTAATGGAGTTCACACCGAAGTGATAGGGGGCAAAGAGAACCCCGGCCGGGAGACGATTCCCCAGCTTGACCTGCAGTTTCACGGAACCTGCGTCGGAAGTGACGGTGACCGTTCCCTTCTCGATCAGCCCAAGTTTCTTGGCGTCATCCCGACCGAACTCCACGTATCCTTCCGGGCAGACCATCATGGGTCCTTCGCCATACTGGGAGAGGGTTCCGCTATGATTGAGAGCGCTCCCGGTGAGGAGGGCGAACTTGCCCGGTTGGGGAACAGACACGACAGACTCCACCGGAACGAATTTCGGCGAGAGTGCCACCGGTCGCACGATACCGTTGCTTCCCAGCTTGGCCCAGGTGAGGCCGGCGTAGCCTGGAACCGATTCCGCTATCTCGGCAAAAACGGCCTGACTGGAGAGGTAGAGCGGTTTTCCGGTAAATTCGGCAAAGAGTTTGTTGAAGATCTCGAAGTCTGTTTTCGACGTCCCCACAGGCTTGATCGCCTTGGTGACCTTCTGTACATTACGTCCCACACTGGTGAAGGTCCCATCCTTCTCGGCAAACGAGCAGACCGGGAGTACCACATCTGCCTTGGCCGCGGTCTCGGTGAGGAAGAGATCCTGAACCACCAGAAATCCGACCTTTTCCAGAGCCGCCTCAACCTTCTTCCGGTCAGGATAGGAGACAACGGGATTTTCACCGGCGATGTAGAGAGCCTTGATCTCGCCTGAGGCGCAACCGGCTATGATACCGGCAGCGTCTTTTCCCTTGGCGCCCGGGATGATCCCCATATCCACGGCACCCTGGCTGTTGTTCTTTTCTCCCAGAAAGAGAACGCCGGAACCTTCTTTCCCGATTCGACCGGTGAGGATGGCCAGATTAAGGAGCGCCTGAGCCAGTGTGGCGTTGTGACCGGGATAGCCCAGCCCCAAGGGGAGGAGAATCAAAGCCTTCTCGGCTGCTGCGTACTCCCTGGCAAGTGCGGTGAGCTCATCGGCGCCAAGACCGGTGGCTACAGCTCCCTTCTCCGGGGTGTATCCTGCAACCCCCTTTACAAGAAGTTCATAGCCCGGGAGAGCAGCTGCGCCGGCGTCGGCCAGCTTCTCGGTGATGATGATATTGGTCAGGGTATTGAAGAGGGTAACCTCACTCCCCGGGGTATGCACCAGAGTCTGGGCTCCTGGGAGACGGGAAAGCTTCCCCTTCTTGTCAGAGACGAGGCGGAGATTGACCCCCTGACGTTTAACCCCCAGGTTGATCTCGAAACCGAGGACCGGGTGCGTCTCATAGGCGTCGGTCTTTACCACCAGGAGAAGATCGGTTTTCTGGATATCGGCGATTACCGACGGCGATGCCCCCTGACCCAACCCCTTGACGGCGGCTTCCGTGAGCGCTCCATGGGCGTACCCGGCGGAGTGATCGATACTTTCGCACCCAAGCCCGTCGGTAAAAAATTTCTTGAAGAGGAAGAGTTCCTCGTTGGTGAGGCGCGGTGTTACGAGACCGGCGACGGCCCCCTTGGCCTCACGCAGCTTGGAAGCGACAAGGGCAAGCGCCTCGTCCCAGCCGGCTTCTACCAGACTGTTTCCTTTTCTGATCAGCGGGGTGGTCAGTCGCTTCTCGCTGTTGACGAACTGATATCCCCAGCGACCACGGGTGCAGAGTTGACCGTTATGGAACCCCTGATTCTCATCGTAGATGGTGGTGAGAACCTTGTTGTCCTTGACTCCCAGGGTCAACTGACAGCCGGTGCCGCAGTAGGAACAGACGGTTTTCACCTTCTGCATGGACCACCAGCGAGCCTTGAACTTGAAGGGACGGGAAAGGAGCGCACCCACCGGACAGACCGAGACGCAGGAACCGCAGAATTCGCAATCCAGTGGGCCGTCAAAGGCGGTCCCCATCTTGGCGTCGATCCCCCGGTTGATGAACGTATAGGCGCCGAAGGAGACGATCTCGTCACAGATCCGGGCACACTTGCCGCAGTGAACGCAACGGTTCATGTCCCGTTCGATGAGCGGATTGATGTAGTCGATCTCCCAGCGGAACTTCTCGTCCTGGAGCGGGTTCTTGCTGACACCGTACTCATAGGTGAGGTTCTGCAGGTCGCAGTCGCCGGCGGCATCGCAGACCGGGCAGTCCACCGGGTGTTTGAGAAGAAGCAGTTCCAGCACCAGTTTCCGCGCCTTGAGGATCTCCTCGTTACTGGTCCGGACGATCATCCCCTCGGTGGCCGGTGTGGTGCAGGAGGGGATGAGACGCCCCTTCATCTGTTCCACCTCCACGAGACACATCCGGCAGCCGCCGAATGGGTGGAGTTTCTTGTCGTGGCAGAGTATGGGGATCTTGATGCCGGCGCTCTTGGCCGCGTCGTAGATCGTCGCGTCCTTCTCCACCGTCACCTGCTTGTCGTCGATCGTAAGGTTAACCATCGTACCCTCTATCCTCGTGACTGCTTGATCGTTATATCGCTGTTATTCAATGGCCATGAAGCGGCAGGCGTCATAGCACGACTTGCACTTGGTGCAGTTTTCCTGAATGAGGTAGGCAACCTCCCCTTTTTGCCACTTGATGGCATTGGAGGGACAGGCCTTGAGGCAGGCGCCGCATTTGACGCACTTCTCATCCACCACCTTCCAGAGGAGCAGCTCCTTGCAACAGTTGGAGGGGCACCGCTTGTCGACGATGTGCGCCTCGTACTCGTGACGGAAGTACTTCACCGTGGAGAGGATCGGGTTAGGAGCCGTCTGTCCCAGACCGCAGAGGGAAGCCTTCTTGATAATGCTCCCCATCTCCAGGAGGGTGTCGATATCCTTGAGCTCGCCTCGCCCTTCGGTGATCCGCTCCAGGATGTCCAGCATCGCCTTCAACCCCACCCGGCAGGGAACACACTTGCCGCAGGATTCGTCCCGGGTAAAGGTGAGGAAGAAGCGGGCCACGTCCACCATGCAGGTGGTTTCGTCCATGACGACGAGACCGCCGGAACCCATCATGGCACCGGCCTTGATGAGGGAGTCGTAATCCACCGGGGTGTCCAGCACTTCCGAGGGGATACAGCCACCGGACGGACCACCCGCCTGAACCGCCTTGAACTTCCGGTTGTTGGCGATGCCGCCGCAGACGTCATAGATGACGGAGCGAACCGACATTCCCGCCGGAACCTCTACCAGGCCGGTATGCTTAACCTTGCCGGTTACCGCGAAGATCTTGGTCCCCTTGGTGGTGTCGGTACCCAGGGAGGCGTACCACTCGGACCCCTTGTTGATGATATGCCGGATGTTGGCAAAGGTCTCGACATTGTTGATATTGGTGGGCTTACCCCAGAGACCCTTCACCGCCGGGAAGGGGGGACGTGGCCGCGGCATGCCGCGCTCACCCTCAATGGAAGCCATGAGTGCGGTCTCTTCACCGCAGACAAAGGCACCTGCCCCCTTCTTGATGATCAGGTCGAAGTCGAAACCCCACCCCTGGATGTCGTATCCCAGGTAATTCTTGGAACGGCAGTCATCCAGTGCCCGTTGAAGCCGTTCGATGGCCAGGGGGTACTCGGCCCGGACATAGACGTATCCCTTGGTGGCGCCGATGGCGTACCCCGCGATCATCATCCCTTCGATGACGCAGTAGGGGTCACCTTCCAGGATGGAACGGTCCATGAATGCGCCGGGGTCACCTTCATCGGCGTTGCAGATGATGTACTTCTGCTTGCCTGGGGTGGCTGCGCAGAAGGACCACTTCATACCGGTGGGGAAACCGCCCCCCCCACGACCACGCAGTCCCGACTTCTTCACCTCGTCGGTGACCTGGACCGGCGTCATGCTCTTGACGCACTTCTCGATGGCCTTGAACCCGTCTTCCGCCAGGAACGCCTCGATCTTCTCCGGGTCGATCTGGCCACAACCGGTCATGACCACCCGCATCTGGGCATCCACGAACTTGTTGTAGTAGTCTTTGGCCTTTTTCTTGAGAATGGGAGCCTGGTTGACGATATGCTCGCTCAGGATGGCGGCCACGTCCTCGGGCTGAACGAAATCATAGGTGATTCGTCCCAGTTCCGGGGTGATGATGTCCACCAGCACGTCGTTGGCGCAGAGCCCCCGACAGCCGGTCTTGACCACATCACATCGCTTTCCCACCTTGGCGTCGATCCCCATTTCGGCGATGAGCCTGGTAAACTCGTGCTCGACCTTCTTGGCGCCGGCAGAGATGCCGCCGGTTCCCTGGCAGATCAGTATCTGGATTCCCGCATGTTCAGCCATAGTCTGAAATGTCCTCTGTACTTCGGGTCGCTAGCTACATGGGCCGCTGGTTGTATTCGGCAATAATGTCATCCACTTTCTGGACAGTCATCTTGCCGTAGGTGTCGTCGTTGACCATGGCCAGCGGCGCCATGCCGCAAGCGCCAAGACAGGCAACTTTCTCAAAGGTGTAGCGAAGATCGATCGAGGTCTCGGCATGGCCGATCCCCAGTTTGCCGAAGAATGTCTCCACAATTCGTTCCGCTCCCTGGACGTGGCAGGCGGTCCCTACACAGACGCGGATGATATATCTCCCCCGCGGCTTCAGGTGGAACTGGGAGTAGAAGGTCAAAACCCCATAGATCTGGCTGGGATAGACGTTGAGTCGCTCCGCCACCAGCGCCACCGTAGGGGGTGGGACAAAACCGTATGAGTCCTGGATACCCTGGAGCACCGGCATGAGATTGCCGGGTAGGGTCAGATATTTGTCGATGATCTGGTTAGCCGCGGTGAGGTCGACCTCTTCCGCCGGGGCATCTTCAGTGGCAACTTTCTTTGCTGGGGCGTGGCTCATCTCCACCTATCTCCTTTGTTGCATCGGTACGGCACGCTTAGCGGTCGATATCCCCGAGGACGATGTCCAAGGTTCCGATGACAGCCACCAGGTCGGCGATCATGGAGCCGTTGGCCATCTTCTCGATGGCCGAGAGGTTGCAGAATGAGGGGGGACGAATCCGCATCCGGTACGGTTTGTTGCCGCCGTCACTCACCAGATAGTAGCCCAACTCCCCCTTGGGAGCCTCCACTGCCTGATAGATTTCACCTTCCGGCGCCGGGAACCCTTCGCTGGCGATCTTGAAGTGATGGATGAGACCTTCGATGGTGTTATAGACGGAATCCTTGGCCGGATAACAGACCTGAGGTGAGTCAGCCAGGATCGGCCCCGGCTTGAGGGAATCCAGCGCCTGCCGGACTATCTTCACCGACTCGCGCATCTCTACCAGGCGAACCTTGTAGCGATCAAACGTATCGCACTTCTCCCCCACCGGCACGACGAACTTGTACTTCTCATAGCCGCTATAGGGGTTGTCCCGCCGCATGTCCCAGTTGACCCCGGAACCGCGCAGAGCCGGACCGGTGATTCCGGCATCCACCGCGTCTTCGGCGGAGATGACGCCGTTACCGACGGTCCGCTGGAGCCAGATGGTATTCTTGGTCAGGAGTCCCTCATAGGTATCGAAGTAGCCGGGGAAAGTGTCGAGAATCTCCCGCACGTCCTTCTCGAACCCGTCGTAGAGCTCGGCGGAGAGCCCCCCCACCCGGAAATAATTGCTGGTCATCCGGGCGCCGGAGAGTTTTTCATAGAGTTCCATGACCTTCTCACGTTCTCGGAAGGCATAGATGAAAACGGTCATGGCGCCGATATCCAAGGCATGACAGGCAAGCCAGACCAGGTGAGACTTGATACGGGTCAGTTCGGCCAGGATAACCCGGATGGTCTGGGCCCGTTCCGGGACCTTGATATCCAGGAGTTTCTCCACTGCCAGGACGTACCCCAGGTTGTTACTCATGGGGGCCAGGTAGTCAAGCCGGTCGGTGAGCGGGATGATCTGGTGGTAGGTCCGATGCTCGGAGAGTTTCTCGATCCCCCGGTGGAGATACCCGATGTGCGGGGTGATCTTCCTGATGATCTCGCCGTCCAGTTCGATGACCAACCGGAGCACACCGTGGGTGGACGGGTGCTGAGGTCCCATGTTTACCGTCATGATTTCCGTACTAGCCATTGATCGCCTCACTGCTAATTGATAATTGACAATTGATAACTGACATTTGTCCCTTGTCCATTGTCCATTGCACTATGACAAACGTCCCTGGTATGGTTCCCGGTCAGGTCCCTGGAGGGGGTAATCTTTTCGCAGCGGGTGACCGACCCAGTCATCCGTCAAGAGGATGCGGCGGAGATCGGGATGGCCGGTGAAGGTGATCCCGAAGAGGTCGAACACCTCCCGCTCCAACCAGTTGGCCGTGGACCATACCGTGCTGACGGTATCCACCGATGTCTGACTCTCTTCCACCGGCGCCTTCACCCTGAGCCGGTCCTTGTTGGGGATGGAGTAGAGGTTGTAGACCATCATGAAACGCGGCTCGCGCCCCAGATAATCCACTGCGGTGACGTCGGAGAGAAGGTTGTATTTGAGGCTGTCCCGAAGGAAGGTGCAGATGGCCACGATGTTTTCCTTCTTCACCGTTACCGTGACCTCACCGCGAAACTCCTTTACCTCCAAGAGTGAATCCGCGAACTTCTCCTTCAGTTTGACTACTGCTCTATGATTTTCTGCCATATCAATCTACCTTTCGCAGATGGGTTTGTTCAGATCACGTCGCCAGGATCAGGCGGCAGCCGGCGGCAACCGCTCACCAAGACCGATGGTTGAGCCGAAGGAGTTACGCTCCCCGGCAATCTTTTCCTGAAGCTTGATGAGACCATAGAGGAGCGCCTCGGGGCGCGGAGGACAGCCTGGGATATAGACATCAACGGGAAGTCCCTCGTCGATCCCCTGGACCACGCTGTAAGTATCGAAGATCCCGCCGGAACAGGCACAGGCTCCCATGGCGATGACCCACTTGGGCTCCGGCATCTGCTCGTACACGGTCTGAATGACGGGGAGCATCTTCTTGGTCACGGTGCCGGCGATGATGATGCAGTCGGCCTGGCGGGGAGATGCCCGAAAGATGATCCCGAACCGGTCCAGGTCATGCTTAGCCGCGCCGGTGGCCATCATCTCGATGGCGCAACAGGCAAGACCGAAGGTCATGGGCCAGATGGAGGATTTACGCGCCCAGTTGACGAGGCTGTCAAGGGTCGTGAGCTTGACGTTGTCACCCAGCGGCTGATTTACTCCCATTCCAGAGCTCCTTTTTTCCAGACATAGATGTACCCGACAAAAAGGATGGCGATGAAGACGAGCATCTCGGCTAAGATGAAGGTCCCGAAGCCCCCCGCGATGTAACTCTTGTAGACGACTGCCCAGGGATACATGAAGACACACTCGATATCGAACAGGATGAAGAGCATGGCGATGAGATAGAATTTGATGGAGAACCGCTCACGAGCCGTTCCCACCGGTTCGCAACCGCACTCGTAGGGAGCAAGCTTAACCTTGCTCGGTTTTTTCGCTCCGATGAGCGAAGAGAAGACGAGGGAGCCGAGGCCGAAGAGGACGGCGATAACGACTAGGAGAACGATGGGGAGATACGCGCCGAGCATGGGACCCTCCGAATTCTACTGATTCATCAGCAGTTGACCTGCATAGTCGTCACCATAACCCCTTTTTTGCAGGAAATTAGTTTTCAGACCACACAAAACATGCGCAAAATATTGTATTCATGGTGCTATTGTCAAGTAAAAAGTCGAAAAAATATGTCTGTTCTATAAGTGTTTTCTTTTGCCCTCATTTTCATAACACACATTCTCTCATATTCCCCCTATCCCACCGTTGATGCATGCAGTGGTAACCCGTTTATCCCCCCTCACAGCTCGTCCACCCGGCTCAATATCCCTCCCCCCTGACGGATGACTTCCAGCGCCCTGACCGAATCCCCCGGCTCCAGATCAACCCCGGCAACGGCGTCCAGGAGGAGGGTAATCTTCCTCCCCAGCAGGAGCCCCTCCAGGACCGTGGCTTTGATGCAGTAGTCGGTGGCCAGACCTCCCACATAGAGTCGGTGGACTCCCTGTGTCTCAAGAAATTCCTCCAGCAACATCCCCTCCGCAGTTGTCCCGTCGAAAGCCGAATAGCTGTCTCTCTCCGGATCGGTTCCCTTGGAGATGATCACCGCGTCCCAGGGTAGCCGCAGGTCGGGATGAAAAAGGGCGCCCGGTGTATCCCGGACACAGTGAGCCGGCCAGATTCCGCCGTACTCTTGAAAATGGCGCGTCACCGTTGGATGCCAATCGCGGCTGGCCAATATGGGGAGCCCTTCCTCCTGAAACCTCCGGATGGCCCGGTTGAGGGGCTCTACCACCCGGTCCCCCTCCGGGACATGGAGCGCCCCCTTGGGACAGAAATCGTTCTGGACATCAACGATCAAAAGCGCCGCGTCTCGTTCCATATCGCTCTCCCGTTTTCGTTACACCAAATTTTAAATTAACAGGGATGTACAGGATGTTCAGGATAGAAACGGATCTGTTTTCCGCTTTTTTCCTGTCTATCCTGCTCATCCCTGTAAATATTGTTTTGTGAATACTGTTTTGCGGTTAATCCGCCTCATGCTCGGCGAGTAGCCGCTCCCTCAGCTCCCTGAGCCGGGCCGTCGCCGAAACCTTGTACCGATGGGGATTGACGAAGCGGCGACACCCCTCCGGGAGCAGCGCCACTTCCCGTTGGGAACGGTCGGCCATCTCATCCAGCGTCTCGATCCTCCCACAACGCACACCGTCCCGCATCACCACTCCCCGCAGATCGCCCAGGCGGACTCCGACGGGAAGGGTCACCTGCCGGAGTGAATTCGCCGGGTCGTATACCGTATCCCCCGGTTGCGGCTCCTCCCCCTCCAGGCAGATGAGATCCTGCAGGAATCGCCCCTCCTGTGTCATGACCCGGAGCAGTCGCTTGCGCCCCGGAATGGTCGACTTGGCCGGATCCTCAGAACGCTTGAGCAGGGGGCGCCCCTCCAGCTCTACCAATTTGTAGACCCCACCCAGTGCGCCCCCCCCGGGTCCGGCACAGGTAACCAGGCGGGTCCCCACACCGTAGATATCGATACGACTCCCCTCATTTTTCATGGAGTCCATGAGATACTCGTCCAGGTCATTAGAGCCGACGATTTTTACTTCGGGAAATCCGGCCTCGTCCAGCATTCGCCGAGCCTCCCGGGAGAGGTAGACCAGATCACCCGAGTCGATTCTGATACCCTGCAGCCGATGCCCCTGTTCCCGCAGCTCCCGGGCCACCGTGATGGCGTGGGGAACGCCGCTCTTGAGGGTATCCCAGGTATCCACGAGAAGGATGCAGCTGCCGGGAAACGCGGCGGCATAGGCCCGAAAGGAAGTCAGCTCGTCGTGAAAGGCCATGATCCAGCTATGAGCCTGGGTACCGCGCATGGGAATACCATACTCCATCCCCGCCAGGACGTTGCTGCTTCCCCTGACACCACCCACGCAGGCGGCCCGGCTGCAGGAGAGTCCGCCGTCGGGTCCGTGGGCCCGGCGCAGGCCGAACTCCACGACCGTCCCACCGGCTGCAGCCTGAACCATCCGGGCTCCCTTGGTGGCCACCAGTGTCTGGTAATTGATGATGGTGAGGAGCGCCGTCTCCACGAACTGGGCCTCGGCCAGGCTCCCCTCCACGGTGAGAAGCGGCTCCCCGGCAAAAACCACCGTCCCTTCCGGCGGCGCCGTCACGCATCCCCGGAACCTGAAATCCCGCATAAATTCAGTGAAGTGTGGCTTGAAGAGTCCCAGAGTTCCCAGATAGACCAGCTCCTCGGGGGAGAAGCGGAGATTCTCCAGGTACACCAGGGCGGACTCCAGCCCGGCGAAAATCGCGTATCCCCCCTCAAAAGGGTTGGTCCGGAAAAAGAGGTCGAAGACGGCTCGCTGCTCCGTCATCCCCTCTTCCAGGTAGCCGGCCAGCATGGTCAGTTCATAGAGATCCGTCAGTAACGGCGAGTAGCGCATGTCAATTTCTCGTGAGAAGAGCAGAGAGCGTCCGGGATTCGGAACAACCCATCGTGGAGGCCCGATATGTATTGCGATAGGTATCAGGCTCAATCACCGATCGCAACTCGTTCCGACGCTTCACCGTACCATGATCCCTGAGCCTTGAACAGTCTCCAATTTGACGGACTCTAGGTGGTATGACAACCTCCGCCGCGACACTCCCTGCTGATCCGAAGGTCACAACAGGGCTCTCCCTGTGCGGAAAAGTTGTTGCTGACGTACGAACGGCATTTTGTTATTCTGCCCCGATAATGTGACTCTTCACGAATCAACCAGTCAAAAGGGAGAATGGATGTCTCTTTACTCTCAAGGATTCTACGCACAACGCAACATGAAAACCCGATATGCCGCCGAGACTATTTTGTCACTCGTAACGGAAGAGCGCCCTTCTATTACCTCAGCCATAGACATTGGTTGCGGGGTCGGAACGTGGCTCAACGTTCTGCAACAACGCGGCGCTCATGACATACAGGGTGTCGACGGACCATGGGTCGACAAAGAGTATCTCGAAATACCGCATCACTGTTTCAATCCGTATGATTTTAATTATTTTCCCATAAATCTAGCCTTTCAACGTAGATTTGACCTTGCAATAAACCTCGAAGTCGCAGAGCACATCAGTCCTGCCAACGCCGGAGATTTTATTAAATTTCTCACCTCACTTTCCGACTGCATCCTCTTTTCCGCAGCTATTCCAGGGCAAACAGGCCGAGGCCATGTAAACGAACAGTGGCCTTCTTACTGGGTGACTCTTTTTTCAGAACAGGGGTATCATGTCAGGGACACGTTGAGAGCTAAGATTTGGAACGACACTCAAATACCCTGGTGGTACCGGCAGAATATTCTCTTTTTTGTAGCGGGAGAAGAACCGGTGGAAGCCGTGGTCAAGGGGAAGCTCGCTGTCAATATGGGGGCTCTTCCTGTCGTTCATCCCGAACTGTTCAACAAGGAGAAATCCGCACGTCAGGCATACCGAATCTTTGTCAACTGCCTGATCAAGGCGTTCAGACGCAGATTTTTTCCACCTGAGAGAACACGTTGAGATGACATGAAGCAAATCATCCGACTACGGGCCAACAGCTTGAATTGCACCCTCTCCGGCTTTCACCGTTGACAATCTTACCCGGTAATGCTACGAAATCCGGACTTGACTCATCTATCCCCGACTATCGACATACAACGAGGTGTCACCATGAACACGACTAACTCTTCCGCACTCTTCGCCCGCGCCAAGGAGCTGATCCCCGGCGGGGTAAACAGCCCGGTGCGCGCCTTCCGCTCCGTTGGGGCTGACCCGCTCTTCATCACCAAGGCATCCGGCTGCCGGATCACCGACGCCGACGGCAACGAGTTCATTGACTATGTCGGCTCCTGGGGGCCAATGATCCTGGGGCACTGCCGGCCGGAGATAGTCAAGGCGGTACAGGATGCCGCCGTCAGCGGCAGCAGCTTCGGCGCCCCCACCGAACTGGAGATCACCCTGGCGGAGATGGTCATCGCCGCGGTCCCCTCCATCGAGATGGTCCGGATGGTCTCCTCCGGCACCGAGGCGACCATGAGCGCCATCCGGCTGGCCCGGGGGTACACCGGGAGGGACAATATCCTCAAGTTCTCCGGCTGTTACCACGGTCACGCCGACTCCCTCCTGGTGAAGGCCGGCTCCGGAGCCGCCACCTTCGGCGTCCCCGACTCCCCCGGCGTTCCCAAGGATTTTGCCAAGCATACCCTCACCGCCCGCTTCAATGACCTGGAATCAGTCCGGGCCCTCTTCGCCGAGAACAGCGGAACAATTGCCTGCATCATCGTGGAACCGGTTGCCGGTAACATGGGGACAGTCCCCCCCGCCGAAGGTTTTCTGGAAGGGCTGCGTGATATCTGTACCCAGGAAGGGGCTATCCTCATCTTCGACGAAGTTATGTCCGGCTTCCGGGTATCCTACGGCGGGGCCCAGGAGCTGTACGGGGTCACCCCGGACATGACCACTCTGGGTAAGATCATCGGCGGCGGCCTCCCGGTGGGGGCCTTCGGCGGCAAGAAAGAGATCATGGCGCAGCTCTCCCCTTCCGGCGGCGTCTATCAGGCGGGAACCCTCTCCGGCAACCCCTTGGCCATGTCCGCCGGTATCGCCGCACTGAAACTCCTCCAACGCCCCGGTTTCTATGACGAACTGGAGGCCAAGAGCGCCTATCTGGCCGACGGCATCGCCCAGGCGGCCAAGGATGCCGGTTATCCTCTCTTCTCCACCCGGGTGGGGAGCATGTTCTGCGCCTTCTTCACCGGTGGTGAGGTCCGGGACTGGGACAGCGCCGCGCGCTGCGACACTCAGGCCTTCGCCAAATACTTCCGGACCATGCTGAACGAGGGGATCTATCTGGCCCCTTCCCAGTTCGAGACCGGCTTCGTCTCCATCGCCCATGGAGAGGCGGAGATGGACCGGACCATAGCCGCGGCCCGAAAGGCGTTCAAGGGGCTGTAGGCGACGGAGCAGATAGCCGATAATGAAAGGGACGACACCATCGCGGGTCGTCCCTTTTACGTTACAAAAATCAGTTATCCTCAAAACGCAGTTGTACGAAGGAGGCACGGAGAAAATCAGGAACTAACATTTACAGGGATGAACAGGATGGACAGGATTCAAGACTTTAAAAACAAAATGACTGTTTTTCGCATGTTTTTTCCCTGTTTATCCTGTATATCCCTGTTAAAAGCCTTTTTCCGTGTGTGGGCTGCTTTCCCAAGGATTATTTTATGAGTATCGTAATCGGAAATCTTCTTACCGACCTCCCCGAAGCCACCCTTGCCGAGGTATTCCAGCCCATTGTAGAGCGGGACGGGGTCAGAATCGAACGGATCGTCTCCCATGGCCAGGCGACACCGGAAGGGGAGTGGTACGACCAGGAATGGGACGAGTGGGTCCTGCTACTCTCAGGGCAGGCGCAGATACTCATTGAAGGTGAGACGCACCCTCGTGTGTTGAAGATCGGCGATCATCTTCTCCTAACCGCTCACTGTCGGCACCGGGTAGAGTGGACAGCACCGGACACCCCCACGCTCTGGCTGGCGGTTCACTGGAAAATATCTTAATCCCTCTCCAGTAGTCTCTTCCCCACCCAGTTACCGGCAAACTGATAGGCGATCCTGCCGCTTCGGTCCCCCTTCTGCCGGGATCAGAGAATCACCTGCTCCTCATCCCCCTCCCCCATTCCAGGGAAGACAACACCCGCCTCAGTTGACTCAGCAGTTCAGTGTCCATCTCTTACCTCATCTCCTTCAATGATCGCTGTACCCCAGCACCACCAGAATACAGCTCCCGTCGGCGATGACATTGACGCCGTTTTTTCGGCACTCCTCCACGGCCCGGGGACTCTCGGCGCCGGGCTGCATCCAGATATTTTTGATCCCCCGGGCAATGGCCTGCGTGACCACCTGCTCGGTGATGGCGGGAGGAGTGATGATGGAGATGCTCTGCACCTCGTCCGGAAGCTCCGCCACAGCTGCCACGCAGGCAGCCCCTTCAATCTCCACGGCCCGGGGATTGATGCCGTAGACCTTCCGGCCATTCTGCTGGTAGCAGCGAAGGACCTTGTTGCCGTATTTCTCCCGGTTGGTGGAGGCGCCGGCCACGCCGTAGGCTGGTGAAGAGAAAAAAGCTCCCAGGTCGGTATCGGTGATCATGATGATTCTCCTTTCAGATGTCGCTGCCGCAGCCTGTTTTTTTCTGCTACGGGATCATCTACATACCACCCGCTGTTGAAATGTTCAATCCCTTTCATCCCGTTGAAAAACCCGCGGCGCAACGTCTCACACCGGAGGAGGTGGCGGCTGCCGACATCTCCGGAGATAAACAAAATCTGAATTGACCTACGTCAAAGACTTCTCTCCCGGGGGAGGGGAAGATGAGACGCCTTTTATGGCGGCACTCCCGCCTGAACCCTGTTGTCGGAGGTTTTCCCATGCCAATTTCCGGAGTCGTCATCACCTGCCTTCCCGGCAGTTCAGAGGCACTTACTCCCCTCATCGACGCCGAGAACGGGGTCCAGGTACACGGCACTCCCGATGGCAATACCATCATCGCCGTCATCGAATCGGAGACGGTGCAGGGGGAGGTTGACATGGTCAAGCGACTTTCCGACATGGAGGGGGTACAGACGGTCCGCCTTGCCTATCACAATTTCGAGGATCTCACCCAAGGGGAGCCGGATACCCACAGCGCAGACGATAAGGAGAGCTGAACATGGAATGGACCAGACGAAAGTTTCTGCAGGCCGGCGCTGCCGCAGCCGCCTTTACCGCCGCCGGGGTCGCCGTACCCCGGGGGATCGTGGCCCAGGCCGAGGCCGCCAACGACGGCATCACCTGGGGAAAAGCCCCCTGCCGCTTCTGCGGCACCGGCTGCGGGGTACTCGTGGGGGTAAAGGATGGCAAGGTCGTCGCCACCAAGGGTGATCCGGCAGCCCCGGTAAACCGGGGGCTCAACTGCATCAAGGGGTATTTCCTGGCCAAGATCCTCAACGGCAAGGACCGCCTCACCACCCCCCTCATCCGCGAAGGAAAGGGATTCCGGAAAGCGTCATGGGATGAAGCCATGGCACTTATCGCCTCCAAGTATAAGGAGAATATCGAGAAACATGGCCCCAACTCCGTGGCCGTCTACGGTTCTGGGCAGTGGACCATTTTCGAGGGGTATGCCGCCAGCAAGCTCTTCAAGGGGGGGATCGGCACCAACAACGTGGAGCCCAACGCCCGCCTCTGCATGGCCTCGGCGGTAACCGGTTTCATGTCCACCTTTGCCAGCGACGAGCCCATGGGGTGCTATGACGACCTGGACCTGGGGGATACCTTTTTCCTCTGGGGGGCCAACATGGCCGAGTGCCACCCGGTCCTCTTCTCCCGGCTCATCGACAACCGGCTGAAGAATCCCAGGGTAAAGATCATCGACATCGCCACCCGCCGGACCCGCACCTCCCAGATGGCCGACATGTACGTCCGGTTCAACCCCCAGTCAGACCTGGCGCTCCTCAACGGCATCGCCCATATCATCGTCCGGGACAAGAAGTACGACGAGAATTTCATCAGGAAGCATGTGGTCTTCAAGAAGGGGAAGGAGAACATCGGCTACGGCCTGGAGGATCGAACCAAACTCCTGGTGGATGAGCCCAAGGGGATAACGTTTGAGGAGTACAAGGAGTTCCTGAAACTCTACACCCCCGAATACGTCTCCAAACTCTCCGGTGTTCCGGTGCAAAGCATCGAGGAGATGGCCGCTCTCTATGGCGACAAGAGCCGGAAGGTCAACTCCCTCTGGACCATGGGATTCAACCAGCATACCCGGGGAACCTGGGTCAACAATCTGGCCTACAACGTCCATCTCCTCACCGGCAAGATCTGCCGGCCCGGAGAAAACCCCATGTCTCTCACCGGCCAGCCCTCAGCCTGCGGCACGGCCCGTGAGGTGGGTACCTTCACCCACCGACTCCCGGCGGACATGGTGGTGACCAATCCGGAGCATCGGGCAAAGGCTGCCAAGATCTGGAACGTCCCGGTGACGACGATCCCGGACAAACCGTCCATGCATACCATGGAGATGTTCCGCGCCCTGGACCGTGGGGATCTGAAATGCATCTGGATTCAGGTCACCAACCCGTTCCAGTCCATGCCCAAGCTGAACCGCTACCGGGCCGGGGCCCGCAAGGGTGACGGACGGTTCATCGTCGTCTCCGACATCTACCCCACCAAGTCCACGGAACTGGCCGACGTGATCCTCCCCTCCGCCGGCTGGGTGGAGAAGGAGGGGGCCTACGGCAACGCCGAGAGACGAACCCAACAGTGGTTCAAACAGGTGGAGCCGCCGGGAGAGGCCAGGGACGATCTCTGGCAGATCATGGAGTTTGCCCGGCGCATGGGGCATGGGGCGCTCTTCCCCTACAACCCCAGGACGCTCCACAAGGAGATGTGGGAAGAGTACCGGAAGTTTGGAGAAGGACAGGGGAAAGATCTGGCCCCCTACGAGGCATACACCAAGGCCCGGGGCTTGCGCTGGCCGGTGGTCAACGGCAAGGAGACCCTCTATCGCTACGCCGAGGGGTATGACCCCTATGTAAAAAAGGGGGAAGGGATCAAGTTTTACAAGAACAAGAAGGATGACGGCAAGGCGGTGATCTGGGCTCGCCCCTACGAACCCCCCGCGGAGTCGCCGGACAAGGAGTACCCCTTCTGGCTCTGCACCGGTCGGGTCCTGGAACACTGGCACACGGGAACTATGACCGGCCGGGTACCGGAACTGAAACGAGCCTATTCGGCGGCGGTCTGCGAGATGAACCCCGATGATGCCCGGAAACTGGGGATCAAGCACCTGGACAAGGTAAAGATCTCCTCCCGGCGGGGCACCATCATCCTCCCGGTGGATCTCAACGGTCGGGGGAAATCGGAGAAGGGGAACATCTTCGTCGCCTTCTTTGACGAGACCAAGCTGATCAACGAACTCTGCATCGACGCCTTCTGCCCCATTTCAGGGGAACCGGATTACAAGAAGTGCGCGGTTAAAGTGGAGAAGGCTTAACTGCTTATCCACGAAGGGCACGAAGGTTCACGAAGTAAACCGACATCGTTATTGTTCGTACCCTGCCTTCGGTTTCGTTTTTCTTCGTGAACCTTCGTGTACTTCGTGGACAACGGATTTGAAATGGACGTTCCCCCCAAAGGAGTCAGACAATGAAGCGCTTTTGCAAGGCGGCCCTGGTAACCGTAACCGCAGCACTCCTGGCAATTCCTTTTACCGCGTGGGCATCAGAAGAGGACGGCGTCACCGAAAAAGAGCTCTCCTCCGCCGAAGGGACACCGCCGGTAGCTCCTCACAGCATCACCAGGAAGGGAGAACTCCGCAACTGCCTCTCCTGCCATGAAAAGGGGACAAACGGCGCGCCGCAGACCCCTCATCCCGAGAGAGTGACCTGCACCCAATGCCACGGCCAGGGGGAGATCAGAGTCGACCTGGACAAACCTGCCAAAGGTAAGAAAAAGAAGTGACCCTGTCGCGCAAGGATTTTTTGACACAGGGGCTCTTCTCCCTGGGGAAGATGCTCCTCCCCCCTGTTCCGGATACTCGGGGTGAGCAGAGCCGGTTCGTTCGCCCCCCCGGCTTTCTCCCTGAGAGGCTGGGGGAGTGCGGTGACTGTGATCTCTGCCTGAAGGTCTGCCCGGAAGAGGTTATCACCCGTCGACCGGAGATGACTGGTCCGGTCATGGATTTCAGCTTGGGAGGGTGCAGCTTCTGCTCCCTCTGCGTCACGGCCTGCCCATCGGGGGTCCTCACGCTACCCGTTGAGGGAGAACAGAGCCCACTGGGGGTGGCCCGCCTGAAAACCGACTGCCTCAGCGGCGGCGGCTGCTTTACCTGCAGTGAACGCTGCCCCCGGGAGGCCATCCAAATAACCTGGGGTTCCGGGGTCCGGGTCGACGAGGAGCTCTGCATCGGCTGCGGGAACTGTGAGGGCTGTTGCCCGGTGCAACCGGCAGCCATCCGGGTTGAGGCGATTGCGAAAACTATCAACCACGCGGCTTCAGGCCGCACACCATAAAGGAGGATACGTATGAAGAAGAAACTGGCAGTTGCGGGATTTCTCGCAGTATCTCTGGTTGCGGCGGGAGGGCTCTACTATCAGAGCGCCGAAGCCAAGGCCAAAAAGGAGCCGGCTCCCACTCTTGCCCCCAAGAAGATCAAGGAGGTAAAGGTAAAGGAGTGCTTTGAGTGTCATGACAAGGAGATCAAACAGTTCCACAGTTCCGGCAAACATGCCAAGGTCAACTGCGCCTACTGCCACGACGGTCTTGACAAGCACCTGAAGAATCCCGGCCCCGAGACCCGCCCCTCCACCGACGTCTCCTGGGAGTCCTGCGGTCAATGCCACAAGGAGCAATACGACTCCTTCATGAAGGAAGCCTTTCACCGTCCGGCCCGTGACGAGAAATCGCAGCTCACCGGCCGCTCCCCCAACCCTTACTGGGACAAGTTGATGATGGGCCATGGTTTCACCAAAGAGCACAACACCACCCGGAGCCACAACAAGATGCTCATCGACCAGTTCGTGGTTGATCGGGCCTTCGGCGGCCGGTTCCAGGGTAAAAACGGCTGGGAATACATCTTCGGCAACGGCAAGGTATTTGACGTGCTGGAAGACAAGTTCCCCGGCGACAACGAGCACAAACCCCGCATCCCCCAGAGCGCCGCTGCCGCCAACCCGGTCTGCCTCCAGTGCAAGACCCAGGACAACATCCTGAAGTGGGGCTACCTGGGTGACCCGGCGACTCTCAAGCAGGGAGCCACCTTTGCCCGGACCTCCAACGTGGTTGACGTCGCCCGGAGCACCCAGTACGGCCTCAACTGTATCTTCTGCCATGACCCGCATTCAACCAAACCCCGCATCGTCCGCGACGGCCTCATCCAGGCATTGACCCGTCCCGAAGGGGATACCCTCTGGCACAAGGACCCCAACCGGACCAAGTTCACGGTCTACACCATGGGCCTGCGCGGCTTTGACCGGAAGATCGCCATCCTGGAAAAATACGACACCAAACTCCTCTGCGCCCAGTGCCACGTGGAGTACAACTGCAATGACGGCTATGACCCGAAAAACCCCGATACCTCCAAGAAATCCATCGGCTACGACAGTCCCCTCACCAATCACTTCCCCTTCAAGGATGCCCTGGGGCTCTACGATCACTACAAGAACCAGGTGGGGTTCCTGGATTTCAAACACACCCTCACCGGCGGACTTCTCTGGAAGGGGCAGCACCCGGAATCCGAGACGTATTACAACTCCACCCACGGCAAAAAGGGGATCGGCTGCGACGCCTGCCACCTTCCCAAGCTGAAGGACGCCAAAGGGAAAGTTTACACCTCGCACTTCGCCGTGACCCCCAAGGTACAGCTCAAGGAGACCTGTCTCAAGTGCCACCCCAAATGGACCGAGGAGCAGGCCAGATACGCCATCGACTCCGTCCGCGCCCACTTCAAGGGGAAGATGCGCAAGGCCGAATTCTGGCTGGACCGTCTCATCGACAAGATCGTGGAAGGGAAAAAGGTCGGGCTTGACGCGGAGACCATCAAGAAGGCCCAGGATCAGCACCTGAAGGCCCACATCCTCTGGGAATACTGGACCGCCGAGAACTCCGACGGCTTCCACAACCCGGATCTGGCGCGGGAATCCCTGACCAAGTCCGTGGACGAGTCCCAGGCGGGGATCAAGGTTATCGATGACGCGCTGAAGGCCAAGGCGGCGCCCGCCGCAGCGGCCAAGTAGCAGCAACAAGCAGCAGGCAGCAAAACGCCCGCTCCGGATTCCGGGGCGGGCATTGTTGTGTCTGTTGACTTCCAGGAACTCTTCGAGTTTTCCCCATCCGGCGGGATTCTAATTGATCTCTCCAACTTCATCTGGAATATTGCCGATCTTCTACGCGGTCCCTACCGTCCGCCACAGTACGAACGGGTCATGCTCCCGCTCACCGTGCTGCGCCGCTTTGATTGCGTCCCGGCAGGGAGCAAGGAGAAGGTTCTCAAGGAGTATGAGCGCTACAAGGACAAATACCAGGGCGAGGCGCTGGACAAGCTGCTCAACAAGGCAGCCGGTCAGAAATTCCACAATCATTCCCCCCTGAATTTTCAGAAGCTGAAGGGCGACCCGGACAACATAGAGAAGCATTTAACTGCCTACATCAACAGCTTTTCCGAGAATGTGCGTCAGATATTCGACTATTTCGAATTCACCGCCGAGATAGAACGGATGGGTGACGCCAATATCATCTACCTCGTCATTTCCAAATTCTGCGACATTGACCTTCATCCCGAAAAGGTGGACAACCACCTCATGGCGGCGTTTTTGAAGACCTAATCCGCCGGTTCAACGAGCAGGCTAATGAGACCGCCGGAGATCACTTCACCCCGCGTGAGGTTATCAGCCTCATGGTGCATCTGCTCTTCATCAATGACGATAACCTCCTCACCACGCCGGGCACGGTGCGCAAGATGCTTGACCCGACCTGCGGTACCGGTGGGATGCTGGCCGAAGCGCAAAAATACATGCATCGCCACCACGAGCAGGCCCAACTCTGGGTGTAATCTGTTGGAAACTTATTTCATTGAACGGATCAAGCAGAATGAGGAGATATTCTCTCGATTCATGAATGAAGCGGATTTTCAGAAAATGGTTACGAAGTGGATTTCGAGTCAGGTTTATAACCGGCTACGGGGCTAAAAGGTTTCATCGAGATGTGGAAAATATTCACTCACCAACTCTTCAACCCTCTTTGACTGAAGAGCATCACGCCTGCGCCGGATCGGTTCTCTATCCGCCTGTTCAGCCATCCATTTCTTGAACTTTACAAACAGCAGGGGCGATACGGTATTCATCCGAGCCATGTGACCGGATGTTGCAACGATCATGGTTGAAAAACGGGACCCGTCCAGAAGAATGCCGGCCTTCCAGGCCTGCACTGCGTAAGAATCATCTTCTTCATCCGATAATCTCAGCGGTTGAGGGTCATCATCTTTTGCTTCTCTTCGAATAATATCAACTTCAAAGCCTTTGCTGTTGACAGCCGTATGTTTTTGGTCTTGCCTGAGGGCAAAGGACGGATCAACCTTTTTGATGATATTGAGCATTGAAGTACCCATATACCCCATTTTTTCAATAAAGCCGATTCGTTTACGCGTATCCCAGAGCAGATCAATGTCATTGGTGGCCAAGGCATCGAATTCTCCAAAACGAACTCCGGCAGTGGCCTCGTATGCATAAAGCGCATGGGTTCCGACGACAATGAAATGCTCCGACAATCCGGAATGCTCAATTTGATTAAGTATTTCGACAAGTAAGCGCGGGGCGCGACCAACCTGCATTACGCGGTTCAATTTCTGCTGATGGATGAGTCTCGCCGTAAGATCCGTAAATCTTTGTTCAAACTCAGTTTTTCTCGCAGTAAAGCTTTCGTACATGCGTATCGTATCATCGCAGCGCGGCCCCAGACTTTTTTGTGCTTTTCGCGTTGAAGTTCGAATCAGATACTCGGTTGTACCCTGGCGTTTCCAGAACATACCACCACGCACCTCAGCCGCTTTACTCCGTGCATCTTCCCAAGCTTCAAAAGTAGCCCGGGCGTCAAGATACCGGCGTCGGGCTTCATCGCTAATTTCCCGGAATAACAAGTTTTTCAGTGCATTTGTCATAAATTCATATTTACACTGAAAAACACTTTGAATCAACGCATTATTCCCTTCAGATCAGGAGGCTACCGCCCGGGCTACGGTGATGACGTAGACCTCCGCCACCCCCCCCTTCCGGAGCACCTTGCTGCACTCCTCCACCGTGCTCCCGGTGGTATAGACATCATCGATCAACAAGATCCTCCTCCCCCGCACCGCCGCCGGATCAGCCAAGGCAAAGGCTGCCCGCACGTTGAGTTCCCGCTGCGCCGCCGAGAGGGTCACCTGGGGCTGGGTCCAGCGCGTCCGTCGCAGATTGTCCACCACGAAAGGAATCCCCCAGAGCTGCGCCAGGGGGCGCCCCAGGAGAACCGCCTGATTGAACCCCCGCTCCCGGAGACGCCGCCGGTGGAGCGGCACAGGAAGCAGAAGTTCCGGAGCAGATGACGTCACGAAGGGGGTGAGGAATTCTCCGGTCAGGAGCGTCAGGGGGCGGGCCAAGTGAACCTTGCGGTCATACTTGAAACGGTGGATGAGGTCGCGGGTCACCCCGTCAAATGAGAGCGCGGCCCGGGCCGCACCGTATCGTGGTGGGGAAAGGATGCAGGGGCCGCAGGGGTGGTCGATCCCCCCCGAGGTGAGAAAAGGAACCCCACAGACAGGACAGAGGGGCGAGGAGATCACCCGCAGATCTCCTCGACAGGTGGGGCAGAGATGAAGAGCGCCCGACTGGGGAATGAAGGCGCGGCAGGCATGACAGAGCGGCGGGAAGAGGATATCCAGCAGCGCCCGGATCAAAGCTACAGCCCCAGATCCTCGTTGACCACCAGGACCCGAATATCGGTGAAGCGCGGTTTGCGCTCAAGGATGGTCGTGACCCGGCAGAGCCGTTCCGGGGAGTTGCAGTCGCTGCAAAAACCGGTTTGGGCGCAGGGGGTCTTGAAGTTGAGACGTTTCGCGTTGGGCGGGGTAGCCCAGTTTTTCACCCGCTGCATGGCCGCCATGGCGTCTCCCTCCACAATTTTATTCCGCCCCGCCACCACGATCACCTTCTGCGGCCCGAAAAACATGGAGGCGACTCGATTCCCCGTGGCGTCGCTGTTCACCAGAAATCCCGAGAGGGTCACGGCGTTGGTGCCGGTGAGAAAGAGATCACAGGTGAGCTGTCGGCGCATGATGGCCAGCCGCTCCTCCAGGGAGAGCCCCGGGGCGCCATGAATCAGGAGCTCCTTACCCGCCTCCCGGAGCGGTTCGATCACCCCCATCTCCGCCACCGACAGTGAACCGCCGAACCCGATGGTCAGGGCCTCTCCAGCCTCGGCCAGGATATACTCCCGAGCCTCTCCGGCCGTTGCGCAGTAGAGTGCGGTAAAGCCGTTCTTCCCCAGGGATTCCACCACCTTCTCGCACTTTTTCTCATAACTCCATGCCGCAAGCTCTTTCGTCTGACTCATGATACCGCCTCCTCGCATATTGATAAAAACAATCTGAAATCCGCTCACCACAGAGACACAGAGGGCACCGAGAAAGTTCTAATGAAAGCCTGTGATCACGACGCTAAACGGTGTGATCCTGTCGGTTTCAAAATGATCCTGATTCCTCCGTGATCTCTGTGACTCTGTGGTAAAAATGTTGTTGATTATAGCAGAAGAGTTTCTCATTCTGGGATTTTTTCCGACGAAAAAACGCTGCCGCCCCTAAAAAGACCAAAACGGTCTTATATGAATCTCATCATCTAATTCTTGACCTTCCATATCAAGTGTTATAGTCTTTCCATTCGCTTGGATCACAACTTTACACGAGCCGGACCGGCGCCAACGGCGCCGCCGGGAGGCGGGGAGAACGGAAGCATGGAATCGATCATAGAAATCAAACCAGACATCTATTGGATTGGGGCCGAAGACCCCGATCTGCGCACTTTTGACGACCTCTTTCCCACCGAGAAGGGGACGACGTACAACTCCTACCTCATCCGCGGCAAGGAAAAGATCGCCATCGTCGACACCGTTGAGGCGCACATGGCCGAGGATTTTCTCGCAAAGGTCAAGGCGCTGGTCGATCCGGCCGACGTGGACTATTTCATCATCAATCATACCGAGCCCGACCACTCCGGCTCCTTGGCCTTCATGCTGGAGCACTGCCCCAAGGCGACGGTGATCTCCACCCAGGCTGCCAAGACCTTTCTGGGGAACCTGATCCACAAACCGTTCACCTCCCATGTGGTGAAGGACGGTGAGATCATCGACCTGGGGGGGAAGCATATCCGCTTCGTCATGGCCCCCTACCTCCACTGGCCCGACACCATGTTCGCCCTGGCGGAGGAAGACGGCGTCCTCTTCTCCTGCGATGCCTTCGGCGCCCACTACTGCGGCGGCGCCCTCTTCAACGACGAGCTGCCGGACTATACGAATGATATGTTTTTCTATTTCGACAGCATCATGCGCCCCTTCAAGGACAAGGCCCTGGCCGCCGTGAGGAAGATCGTAGGGGAACGGATCAATGTAATCTGCCCCAGCCACGGACCGGTGCTGCGCACCGACCCCCGCAAGTATATCCAGCGGTACGAAGATTGGTGCACCGTCAAGCCTCATCCCAAGACCGTGGCAATCCTCTATATCTCCCCCCACGGCAACACCGAAATCATGGCCAAGGCCGTGGAAAAAGGGGCATCCATCCCCGGCATCACCATCAAGAGTGTGCATGCCAACCACATCTCGGTGGATGATCTCCGCGACCTGATGGAGGAAGCCGACGCCCTCATCTTCGGCATCCCCACCATCAACCGGGATGTCCCCAAGCCCATGTGGGACGTGCTGGCCTATCTCACCTCGGTGAAGCTCAATACCAACATCGCCGCCGTTTTCGGCAGTTACGGCTGGAGCGGCGAGGCGTGCAAGATGGCCGAGGAACGGCTCAAGGGGCTCAACTTCAAACTCCCCGTCCCCTTTGTCCGCGCCCCCTTCACCCCCCGGGAAGAGGCTTTGCTGCAGTGCGAAAATCTCGGGCGTGTCGTTGCGGAAGAAGTGCTCAAAAAACAGTGAATGGTGAAAGGTGAAAAGTGCATGACAGCAGAGGGGAGGTGCTTCGTACCTCCCCTTTCTGTTCCTCACCACCTGAACCGGCAAACCCCGAACCGAAAAGAACAACAGCGTCAAAAGTGCCTATGGATACCCTCGTATCTGCCATCGATGTCGCCATCCCCCTCCACCTTCACTCCACCTTTCACTATCTCGTGCCGCCGGAGCTTGCCTCGGAAATCACCACCGGCAAACGGGTGCTGGTCCCCTTCGGTCGACGCCGGATGGTCGGGCTGGTGCTCGGTCCGGTGGAATCATCCGGTGAGCTGAAGCCGGTAATCGCACTCCTGGACCCGGAACCGCTCCTCACTGCCGACGAACTGGAGTTTCTCCGCTGGGCCTCCTCTTACTACCTCCACCCCCTGGGAGAGGTGATCCGTGCCGCCCTCCCCGCAGGGCTTCTCTCTCCCCCCCGTTCCGACGAGCAGGGTGAAGCTCTCACCAACCACCGGGCCTCTATCCAGCATGAGCCGTTCTTCCTGATAACCACCGGCTCCGAGGCCCACCCGCGACTGGGGAGCCGGGCCCAGGCTATTTTCGGGGCCATCACCGCCGCTGGAGAACTCTCCCGAAAGGAACTCCGTCGACAGTTCGGCGAACCGGGGGAGCAGCTCAAACGGCTCGTGGAGCTGGGACTCATCACCCGGGAAGAACGGGAACTGTACCGCGACCCGTTCCGGGAAGAGGTCGTTCTTCGTGACGAGGAGCTGCTTCTCAACGAGCACCAGGCCGCGGCCTGTGACGCCGTGGTCGCAGCCCTTCACCGGAAAACCTTCGCCCCGTTCCTCCTTCACGGGGTCACGGGGAGCGGCAAGACCGAGGTCTACCTCCAGACCATCGCCAGGGCCATGGAAATCGGCAAAAACGCCCTGGTTCTCGTCCCGGAGATCGCCCTCACCCCCCAGCTGGTGAAACGTTTCCGGCGACGTTTCACCTGCGGCATTGCCGTGCTCCACAGCGGCCTCTCCACCGGCGAGCGGTACGACGAGTGGCGGCGGATCAGGCGGGGAGAGGTCAGGATCGTCATCGGCGCCCGTTCCGCCATCTTTGCCCCCCTGGCAAACATGGGGATTATCGTGGTTGACGAGGAACACGAGCCCACCTACAAGCAGTCGGAGGGATTCCGCTACAACGCCCGCGACCTGGCCCTGGTCCGGGGGAAACGTGCCCATGCCGTGGTCATCCTCGGGTCGGCCACCCCGCTTCTCACCAGCATCCAGGGGGCCAAGGAGGGGAAACTGACAAGCCTGGAGCTCCCTGAGCGGGTACGCGGTCTGCCGCTGCCGGAGATAGCAGTCTCCGACCTGCGCGGCCGCAAGGGGACGACCCTTTCCGGACTGCTGCTGAAGGCGCTGGGGCAGAATCTGGAGAGCGGTGGCCAGACCCTGCTCTTCCTCAACCGGCGCGGCTTTGCCACCTACCTGGTCTGCGGCGACTGCGGCCACGTGTTCCGCTGTCCCAACTGCTCGGTAACCCTCACCTATCACCGCAAAACGGAACGGATCGTCTGCCACTACTGCGACTACTCCCTCCCGGCCCCGACGGCCTGCCCCGGCTGCCAGGGGGGGGGAATAACCTTCCTGGGACAGGGGACCGAACGGGTGGAGGAAGAGCTGCTGGAACGGTTTCCAGAGGCCCGCATCGCCAGGATGGATCGGGATACCACCTCGGGGAAGGGGGGGCATGCCCGAATACTCAAGGGGCTGGAGGAGGGGAGCACCGACATCCTCGTGGGGACCCAGATGATCGCCAAGGGGCACCATTTCCCCGGTGTGACCCTGGTGGGGGTACTGGCCATCGACAGCATTCTCAATTTCCCCGATTTTCGGAGCGGAGAGCGGGCCTTCCAGCTTCTCACCCAGGTCATGGGCCGGGCCGGACGGGGAGACAATCCGGGACAAGTCGTGGTGCAGAGCCTCATGCCGGAGCATTACGCCATCGCCCGGGCTCTGGCCCACGACAGCGCGGGGTTCTACGCCGAAGAGCTCCTCTTTCGTCAGGAGGCGGGGTATCCCCCCTTTGCCCACCTGGCGGCGCTCCATTTCTCCGGAAACCTGGAGGAGTCGGTACAGAGGGGTGCCAAGGAAGCTGTGGCCCTGCTGATCCGGCTCCGCCGCTCCCGTGGCGGACGGGTGGAGATCCTCGGTCCCGTTGCCGCACCGCTCTCCAAGATCCGCGGCCGCTACCGCTGGCAGCTTCTCCTAAAATGCCGCCGCCGCGACACGCTCCACGGCCTGCTCAAGGCGTTCCAGGATGAATGGCGCCCACCGACGGGGATCAGGAGCTTCATCGACGTCGACCCGGTGGAGATGATGTAACGAAATAAGAGCCGGAGAAGACGAATAATTTGATTTTTTCCGGTCGAATTTATATAGTGTCTGGATTGACATATCGCCTGCAGGGGAAAAAGACCATGATCCGAAAAATTCTTACCTGGCCCGATCCGGAACTGAAGAAAAAATCCGCTCCGGTGGTGGTCATCAACGATAAAATCAGGGAACTCGTCGCGGACATGGCGGAGACCATGTATGACGCCCCCGGCGTGGGACTGGCAGCACCGCAACTGGGTGTCCACCAGAGGGTCATCATCATCGACGTCTCCGGCAAGGAAGAGCCCCCCAACCTCATCGTCGCCATCAACCCGACCATCGTCCATAGCGAAGGGGAGAGCTTTGAAGAGGAGGGGTGCCTGTCGGTCATAAAATATGCGGCCAACGTCCGACGCCATGCCTCGGTGGTGGTAAAGGCCCTCAACCTGGAGGGAGAGGAAAAGACGTACCGTGCCGAAGAACTCCTGGCCGTCGCCTTTCAGCATGAGATCGACCACCTGGACGGCATCCTCTTCGTGGACCACCTCTCCCCCCTCAAACGGGAGATCTTCAAGAGAAAGCAGCGCCGTCTGACGGAGATACCATGACCGGCCTCCGCATCCTCTTCATGGGGACTCCAGAATTCGCCTGCCCCACCCTGCAGCTCCTCATGGAGCGGGGGGAGAACGTCATCGCCGTGGTCACCCAACCGGACCGCCCCAAGGGACGAGGCCAGAAGGAAGAGCCGCCGCCGGTGAAGCTGCTGGCCCAACAGCACGGCATCCCGGTTTTCCAGCCGCTGAAGGTCCGTACCCCGGAATCCGTGGCACGGATCAGGGAACTGGCGCCGGAGCTCATCGTGGTGGTGGCCTTCGGCCAGATTCTCCCCCAGAGCCTGCTGGATATCCCCCCCCGTGGCTGCATCAACGTCCACTCCTCACTCCTCCCCCGCTATCGGGGGGCCGCGCCGCTGAACTGGGTCATTATCAACGGCGAGAGTGAAACCGGGGTCACCACCATGCTCATGGATGCCGGACTGGATACGGGGGATATGCTCCTGGTGAAGCGGACTCCCATTGATCCTGAAGAAAACGCCAGTTCCCTCCATGACCGGATGGCGCTCCTGGGGGCGGAGGCCCTGGCTGAGACCCTGGATCTTCTCACCGCCGGGAAACTGGTCCCGGTGAAACAGGACGACAGCCGGACCTGCTACGCACCGCTCATGAAAAAAGAGACCGGAGAGATCGACTGGAACAAGACACCGCTCCAGATCAAAAACCTCGTCCGCGGGGTGACCCCCTGGCCCGGCGCCTTTACCCGGCTCAACCTCCTACTCCTCAAGGTCTACCGGGTCCGGATTGCCCAGGGGAGCGGAGAACCGGGAGTCGTGCTGGCTGCCGGCAAGGAGGGGATCGAGGTGGCCTGCTCCGAAGGGAGCATCATCATCGAAGAGCTGCAACTGGAAGGAAAGAAACGGCTGGCGGCGAGGGATTTTCTCGCCGGCTATGCCCTGCCATCGGGGCTTCGCCTCGGTAAGGATATCGCGTGACCGATCCGAACTTGCTGAACGAGACACCCCGCAAGCGACTTTTCGTGGCCCTCATGGGGCTGACCTGCGTCCTCATCATCGGGGTCGCTTATCTTCTCTACTGGGTCCCCACCAAAGGGCTGATCAACATCCACCCGGACCTCCCCAACCTGGCCGGAGTTTTCCTGGCGATTCTCTCCGGGATCGCCCTGCTGGGAACTCTCCTCCTGGTGCTCACCACGGCATTGGGTAAAGACCTTCTTTTTACCCGATTCATGCGCGGCGTGGTCATCAAGTTCCTCCTCCCCGTTATCGAGCTCCTGGGGCGGGCCTTCGGCATCTCCAAGGACACCATCCGCCAGTCGTTCATCGCCATGAACAACAGCCTGGTGATCTCCCAGAAGCTAAAGGTCCGGCCCGACCGGATACTGATCCTCCTTCCCCACTGCCTCCAGCTCTTCGAATGCCAGATCAAGGTCACCGGTGACATCCAGAAGTGCGTCAAATGCGGCCGCTGCGACATCAAGGGGCTTTCAGAGCTGGCGGAGAAGTACCATATCGCCATCTCCGTAGCCACCGGCGGCACCCTGGCCAGGAAGGTGATCATCGAGAAAAAACCGAAACTGGTGGTGGCGGTGGCCTGCGAGCGGGACCTCACCTCCGGGATCAAGGACTGCTACCCCCTCCCGGTCATCGGTGTCCTCAACGACCGCCCCTTCGGCCCCTGCTTCAACACCAAGGTGGATGTGGAAAAGATCGACGGTGTGCTCCACGCAATGATCGGATAAACAAACGAATAAAAAGACCATTTAACAGGGATGTACAGGATAGACAGGTTTTAAAATCAAAAGATTTTGTTTTTTCCAAAGGTTGTATCCTGTCTATCCTGTACATCCCTGTAAATTATGTTTGGAGGTTTTTATGTCACTGGAAGGAAAAGCAGCCCCCCACTTCGAACTGGAGGGGAGCGACGGCAGGAAACATACCCCGGCTGAGTACACCGGAAAAACAGTCATCATCTATTTCTACCCCCGCGACAACACCCCCGGCTGCACCAAGGAGGCCTGCGGCTTTCGTGACCTCTCCCCGCTCCTCACCGACCTGAACGGGGTGGTCCTGGGGGTGAGCAAGGACAGCCTCAAATCCCACGACAAATTCATCCGCGATTTCGGCCTCCCCTTTACCCTCCTCTCTGATCCCGACTGCGCCATGATGACGGCCTACGGTGCCTTTGGCGAGAAGACCCTGTACGGGAAGAAGAGTATGGGGACCATCCGCTCCACGGTGATCATCGGTCCCGACGGGATCGTAATAAAACAGTGGGGCACGGTGAAAAAGGCTGAAACTCATCCTGCCGAGGTGCTGGCCTACCTGACCGGACAACTCTGAATCGGCGTATAACTTCGACCCGTCGCCCACCTGTTAAAAGCTCCCCGCAGACTGTTCTATTGATTTGCTTCCTGTATCCATGCCCCACGGCTCAGGGACTCTCCTCCTGCACCAGCTGGGAGAGGCCGAACATTCGCAACTGCCCGACCACCTCCCCCAACTGTTCGAATGAGGCGGAGGGAGCGTGCTGCTGCAGCCGGGACGCCAGTTCCAGCGGCTCCCGGTCTGTCAGTTGACCGCAGAGACCTTTCAGGGTGTGAGCGGAGCGGTAAAGCAGATCGCGGTCACTCCGCTCAAGCGCACTCTGCAGTGAGTGCAGTTCCTCGTCAATGTCCTGCGCCAGCAGTTCCCGGTACCGAAGAACCCGGTTGGGGTCGTTCCCCAGCCCCTTGCCGGTCTGCGAATTCAGCAGCGGGTATCGTCCGGGTGACATCTCTCCCCTGTTGCCACGGTGAGCGGCAATGGCCCTTGCCAACTGATCACGGTTAATCGGTTTCGGCAGCACTTCGTTGATCCCGGCATGGAGACAGGCATCACGGGTGGCGAATTCCAGATCGGCGGTAAGAGCGATGATCGGCACGGGAGGTTCGGCGCGTTCCTGCTCACGACGCCTGATCCGGCGGGCGATTTCAATGCCGTCGATACCGGGCATCCGGATATCCAGCAGAATCAGGTCAAAACGCCGCTGCTCAATGAACTGCAGCGCCTGCCGGCCATCTTCCGCCAAGGTGAACTGCCGGCCCCAGTCAGCAAGAATCTGCTCAAGCAAGAATTGATTGAATCTGTTGTCCTCCACCACCAGAACCATACCTGTTGCAAGCGACAAGGGATGCGGCGGCAGCGCCTCCGGTAGCCGTGGCGCATCCTGTGCGGCAAGGTGCGCGGCGGTGGCGAGAACTTCGGCCAACCGGGCCTCCAGGAGCGGGAGGAGCACTCCGGCCTGTTCCGCCACCCCCTGAACACAGGCACTCTCCAGATCTCCGGCGGCACTCTGGAGAGCGATCGCGGCAAGATTACCCGCCGCCCCCCGGAGAGTATGCGCCAGGAGTCGGACATGGTCCAGGTCGGATTCCTCCAGAGCGGTCCTGATCTTGAGCCCCAGACCCTGGCCGACATGGGCAAAATTAATGACGAGCCGCTGGTAGAGCTCCGCATCGCCGGCCAGCAACGCCACCCCCAGGATCGGGTCCAAACCGGGGAGGCGTTCCGGCAGAGCTACGCGCACCTGGTGATCGCGGGACGGAACCGGTGCAACACCCGGCCCGGCGGCGGCTTTGATCCACTGCATCAGGCAGGCATAGAGCCGCTCCGGCTGTACCGGCTTGGTCAGGTGATCGTTCATACCGCTCTTGAGGCACTGCTCCAGCTCGTCCCGGCTGGCATAAGCCGTCAGGGCGATAATGGGGAGCCGGTCTTGCGCCCACTGTTTCCGGATCAGCCGGGTCGCCTCGTAGCCGTCCATTACCGGCATCTGGAGATCCATGAGGACAAGGTCGAACTGCACCCCGAACTCGGTCGCAACGGCCACCGCTTCCCGACCATCACCGGCCACGGTAACCACCATGCCAACCTGTTGCAACAGCTCCCGCACCACCAGTTGGTTGACGCTGTTATCCTCCACAATGAGCACCCGACGTCCTCTCAAGGCCGCCGAGACGAGGGCCGGGTCGAGAGGCTGTGCCGTCTCAACCGGCTCGGTCCCCCGGCCCAGGGGGATGGTAAACGTGAAGGCGCTCCCGCGGCCCGGTTCGCTCTCCACCCCGATCTCTCCCCCCATCAGCTCTACCAGCCGCCGGGAGATGCTGAGGCCCAGACCGGTGCCGCCGTAGCGGCGGGTGGTGGAGCAGTCCGCCTGCGTGAAAGGGTGGAAAATGTTTGCCCTCTGGGCGGCAGTCATGCCGATGCCGGTATCCCGGACGGTGCAGGTGACCAGTGCCGGTTCGTCGGCATCGGTGAGCGTGGCAGTCACTTCCAGGGAAACTTCTCCCTGGTCGGTGAATTTTACGGCGTTTCCCAGCAGGTTGATCAGAATCTGGCTGAGCCGAAGAGGGTCGCCGATCACCTCTGCCGGAACCTCAGAGGCGACGCTGATCCGGAAATCAAGCCCTTGTTCCACCGCCTTCACCTGAATGACGCCCTGCACGGTAGTCAGACAGGCGGCGAGGGAGAAATTGATGTTCTCCAGGGTCAGCTTGCCGGCTTCTACCTTGGAGAGGTCCAGGAGGTCGTCAATGAGGTGCAGGAGCGTCTCGGAGGAGGATTCGATCTTTTCCAGATAGTCCCGCTGTTTCTCTGTGAGATCAGTCAGGAGCGCCAGCCGACCCAGACCGATGATGGCGTTCATGGGGGTCCGGATTTCGTGACCCATGTTGGCCAGGAAATCACTCTTGGCCCGGTTGGCGGATTCGGCGGCATCTTTGGCCAGTACCTGTGCTTTTTCCATCTCGGCGCGAGCAGTAATGTCTACGAACATGATAAGCAACTGGCCGTTCCCCAGAGAGGTTCCGGAAATCGAGACTGATCGAATTGTCCCATCTTTACAGGTAATAGTATAGTCAGAGGGAGTTATTACAGGTGACCTCTTCTCATGGGCACTATCCACAGCTTCTTTCCATGCCGCGGCTCTGCTGTATCGATACTCTTCATCCGGGTATGCTTTTTCCAGCCAGGCGGTAATGGTGGGAATTTCCTCCAGTATATAGCCGAACGTGTCGGTAAATGCCTTGTTTTGAAAAATAATGCTATTCTCACTATCGGATATGGAAAGCGGAATAGGGATCTTATTCAAGAGCGTATTGAACCTGTTTTCGCTCTGAATCAGTTTGAGCTCCGTCTTTTCGATGATTTCTTCTTGCTTATAACCTATCTGGTCAAGGAGACGGTTCTCTGTCGGAACCGCTCTCTCGCCGAGAAGCGTATAGCCATCTTCTTTCTTTATGAATCGGCAATGGATTATGCCGGCCCCACCTGAGTTTCGGTTCAGCGGCAGCCTGACTGCTTCTCCGAACGTAAGGCCGACAGCGTCCAGTTCAATATAACCGGTCAATGTTTCGCCTATGGGATTCTGCCGTGGTCCGAAGAGCCGCAGGAACCCGGGATTGCATTCCAGGATAGTGAGTTCCGAATCCAGTTGTACGACGGCAATATTGTTCGAAGTCGTCAAATAGGATTCAAAATCTTTACCGTATGTTGCCAACTCTTCGCTCAACATGACCAACTCCACTTTTTGGTTCAAACTTCCACATCATTCGCCATGTAAAACGGAGAAGAACAACTTCAACCTGCGGATGAGAGGATCTGTCATCCCGAACGATATGATTTTAAATGTAATACCATATCACGTAAAAACCTTGGTACCCTTTCTTTGCTGTTCATTATGAGAGGAGATCCTCATCCTCGTCCATACAGTTTGGCGAGTTCGTTCAAAGGGCCTGACTCAACCCCTTCGAAAATATATGGATTCAGTATCTGATTTCCCCAGAGCAGATTCCGGTCTACCTCGCTCAAAGCTGCCTCGTCGCAAAGTGCCGACCAATTCTGATCGATGCATACTACCTGCTTTACGATAAGGTCGACGGCATCCTCCGGCGACAGGAGAAAATGAGGGGCAGAAGCAATGCAGGTTGCAATACGGCTTGATCGGTCAGTTCCCGTGATCAGCATCGCCTGGGAGGCAATCCGCCCATGACGACTCTGCGGGCAGATGTCGTATGCCGGGGTCAGGGTCAGCATCTCCCCATCCCAGAACGCCGCATGATTGCGGGCGTGGTCGTCGGTATTGCCCACAAGAATATTGAACACGATGCGGGAAAATAGTTCACGCAACGTCACCGGTGCATTCCGGAACCCGGCACGGACAATTTCAGCCAGGGTCTCGTAGCTGGCATAGCGAGCCATCATTTCGTCCAGGGCCAAGAGCGTCAATGCGGACACCAGACTCCTGCGCCGCCACCCGTCGGCAGTTGGTATCCTGTCGAATCGCTCGACCAGCAGGACATCCTTGCCGGCGGCGCCTGTCAACAGTACCGGCGCAACATTAAGTCCGGCCAGGAGAGCCAGCCTCATGGCCACAAACTCCGCCTTGACAACTGAGTAGAGGTCGGTGGAGGTTGAAAATTTCGCGATGTATTTCCGGGCATCGCTTTCAATGAGGGCTTTGGGCCGCGCACCACCAATGGATGTGCCATGCTGAAGGGCCTGGGCCAACTCCGGGGGGAGCGGTATCCCCTTTTCCACACGTTCAGTTGCCTCAATCAACTCTTCAAGTGGAGCTCCGGAAGCATACCGTGGTTCATACTCTGTCGGTGAAAGCTGAAAATCAAGAGCTCCAATCCTGTCGGACCCGGATTCAACAAGGTAACTGAGTTCATCCAGGAGTGCCGGGTCGATGCCGTTTCCTTTACTCCCGAATTTTTTATTCAATATCACCCTGCGTCCCCAGGCATCAGGAGCCGCATCACGCAAACAACCCGGCATGTTGAGGCCCGGAAGCAGTGGAATATGCCCCTGGCGGAGCGGTAATTCAACATCGTAAATCGCGATGGCATTATCTCTGCGCAAATAGCTTTTACCATAATTGAAGACGTACGTCGGTCCGACAGCCGTAAGCTTCCCTGCCACCACCGGTTCTGTTTTTTCAGGGAGCCAGATCCAGACAAACGCTTCCGAGTAATCAGAATTCATCGTCAACCTTCACTATGTTTCGAACCGTTTGAGGGAGTAAGGCCAGTTTATCGTCAAGCCGGTAGATGTTTCTGGAGAGGTTCGCATTCCCTTCATCGCCGAAAAGGCTGACACCGACCAGGTTGGCGACCTCGAACACCAAGCCTATTTCGCATTTCAAGTCACCATGTTCGATTTTGTGCAAGGTTCTTCTGGAAATACCTGCTCGCCCTGCCAACTCTTCCCCGGTCATCTTACGCTCTTTCCTCCCCAGCCGCACAAGTTTGCCCAACAGCTCTGCTGCATCGCGGGTCGGCCGGAGGTATGTTCGGTTTACAGGAGACGCCATAAAGCACCTATTGGCTACTATCGTAATCTTAAAGAATAAATATGGTTACGATAATACCCATTACCAAACAGATCGTCAATATCATTTCTTATCCGCCAACTGGCGTACCATGCGGGTGTAGGCAGCCCCGGAACTGTCCGCCATTCCTGCCAGTTGGAGTGCTTTCGTAGATCTTTCGTACCAGTCGCTCATCATAATTCTTCTCCTTTCGATGTGTGGTAACAGCGAAAGAAGAAATACGTGATTGACCGGCTGGTATGAAAGAAATTATGTCGAGCGGAGAGGACTTCGGGGGAATCTTCGGAGGTTTTTACTGCCGCGATAGCGGCTTACTTGAACCAGCGTCCAAAGTACTTTATTCAACATACTCTTTCTTCTTTACTGTGCGGTTCATGCAGTCATATGGATAACTTCAACAGAGAGCGGCTCGTCGAAAGGTTTCGACGAGCCGCTCTGATTCGGCTGCAACGTGAAGGGGAGTCCAGCTAGAGGGAGATGTTGAACTCTGACCCTGCGGCGGTCGCGTCCGTGGCTGCCGTCGTCTGCGCGGTGTACGATTTGGCTGCTTCGCTTTCAGCGGCACTGCTCGTCTTGGAGGTGGCTGCCGCTTCAGGGTGCTTCAGATTGTAGAGAAGCTCTTCCATGTCGCTGACGGTCCCGTCCTTGTTGGTGTCTTTCTTGTCGTAGCTCTTGGTACTGCTGGCACCGGCTGTTCCGCCTCCGCCACCTCCCGGAGGAGCGCCACCGGATGGCGGGGCGCCTCCGGATGGCGGGGCGCCTCCGGAGGAGGCCTTTCCCTGTTGCGCCTGCATCTCCTGGGCAACCTTGGCAATTCCGGCGTCGGACTCAAGTCTGCTGATGCTGCCGTCCTTGTTGGTATCCATCTTCGTCATGACATCATCCGCAGAGGGCCCGTTCTTGTTATCTTTTGCCTGAACCACCTGGGTCAGCTCGTCTTTACTGATGCTGCCGTCATTATTGGCATCGGCTTTCTTGAACATCTCATCCTGCATCTTTTTCAAAGCTGCGGCACTCATCCCACTGCTACTGCTGCTTACGGAACTTACCATGACGAACCTCCTTGCGGCTATCTGAACAGAATTACCTGACGTAACGCTTCTACTGAAGTATATCGGTACTATTCCCATATTATCAATCAGATACTCTGTAAGTATTTGTAAGGGGGGTCCGTTCAAGGAGAAGTCGCACTGCCGCTCCAACGTCATCCGCCACTGAGCCCCAGTCTCCCGTCCGCCGCTGACGGAAGAGACGCAGCACGCCGGGATACCAGGGCGAATCGTCCCGACCGGCCAGCCAGCGCCAGTCAGTCTTGAAATCGGAGAGAAGGACGAAACAGCTCGTGCCCAGAGCCCCGGCAAGGTGGACCATGGCCGTATCCACGGAGATGATTAAATCCATGTTAGCCACGATGGCCGCGGAATCGGCGAAGTCAGCAATCATCGGTCCCAGGTTCACCATCGGCAGCTCCGCCGGCGGAGCTGCCGCTTCTTCCTCACCGGCACCTTTTTGCAGGCTGAAAAAACGGACCCCGGTAATCGTTCCCAACGGTTCCAGCGTCTTCAAACCGGGGAGAGATCGCTCTTCATCATTGTCGTGCAAAGGATTCCCTTTCCAGACCAGACCGACCCGGAAATCGGTGGGAAGGCATTCTTCCGCCAGCAAGGAGGACCACTTTTCAACCAGAGTCTTGTCGGCGTGGAGATAGGGGATGCAGGCGGGAATGGAATCTATCAGAGTCCGGCAATGGTGCGGCAGAGCCACCGGCATGGTCCAGTAATCGAAGAGCCGGGGGGGGAGAATCTCGTCGCAGGCAAAGAGCTCATCAAACTCCTTCATGGATGCCAGGAGGGTTTTCAGGGATGGCTGACAGATCAGGGTGATTTTTGCCACCCCCTGCTGCTTCAACACCGCCGCGTAACGACAGAATTGGATCATGTCGCCGTACCCCTCCTCGAACCCCATGAGCAGGGAACTCCCCTTCAGCGATTCCCCTCGCCAGCGAGGACAGGGGAGACTTTTTTCCAGAGCGAGGTGAATGTTTCGCTCCTCAAGGCAGCGCCACCCCTCTTCATAACGCCCCTGACGCAACAGGAGGTAACTGAGATTGAGATACGTATTCTTGAAATCAGGGTCCAGCTCCATGGCCCTGCGACAGCTCAGCTCCGCGCAGGACTCCTGCTTCAGGGAAATCTGCAGCACCGCCAGATTGGACCAGGCTGCCGGGGAGTCGGGATGCAGCTCAATCTCCCGGCGAAACGCGGCCTCCGCCTCTTCAAAACGTTTCTCCCGTGCCAGCATCACCCCGATGCTCACAGGACTATTTCCCGAACTGGTATCTTCCATGGGATGGACATGCCTACTTAAATTCGACTAACTCTACCGGCTCTTTCTTCCGGGACATTTTACCAAATTCAACATACAGTGCAAAGAGTACAATTACGGCTCCGACGCTTCCGAGCAAAGTTACGTAAATTGTTACCTCTCACCTGATTCTCTTGCTGATCACCGGAAACAGTAGTCGATGAGGATGATGGCGACCACCGCAGCCAAGAGCACCAGGATCATGGGGAGGGTGGCGAAGGTGGCTCTGAACATGTAAAGATTGAATGACCGGAAGCTGATGTCATCCTCCGGAAGATCCGGATAGGTTACTGTCGTCGACGGGCACTTCTTCCCGAGAAGTGCCGTCCGGTGGGGTAGAGTTGCTCTTTCCATCGGTCGCTCCCGCGTATGCGTTTTTTTCGTAACAGATATGTAACACAAAAAAGGTAAATATGCCTCAAATTTTGCAGGGAATTGTAAGGAGAGCGACGGGGAACTCATTTATCCTGGGGAATAATTACCTTACAATTCTTAACAATATTAACGCCGTTGATTCGGGTATAGTGGCAAATTCACAAGGAGGGAGTGATGGGAGAGATAAAACAGCGAATTTTACTGATCGACGATGACTGGGAACTGTGCGACCTCTTGCAAGAGTACCTCTCCACGGAAGGGTATTGTGTGGAGGCGGTGCATGATGGCGAGTCCGGAGCGCAACAGGCGTTGGCAGGGGGATACGACCTGGTGGTGCTGGATGTCATGCTCCCCGCTCTCAACGGCTTCGAGGTGTTGCGTCGGGTTCGTGCGGGATCTGCGGTGCCGGTACTCATGCTCACCGCCCGGGGTGAAGAGATAGACCGGATTCTCGGTCTGGAGATGGGTGCCGATGACTATCTCCCCAAACCGTTCAACCACCGGGAACTGCTGGCCCGGATCAGGGCGATACAACGACGTCTGACAACGACGCCGTCCGAGCCTGAACCCGAACTACTCATTGTCGATGATGTCCAGATGGTTGTCCGCCCGAGAACCGTCCGCTGCGCAGGAACCTTGATCGATCTGACCTCGGCAGAATTTGCCCTCCTGAAGGTGTTACTCCAGCGGGCCGGGACGGTTGTCCCCCGGGAAGAGCTGCTCATGGCGGCCCATGGTCGTCAGCTCAGCTACAACGACCGGAGCATCGATGTGCATATGAGCAATCTGCGCCGGAAACTGGGTTCCACATCCGACGGCACGGAGCGGATCAAATCGGTGCGGGGGATCGGCTACGTCTACCCGCTCACCGGACCCGAATCCGGGCTGACGACATAGGAGGAAAATATGAAGAGCCTCTTTGTCAAGCTGTTCATCTGGTTCTGGCTCGCCTCCACCATCGCGGGGCTGATCTCCTTCATCCTG
Source organism: uncultured Geobacter sp. (assembly GCA_903902855.1). Classification (GTDB taxonomy): domain Bacteria; phylum Desulfobacterota; class Desulfuromonadia; order Geobacterales; family CAIOGM01; genus CAIOGM01. The sequence goes on along the minus strand of CAIUWK010000063.1, from coordinate 19,338 downwards.
GCCGTGACCATGGCCCCTGGCCCGGCGAAGGGGGAAAGGGTTGAGGCGCTGACTCTAGCTCTCCAGCTCTACGGCAGGGCTGCTGCCGCCAACCATGAGCAGGGGAGAGAAATCCTCCAGCTGTATCCCGCCGAAGCTCCCAAGGAACAATGGCAGACGTATCTTTTTACTGCGGACGGGACGCCGCTCCTCCCGGCCACACCGGAGAAGCTACGGCGTCAGGTGCGGCAGTTTGCGACCTCCGGCCCCGAAGTGACTCCCCCCACTGAACGTAAACGGATTCTGGCGGTGCGGGTACAGAGCCCCGCAGGAAAGGAGTACATAGCCGCCATGAACCTCCCCCCCTCCGCCGACCACCCGAGATTCCGGAACTTCCCGTTCCCCCCGGATATGTGGTTCAGGGTCATCGTCTCCATCATCATCGGCGGGGTGGCCTGCTACACCCTGGCTTGGTGGATAGCCGCTCCCATCCGCCAGCTCCGGGTCATCGCCAAGAAATTGGCAGAGGGAGACCTTTCGGCTCGGGTAGAGCTGAAGATGGTCGGCGGCAGCAATGACGAGATGACCGAGCTGGCGCTGGAATTCAATCAGATGGCGGAACGGATCGAAAACCTGTTAACGTCGCAGAAGCAGCTGGTGCGGGATGTCTCCCACGAACTCCGCTCTCCCCTGGCACGGCTCAACGTGGCCCTGGGGCTCGCTCGCCGGGAAGATGGCGCGACAACCCAGGCGGCGTTGGACCGGATCGAACTCGAATCCGAACGACTGAATTTCCTCATCGGCGACCTCCTGATTCTGAGTCTGCTGGAGGGGGGGGGAGACACCCCGGCAACCACGTCGGTTCATCTCTGCGACCTGGCCACGGAAGTGGCGGCTGACGCCGATTTCGAGGCTGCCAGCGTGAACCGACAGGTGCGGCTGGTCTCCTGCGAGCCGACAACCATATTGGGAAATCGGGAACTGCTCCGCCGCGCCCTGGAAAACATCGTCCGTAACGGCATCCGTTACACGAAAGAAGGGAGTGCGGTGGAGGTGAGCCTGGGGATCACCCCCGCCGGAGAGGCGCTCCTCAAGGTCCGTGATCATGGCCCCGGCGTCCCCGACTCCGCTCTCAGCGACATCTTCCGCCCTTTTTACCGGGTAGCAGCCGACCGGGACCGGCACAGCGGCGGCGCCGGCATCGGCCTGGCCATTGCCGAGCGGACGGTCCGGCTCTCCGGCGGCACCATCGTGGCACGCAATGTTCCCGACGGTGGTCTGGAGATCGAGATGCGGCTGCCGTTGACCTGATCCATGAGGGGTACCATGTCGCGAAAAACTATCATCATGGGAACGCTCCTCTTCCTGTTCCTGCTGGGATCGAGCGTAGCGGGAAAGAGACTCCTCTTCAGCACCCCGGAGACTTCCTTCATCACCGGGGAGGCAGAGTAGCATAAAGAAGAGATTGTCGCGCCGGGGCATTCGTGCTACTAACTCACACAACATCTGCTCCGGCCGTCAACCACCCGAGTCAAGGGGCGTACCATGAAATCGAGTCTCAGCATCTTGCTGGAAAGCGACACTAATGAACTGGAAGCCCTTGAGTTCTGTGTCGATGATGGGGCAACCCCCGGCTACTTCGGCGTCAACGTGGCCAAGGTCATGGAGATCATCCGGATGCAGCCATTGTCCTGTACCGCTCTCTCTTCCCGGACGATTGCCGGCACCATATCTCTACGCGGCAAGGTCATTCCGGTCATCGATCTGGCAAAAGTTCTCGGCAGGAAACCGGACAAGGCGCCGGAACGGATCATCATCCTGGAATTCAATCGGATCACTGTGGGGGTCATGGTCAATTCGGCCTCTCGCATCCACCGCATGTCATGGGCCCAGATCGAAACCCCGCCCCAGATAGTGGCGGACCTCTACGTCATCGCCCTGGTGAAGATGGAGACCCGGATCATCCTCCTTCTGGATTTTGAACGGATTCTGGCGGAGTTTTCCGGAAGTGCGGCCATGAAACCGGTGCGACTCACCTCTCTCCCCTCCTCCCTGATTGCGGGTCGAAAGATCCTCTTGGTGGACGATTCCAGTTTTATCCGCTCTTCCATCTCGGCGCTGCTACGCAGTGCCGGTTTCCTGGTGGAGGAGGCCCACAACGGTGAAGACGCCTGGGAACTTCTGCAACGCAGGCTTGAGGGGGATTTTGATTTTGACATCATCATCACCGACGTGGAGATGCCCCGGATGGATGGACTGCACCTCACCTCGCTGATCAAAAAAGAGCCCCGGCTCAAAAGTGTGCCGGTCTTCATCTTCAGTTCATTAGCCAGTGAGGTGAACAACCGGAAATGGCAAACCATCGGCGCCGACGGGATCATCACCAAACCGGACCTGCCGCACCTGGTGCAGATTCTCACCGAGGCCCTTGCCGCCTCTCCTCCCCCGAAAAACCGGGATCAGGCATGAAACGCTGAAATGGTATTCAGGTCACCGACTCCCCGAAACACCCGAGTAGCCATTCACCCCCTTGTTTTTTAGCTCCTGACTCAGTATAGTTTCTCTGTTTATGAAGCGGCTTTCCACACTTATGACCAGTAAAGAGGAGCGAGAGATGTCAGAGATGAACAGTGCAGACCATTCCCGTACGGCAGTTACCGGCGACACGGTGACCGTGGAGTATACCGGCACCCTCCCCGACGGCAGGATCTTCGACAGGGCTACCCCGGAAAATCCTTTTGTCTTCACCATGGGCGCCGGTCAGGTACTCCCGGCCTTCGAATCTCCCCTGGAGGGGATGCGGGTGGGCGAGACAAAAACGTTTGCCATACCGCCCGGGGATGCCTACGGTATCTGGAAAGAAGAGCTGGTCGTGACGGTCCCCCGCCAGTCTTTTCCGGAAGGGGAACAGATTCAGGTGGGGAAACGGGCCAAGGTCGCCGACGAAGAAGGGAACGACTGCGTGATGCAGGTACTGGAGGTCAGCGACACCCACGTCAAACTGGACGGCAATCATCCCCTTGCGGGGTATACGCTGAGCTTTAACGACGTCACCCTCACGGCTATCAACTGATACGTTGCAGGCGCCTTATCCCGATCAGATCAGGTAGAGACGCAAGAGTTTGCGTCTCTACCTATGCCCCGTGAACTTTTCCCAAGTAGTAGTCGTAACTCCCTTCATAGACCCGCATCTCCCCGTGATCGATCTCGAAGACCCGGTCCACCAAAAGCCGGAGGAAATGACGGTCATGGCTGACCAGCAGCACGGTGCCGGCAAAATTCCTGAGGGCGTCCAGGAGAATCTCCCGTGACCGGATGTCCAGATGGTTGGTCGGCTCGTCCAGCACGAGGAAGTTCACCGGCCGGGCCAGGAGCGTGGCCAGCACCACGCGGCTCTTTTCGCCGCCGGAGAGGTTCTCGATCCGCTTTTCCACCATATCCCCGGAGAAGAGAAAGGCCCCCAGGAGGTTCCGGATGGCGCCGATCCCTGCCAGGGGGATGGCATCCTGAACCGTCTCGAAGACGCTCTTCCGGGGGTCCAGGATCTCCATGGCATGCTGGCTGAAGTAGCCAAGCTCCACGTTGGCACCGATGGTCGCCGTACCGCTAGTGGGTTCGGTCTGACCGGCAACTACCTTGAGAAAGGTCGACTTTCCGGCGCCGTTGACCCCCACCACCGCGATCTTGTTCCCGCGGCGGATCATCCCCGAGACCCCGCTGAAGACCGGGTGCTCCACGCCGTCAGGGCGGGTCCAGCTCTTGGCCAGCCCTGCCAGGGCAACCACGTCGTCGCCGCTGCGGGGGGGGTCGTTGAACTCGAAGCGGATGGCCCGCTCCTCGGGGGGGATCTCGATCCGGTCGATCTTTTCCAGCTTCTTCACCCGTGACTGGACCTGGGCCGCATGGGAGGCCCGAGCCGCAAACTTGGCGATGAACTCCTCCTCCTTGGAGAGCATCTCCTGCTGCCGCCGGTGACTGGCCAGGAGCTGGTCCCGGCGGATATCCCGTTCCTTTTCGTAGAAATCGTAATTGCCCCCATAGGTGGTAATAGTCCGGTTGGCCACCTCGGTGATCCTGGTCACCACCCGGTTCATGAAATCACGGTCGTGACTGGTCATGAGGAGCGCACCGTCGAAGGTGCTTGCAAGCCACTCCTCCAGCCAGATGATGGACTCCACGTCCAGGTGGTTGGTGGGTTCGTCCAACAGGAGCACGTCGGGCTTCAGGGTCAGGATCTTGGCCAGGGCGATACGCATCTTCCAGCCGCCGCTGAACGACTCCACCGGATGGTTGAACCGGTCAGGTCCGATCCCCAGACCGGTGAGCACGCTCTGGGCCCGGGAATCCAGGTCATACCCCCCCTTGTGCTCAAACTCCTCCATGACCGACCCGTATCGCTCCAGGAGATCGGCCATGGTATCGTCGGAATGGGGCTCACCCATGGCAGCCTCCATCGCCTTCAGCTCCTGCCCCAGCCGCACCGTATCACCCGATCCCGCCATGACCTCGTCCAGGGCCGACCGGCCGGACATATCCCCCACATCCTGGGAGAAGTAGCCGATGGTGATGCGTCGGGCCCGGGTGATATCACCAGCATCCACCTCCTCTTCACCGGTGATGATCCGGAAGAGGGTGGTCTTGCCGGCGCCGTTGGGCCCCACCAGGCCGGTACGGGTGCCGGGGAGGATCTGAAAACTGGCGTCGCGAAAGAGCACCTGACTGCCGTGCTGGCGGGTGATATTGGAAAGATGGATCATGGGCAGCTCCGGGGGATAAGATAGTGAACCGGATTAGTTACCACGGCAGGCGCTCCGGTGACAACAGAAAATACCCAATAAACTGGACAGTAGCAAATTGAGTACTGAGCAGAAGGCGTCGCTCAAGGTCTCATTGGTCAAGCTTTGCGATTCGATGTACCAGTAGATAAAGTCGCTGAACTGATGATCCGGCAGCAGCGGATTCCCGTTTAGCGGTAAACTCATGCTGCGCATATTTCAGATTTTAAATCGTGTACAGTTATATTCCGCTCGTTTAGACGAATCTTCGGCGCGCCGAAGTTGGGTAAAATGGTCTTTTTTGCCTTAATGGGAACAGCTCCAGTAAGATCTTGCCGATTTGGCAAGGTCTCGCAACGCATGAACCCCTGACCGTCTCCAAAAGACGTTGGCGGCTTCTTCGGGTCTTTGTAGTCATGTGGAAAGAGCTGGTGCGATGCAGAATGTCTGAATGTCAAATCTGACCCGCGTCTTTACTCCCCCCCTCCTATTTTAGGAGGGGTCAGGGGTGGTAAGGTTCAGGTAGAACCTCACCCCCCCATGCTCTCAACTTATCAACTTGGACGCCTGACCCCATATACATATACCATATACACATTGCAAATACCTTCTGCTCCCTCTCCCCTCAGCAGGAAAGGTCTGGTTTCGCTCCCTCTCCCCTCAGTGGGAGAGGGTCGGGGAGAGGGGTGGTTGTGGGACGGGAAAAAAGGGAATCTGTTGGTGGATTGACGGTTAAGCTCCGGATACTGCTATCGACGTATATCCATGGCCGCAAGCAGGGCCTTTTCCACGGCGGCCAGCATTTCAACGGGGAGCTGCCCCATGCGGTCCGTCAATTTGCCGCGATCAAGGGTGGTTATCTGATGGCAGATGGCGTTGCAGTCGCTGGCTAGACCGGCGGTCCCGGCGGCAAGAGAAACCACGGTCGGCCCTCGTCTGGCCTGCTGTTGCGAGGTCGAAACCGGCACCACAATAATGGATTTCCAACCGACGATCTGATTGAACGCATCATGGGAAAGAATAATGACCGGACACCTTCCCGTCTGTTCGGAGCCGGATCGGGGGGCAAGATTGGCCCAGTAGACATCACCCCGCTTCATCATGTCGTTTCCGCTTCAGCCAGATGCTCCACCGAAGCGGCTTCGAGAAATTCGTCCAGATCATCAGCGGTTCCGGCCATGGCGGCGGCGTATGAGGCGATCTCTTCATGCAGGACCAGCTGCTCCTGTTCATCAAGCCACTGTTCAAGCGCCTGTTTCGCCAGTTGTGTCGCCGGTTTCCGCTGTTTTTTCGCCGCTGATTTGAGCCGCTGGTAAACCAGTTCTGGAAGCGGCATATGAAAATTATGGAAAGTAATCGTGGCAGATTTCATGCCATAGGCTATAAGTCAGACAGAAGCGGCTGTAAAGAGAATATACCTGTCTCATCTTGAAGATGACTATCCTCTTCCCCACTTTCCCCGCCACTCCCCGGGCGGTTCATGATAAGATAGCGGCCATGGATCGCTTCATCCTTACCTCACCCTACTCCCCCCAGGGGGACCAGCCCCAGGCCATCACCGAACTGGTGGAGGGGCTAAACCGTGGCGACCGGGACCAGGTCCTCCTGGGGGTCACCGGCTCGGGGAAGACCTTTACGGTGGCCAACGTCATCGCCTCCCTGAACCGGCCGGCCCTGGTCCTCGCCCCCAACAAGACCCTGGCGGCCCAACTCTACGGGGAATTCAAGGAGCTTTTTCCCGACAACGCCGTGGAGTATTTCGTCTCCTACTACGACTATTACCAGCCCGAGGCGTATCTCCCCACCACCGACACCTTCATCGAGAAGGACTCGGCCATCAACGACGAGATCGACAAGCTCCGCCACGCCGCCACCCGGAGTCTCCTCACCCGACGGGACGTGATCATCGTCGCCTCGGTCTCCTGCATCTACGGCATCGGCTCCCCCGAGGCGTACCAGTCCATGCATATCTTCTTCCACCAGGGGGACGAGTACGGACGGGACACCCTGCTGAAGAAACTCATCGAGATCCAGTACGAGCGCAACGACCTGGACTTCCACCGGGGGACCTTCCGGGTGCGGGGGGACGTGGTGGAGGTTTTTCCGGCCCATGACGACGAGCGGGCCTACCGCATCGAGTTCTTCGGCGACACGGTGGAGGCCATCGCCGAGATCGACCCGCTGCGGGGGCAGATCCTCCACCGCCTCACCAAACTCTCCATCTACCCCGCATCCCATTATGTGGCCACCAAGGAGAGCCTGGAGCTGGCAGTGGAGCTGATCCGGCTGGAACTGGAGGAGCGTATCCGGTGGTTCCGGGAACAGAACATGCTCCTGGAGGCCCAGCGGATCGAGCAGCGGACCTACTTCGACATCGAGATGCTGGAGGAGGTGGGGTTCTGCCAAGGGATCGAGAACTACTCCCGCCACTTCGACGGCCGCCAGGCCGGGGAACCGGCTTTTACTCTTATCGACTACTTTCCCAAGGATTTCATCCTCTTCGTGGACGAGTCCCACATCACCGTCTCCCAGGTGGGGGGGATGTACCGAGGAGACCGCTCCCGCAAGGAGACCCTGGTCAACTACGGTTTCCGGCTCCCCTCGGCCCTGGATAACCGCCCCCTCACCTTCCCCGAGTTCGAAGCGAAGATCAACCAGGTGGTCTACATCTCCGCCACCCCGGCGGAGTACGAGCTGCAACATGCCGGCGGGGTGGTGGTGGAGCAGGTGATCCGCCCCACAGGACTCATGGACCCGGTCATAGAGGTCCGCCCGGTGACTCCCATCCCGACTCAGGAGGGGGGAAGTGGCGCCGGCCAGGTGGACGACCTCCTCCATGAGGTGCGAGAGACCGTGGCCAGGGGGGAACGGGTTCTGGTCACCACCCTCACCAAGCGGATGGCCGAAGAGCTGACCACCTACTACCGGGAGTTGGGGGTGCGGGTAAAGTACCTCCATTCGGACATCGACACCATCCAGCGGATGCAGATCCTCCGGGCGCTCCGGCTGGGGGAATTCGACGTCCTCGTGGGGATCAATCTCCTCCGGGAGGGGCTGGATCTCCCCGAGGTCTCCCTGGTGGCGATTCTGGACGCCGACAAGGAGGGGTTTCTCCGCTCCACCCGCTCTCTCATCCAGACCTGCGGCCGGGCCGCCCGGAACGTGGCCGGGCATGTGATCATGTACGCCGACAAGATCACCCGTTCCATGCAGGCCTGCCTGGATGAGACCCAGCGCCGTCGGAAGATTCAGGGGGAGTATAACATCCGGCACGACATCACCCCCCAGACCGTGGTCAAAGGTTTACGGAGCATCCTGGAGTCCATCTCCGAGAAGGACTACTACACCGTCCCCCTTGCCGCCGAACCGGGTGAGGAGTACGGTTCGCTGAAGGATATTCCCAAGCTGGTGAAGAAGTTCCGGAAAGAGATGCTGGCTGCGGCCAAGGAGCTGGATTTCGAGAAGGCCGCGGAACTGCGGGACCGGATCAAGCGGCTGGAAGAGCGGGAGCTGGCGTTGAGGTAGGGTCTCTCACCCGAACGCGAATGAACCCATGTAGAGGAGCCGAACATGGCTGTGGAATGGAGCGCCTATCTATCCGTTGGGGTCCGGCTGAAGCAGTGTCGGCTTTCTCTGAGTCTCTGCGTGAACGCTTCTACTTCAGCGGCAGATCCGAGAGCCGGACAAACCTGAACCCCAGTTTTCTCAGTTCCGGGACGGCATCCATGATGCCGGGGGCAGTCCCCCCCTGGGGATGATTCATGTGAGCGATGATAATGGAACCGGGAGTCGAGGTCAGGAGCGCCTTTTTCACCTCTTCCCGCGTATAGGTAGCCCCCGCGTCTCCCAGGATTGAAAAGCCGGCCACCTGATGACCCAGCGCCTGAGCCACCTGCACCGCCACCTCATCGTAGTAGGCGGTGCCGGAGCGGTAAAAGCGGGGACGGCGCCCGGTCAACGCCTCGATCTTCCTGGCATTCAGCTCGACTTCATCCACCAGTTCCGCCGGATCCTTTGTCCCGGAGATGCCGTACACGGATTTTCCCGTTACCGATGCCGGCTTGTGTCCCAGGCCGTGGTTGGCGATTTCGAAGAGAGGATTGGCCGCCAGGCGGCTGAAGCTCTCCTGATTCGGCCCTATCCAGCGGGCGTTGATAAAGAGGGTGGCAGGAATCTTCTCCCGTTCAAGAAATGCCAGGAGTTCGGCATCGAACCCCATCCCGCTGCGACTGCCGCAGGCGTCCAGGGTAAGGGCGATGACCTTTTCCCTGCTGTTCAGCCTTGTTTTAACCCCTGTAACCGTTTCGCCCCATTCCCGGGGCTTGGCGGAACCGAAGCGCTCCACCACCCCTCTCTTCAGAACCTCATAACCGGCTCCGGCACTCTTTTCCTCAGGGGAAACGGATTGTCCGGCCCGAAGCGTGGCCGTACAAAGCAGAAGAACCGCCGCCAGGCATGTTGCGGCAACCATGCTCGTTCCGATACCTGTCATGACTCCCCCTTTTCTCATCGATCGCTCCACCGGGGAACCATAACAGCCGACAACAGCCTCTGTCAAGTCTCATGAATGCAAACCATCTTGCTCTCTGACGCCTCCTCTGTTACATTTCGAGGCAATTTACAAAGAGAAGAGAGACGGCACCCCACTCTCTCCCATATACCTTGCCGGCACCTTGCGAGTTACCGCATTATGACAACAACCAGTTGCTCCTCCACAAGCTGCACCCTGGGCATCCTCGGCCTCGGCCTCCTCAGCCGCAACCTGACTCTTGCCGTTGCCCGCCAAGGTTTTTCCGTGGCCGGCTATGACCGTGATCCCCACCTCGTGGCGGAACTCCGGACCCAGAGTCGGGGGCTCCCCGTGCTCCCCTGCACGACCATCGAAGAATTCATCGGGCAACTCTCCCCCCCCCGGGCCATCCTGATCCTGGCACAGGGGGGGCCGCAGCTGGACGCAACCTTTCAGGAATTGGGGGAGCAGCTGGCTGCCGGGGATTTCATGATCGATGGCGGTTCCTACCATCACGTTTTTACCCCCCGAAGACGAACCTTCTTTGCCGGCCATGGGGTTCATTTTCTCTCCACAGGGATTGCCATCTCCTGTCATAGCCACCAGTACGGCTGCCACCCTCTCTTCCCCGAATTAATGGAACTCTGCCGCCGGATTCGCCCCCTCTTCCAGAGCGCCGCCACCTCCGCCCCGGGGGAGCCCTGCGTCACGTTTGTGGGGCGGCAGATCGAACTGCAACTCCGACGCCTGGAGGGATGTTCCGGATGAGGGTCATCGGCCTCACCGGAGGAATCGCCTCGGGTAAGAGTACCGCGGCACGACTCCTGGCAGAGCTGGGGGCGCCGGTCATCGATGCGGATCTCCTGGCCCGGGACGCGGTTTTGCCCGGAACCGGGGCGCTGGCCGCCATCGTCGCCGCCTTCGGCAACCGACTGCTCCAAAAGGATGGGACCCTGGACCGCGGTGCGCTGGGTAAGCTGGTCTTTGGGGAGCCCCAGGCTCGCAGGACTCTGGAAGGGATCATCCATCCGGAGGTTCGGAGCCTGGCGCAACGGAGGCTGCAGGAGCTGGAAGAGTCCGGCGCCCGGATCGTCTTCTACATGGCGCCGCTCCTCATGGAGGCCGGGGCCGACTCCCTCTGCTCCGAAATCTGGGTGATCGACCTGGATGAGGCGACTCAACTGCAACGAGTCACGGCCCGGGACGGCCTGAGTTCTCAGGAGGCGCGGCAACGGATGGCGGCCCAGATGCCGTTGGCGGAAAAGGCGGCCCGAGGGGACCTGGTCATCGACAACCGGGGGAGTATTGAGGAGCTTTCTGCCCGACTCAGGGGGTTGTGGGAGAGTCAACGCGAGAACATTTGACGGATTATCTGGCGAAGTGGTCGAAACCGCGGGATGCGGGGATATGGGAGGAGCCGTCGGGGGAGATGATGATCAGGCCGGGAGCTCTGGAGATCTCGCCGATGACGGTCATGGGAAGGTTAAGGGATGCGGCGAGAGCGGCGATCTCCTCTTCCCTCTCCGCCGGCGCGGTAAAGAGAAGTTCGTAATCCTCCCCCCCCGAGAGGGCCCGGGAAAAAAAGTCATCCTTCAGCTCCGGGACCCGCCACAGATATTCCGGTGAAAGAGGGAGCCGGTCCAGAAACAGCCTGGCCCCGCACCCCGAGAGTTTCAGGAGATGCCCCAGATCGGCCAGAGTCCCGTCGCTCACATCGATCATGGCGGTGGCCATCCCCTTTGCGGCCAGCGCCACCCCTGCTGCCGTGCGGGGGATCGGGTCCAGGTGACGGGTTATGGCGGCTCCCACTCGCTCCCCTTGCCGAAGAAGCGCCAGCCCCAGGGCGGAATCCCCCACAAAGCCGGTGACATAGAGCAGATCTCCCCCACCGGCGCCGGAGCGGCGGACGATCCGTTCCGGCTCCTGTTCCCCCATGAGAGTCACGGAGATGACAAAGCCGGAACGGGAAGAGCAGGTGTCCCCCCCGATGAGGGTGACGCCGTGCTCTTTTGCTCGGCTGGTAAAGCCGGCGATAAAGGGATCGAGAATCTCCAGGGAGAGCCCCGGAGGGATGGCCAGGGAGAGGAGCGCAAAGCGGGGAATCCCCCCCATGGCGGCGATATCGGAGAGATTCACCGCCAGAGACTTACGCCCCAACTCGAAGGGGGGGGTGAACGCCAGGTCGAAATGGACCCCTTCCACCAGCATGTCGGCGGTGACCAGGGTCTGCAGACCGGGGGTGGGAATGACGGCGGCGGCGTCGTCTCCGATACCCAAGACAACGCCGCCGCCGGAACCAGCAGAGGTGGCGATCCGGCCGATGAAGCCGAACTCCCCCAGTTCGTTCAGGGTCACCTCCCCCCCTCCACCGTCAGGCTGGGGGGACGCGGGGTACTCCGCCGGGAGACCGGCTTTGCCTTGGCGGCACCCTCCACCGGGGGCTCCGTTTTGGTCGGCAACGCGGGTGGCGGGTAGCTCTCCAGGGCGATTTTCAGCACCTCGTCGATCCACTTCACCGGGATCACCTTAACCTTTCTCAGGATCTGCTTGGGGATCTCTTCCAGGTCCTTGCGGTTCTGTTCGGGGATGATCACCGTGGTGATCCCGGCCCGGATGGCCGCCAGCATCTTCTCCTTGAGGCCGCCGATGGGGAGAACCTTGCCGCGCAGGGTGATCTCGCCGGTCATGGCCACCTCCCGCTTCACCGGCACCTTGGTCAGGGCGGAGACCAGGGCCGTGGCCATGGTGATCCCCGCCGAGGGTCCATCCTTGGGGATCGCCCCGGCCGGCACATGCACATGAATCTCCGAAGCGCCGAAGATATCCTCCGTGAGGTTCAGCTCCGCCGAGCGGGAACGGATACAGGAGAGGGCCGCCTGGATGGACTCCTTCATCACATCCCCCAGAGAGCCGGTGATGGTCAGCCCCCCCTTCCCTTTCATGATGGTCGCCTCCACATGGAGAACCTCTCCCCCTACGGCGGTCCAGGCCAGACCGGTGACGATGCCGATCTCATTATGCTCCATCTCGTCTTCCCGGAGAAACCGGGGGGGGCCCAGGTACTTCTTCACGGTCCCTGCGGTAATGGCAACCTTTTTCTTATCCCCTTCGGCCACCTTCCGGGCGATCTTCCGGCAGAGGCTCCCGATCTCCCGCTCCAGGTTTCGCAACCCCGCCTCACGGGTATACTGGGAGATGACGGTATTGATCGCCTCGTCGGTAATGGTGATATACCGGGTGCCGACCCCGTTATCTTTCATCTGACGCGGCACCAGATACCGCTTGGCGATCTCCAGCTTTTCCTCCTCCGTGTAACCGGAGAGATGGATAACCTCCATCCGGTCCCGCAGCGGTCCCGGCACCGTGTCGATCTGGTTGGCCGTGGCGATGAACATCACGTTGGAAAGGTTGAAGGGGAGGTTGATATAGTGATCCGAGAACATGTGGTTCTGTTCCGGGTCCAGCACCTCCAGGAGAGCCGATGAGGGATCACCCCGGAAATCGGAACCGAGCTTGTCCAGTTCGTCCAGCATGAAGAGGGGGTTATTGGAGCCCGCCTGCTTGAGCCCCTGAATGATCCTGCCGGGCAGCGCCCCCACGTAGGTCCGCCGGTGACCGCGAATCTCAGCCTCGTCCCGCATCCCCCCCAGGGAGACCCGGACGAACTTGCGCCCCATGGCCCGGGCGATGGATTTTCCCAGAGAGGTCTTCCCCACGCCGGGAGGCCCCACGAAGCAGAGGATCGGCCCCTTCATCTTCTTGCGGAGCTTGCGCACCGCCAGGAACTCCAGTATCCGCTCCTTGATCTTGTCCAGATAGTAATGGTCCTCGTCCAGGATCTTCTTGGCCCGCTTCATGTCCAGGGAATCCCGGGTGGAGATGCTCCAGGGGAGCTCCACCAGCCAGTCCAGATAGGTGCGGAGCATCCCCGCCTCGGCGGCGTCCGGGTGCATCTGATCCAGCCGGTGCAGCTGCTTCAGCGCCTCCTTCTCCACAGCCTCGGGCATCTTCGCCTCTTCCACGGCCTTCCGGAGATCAGCCAGCTCTTCGGAACGGGAGTCAGCCTCCCCCAGCTCCTGCTGAATGGCCCGGAGCTGCTCCCGGAGGTAATACTCCCGCTGGCTCTTCCCCATCTCCTCCTTGGCGGCGGTCTGGATCTGCTGCTGCATGGTGAGGAGTTCCGTCTCCTTGTTCAGGAACTCCGTCACCTTCTTCAGCCGGTCCGTGGGGGAGAAAATCTCCAGCAGCTGCTGGGACTCCTGAACCTTGAGTCCGATATTGCTGGCAACCAGGTCGGCCAGGCTTCCCGGGTCCTGCATGTTCTCCATGATAACCAGCACCTCGGGGGAGATGGATTTCCCCAGGGCGATGATCCGGGAGACCTGTTCCCGGGCGTTGCGCATGAGCGCCTCGGTCTCCAGGGACTGCTCTTCCTCCTGAACCTCCACCAGCCGCTGGACCTGTACGGAATAAAACGGCTTGACGGAGAGATACTCCGTGATGGTCCCCTTGGCCAGCCCCTGGACGAGAATCTTCACCCGGCCATCGGGAAGCTTCAGCATCCGCATGATCATGGCGATGGTGCCGACTTCATAGATGGCCTCGGGGGCCGGATCTTCATCGTTCATGTCTTTCTGGGTGGCCAGAAAGATCAGCCGGTCATTGGCGAGGGCATGCTCCACCGAATTCACCGACATCTCGCGCCCCACGAAGAGCGGGAGAATCATATAGGGAAACACCACCACATCCCGTACCGGGAGAAGGGGGAGGACGTCCGGTATCTTCAGCTCTTCGGCTTCCTGGATTTCTTCCATTATTTCAAGCTCCTCTGGCGTATCTCAGGGGATGTTCCCCGACGCTCTCCGTGCCGAAGTCCGTCCCGGAAAAGATCCGGCGGCAACGCGCGATGGTTTTAATAAAACAACTCCCGGGGCTCTTGTCAAGGCGGGCGGGTACAGTTACCCATCATCGGGGCACTGTATGTCAGAACCGTGATGAGGTCAACGAGAAAAGCCCCCTTCGCCGGGAAGTGGGAGCCGTGCGGTTGCATTGACTTTACCCGCTCCGATTTGGTATACTCCCGCCGTCCAGGCGTGGCTTTACCCCGGCCCCTCGTCCGCCTCCCCCTTGCCTGTCAAGAGTCCAACCCGCACTTTTTGAGAGATCCCCATGCGCCTGACCTATCCCCAGCGCCTCATCCCGGCTCTCCTCCTGCTCGTGGCCGGCGGCTGTGTTTCCACCGGAACCTTTGACCGGAAGGCGGCCGAAGCGGAGAGCCTGACCAGGGAAGTAAGCCGACTGCGCCTGGAGCAGGCGGAACAGAGCCGGACCGAAGCCGACCGGGAGAAACGCCGATCGGAACTGGTCGACCAGGTGACGGCCCTCACCGAGCTGAACAGAAAATGTGAGGCCGACCGGAAGAGCGTGGAAGAGCTGCTCAAGGCCAAGGAAGATACCCTCTCCGCGTCCATCTTCGAACTCCGGCAGAAGGTCGTGGAACTTTCGGGGAGCAATGTCTCGCTGAGAGAGGATATTGCCGGCATCCTGAAAGGCAGAAACGATGATGTCCGGAAAACCAGCGCCGCCTACGAAGAGCTGCAGGGACTCATAAAGGACGAGATCGCCCGGGGAGAGGTAACCGTTTCCGAGCTACAGGGAACCCTGACGGTGACCCTGTTTGAACCGCTCCTCTTTGACCCCGGCAGCAGCAAGCTGAAAAAATCGGCCGGAACGACGCTGGGGAAACTGGCCGGCTACCTGAAAGGGGTCAAGGGGAAGAGTATCCGGGTGGAAGGGTACACCGAAACTCTGCTCAGCGCCTCCTGGTCCCTGCAACAGTTCCCCTCCGGGTGGGAACTGGCCGCGGCCCGGGCCGTCACCGTCACCCGCCTCCTCCAGGATGGAGGGGTCACTCCTCTGGCTCTTTCTGCTGTTTCCTACGGAGAGTACCGCCCTCTGTCGGACAACATCTCGGAACTCGGCCGGGCCAGAAACCGGCGCATCCAGCTCGTCCTTATCCCTAAACCGGACAATCCGGAACCAAATAGGACGCGGATAAACGCTGATGAACGCGGATCAAGATAAAATCAACTCACACGAAGGCATAAAGAAAGCCAAACAGATAAAACAGAATGATTTCAGGATAACCAAGGTAAATGTTTAACTCTTATGCCTTCTTTGTGCCTTCGTGTCGTTGTGAGAGATCAATATACTACGAGTGAATTTATGAAAAAGACGCAGCAACCTCCCAAACCGAAAGAGTTCACGCCGGCCCCCTTTACCGCACTGAAGGGGGTGGTCGTCAAGGCGACGCCGGCTCCTTCCGCTCCCCCTCCACCCCCGCCACCTCCACCGCCGGAGGATGAGGAAGAGGACGATCTGGACCTTTTTTTCCGGTCGGTCTCCGACGTGCGGCCGCTGGCCACCCCGCACCGGGGAGAGCCGCGCTCCCCAACCTCTCCGATTCCGTCTCCTCCCGCACTCCGGGTCAGAAAGCTGGAAGAAGAGGAGTGTCAGCTCTTCCTGAAGACGCTGCAGGGGATGCAGGTCCGATTCCAGGACGAGATTCCCGACGATGACGATTCCCCCCCCCCTCTTTCGGCCAGCCGCTTAAAACAGCTGAAGCAGGGGAGCATCAAGATCAGGATGGAGCTGGATCTGCATGGATTGACCCGTGACGAGGCTCTGGAGAGTCTCGGCCGCTTCATCGACGGCGCCTGGCAACGGGAGATGAAGGCGGTACTGATCATCACCGGCAAGGGGAACAACTCCCCCGGCGAACCGGTCCTCCAGGAGGCGGTTGCCGGATGGTTACGGGACAAGGGGGGGAAAAGCGTGGTGGAGTTCGCCCCGGCCCCCCGCCAGATGGGGGGGACCGGCGCCTTTGTCGTCTTTCTGAGACCCCGGGGCCAGGAATAATCCGGAGTCCTCATTTGCCCTGCCATCATGATGAGCCACAGAGCCGCCACCCCATGAGGAGCGCCGAACCGGATGCGGTCTGGTGCTGCTTCGGCTACGGCCCCCGAGTCTGCATCCGGTACGAACGGCAGGGGAGCGGCCCGATCCCGCTCCTCTTGCTGCACGGTTTCGCCGCATCACGCAGCACCTGGGACGATCTCCGGGAGCGTTTTCCCTGCGACGAATACACTCTCTATCTCATGGACATGAAGGGGTTCGGCCGCTCTTCCAAGCCCCATGACACCGACTACGGCCCCGTGGAACAGGCAGCCATCGTGCTGGCCTTTCTGACGGAACTCAACCTGTCCGGGACCTTCCTGGTGGGGCACTCCTACGGTGGGACCGTCGCGCTCCTGACGGCTATCATGGCCCGCAGGTCCACATCGCGGCGGCTCCTGGCGGGAGTAATCCTCATGGGTGCCCCGGCCTGGCCGCAACCCCTCCCCCGTTTTTTCCGCTACCTCGAGGCCCCTCTCCTGGGCACCCTCCTCCTGATGATCCTTCCCAACCGGTACGTGGTCACCCGGGCGCTGACCTCCATCTATCATGATGTGAAGCTGGTGGATGACCGGCATCGGGAGCGCTACGCCGACTCCTTCCGGGGAAAGGGGACGGTACACGCCCTGGTCAGGACGGTGCGGCAGATGATACCGGCGCAGTGGGAGGAGTTCTCCTCCGAATATCCCCGGCTGGAAATGCCACTGCTCCTCCTCTGGGGGAGAGACGACCGGGTCGTGAGAGTCCGGCAGGGGGAGCGGCTCCGTGATACGGTCCCCGAAGCGCGCCTGGAGATCATCGACCACTGTGGGCATAACCCCCATGAGGAGGCGCCCGACGAATGCCGGCAAAGGATTGAGAGGTTTCTGAAAGAGGTGACCGCCGGCAGGAGTGAGAACGAATAACTTATGACATCGGCGCTTGAATCCGCCACGTTTTGTCGCTACACTGCATCCCGTCGTCTCATCACCGGATACCTTCGAGGAGCCCATGAAAAAGATCGCACCATCCATCCTCTCCGCAGATTTTTCCCGACTGGGGGAAGAGATCAGAGCCGTACAGGCAGCAGGGGCCGATTATATCCATCTGGACGTCATGGATGGCCACTTCGTCCCCAACATCACCATCGGCCCGCCGGTGGTGGCCTCCCTGCGCAAGGTGACCAAGCTCCCCTTTGACGTCCACCTGATGATCGAGCATCCTGACCGCTATATCGAGGACTTTGCCAAGGCAGGCGCCGATCTCATCGTGGTCCATGCCGAGGCCGACATTCACCTCCACCGCACCGTGCAACTCATCAAGTCGCTTGGAAAGAGAGCCGGGGTCTCGTTGAACCCCGCCACCTCCCTGCACTGCCTCGACCACATCCTGGAAGATCTGGATCTCGTCCTCCTCATGACCGTCAACCCCGGCTTCGGGGGGCAGGCTTTCATCGAATCCTCCATCCCCAAGATTCAGACCCTGCGCGCCCTCCTGGACCGGCGCGGCCTGGAGACGGAACTGGAGGTGGACGGCGGGGTCACGGTGGAGAACATCGCCCGGATCTCCCACGCCGGCGCCGATGTCTTTGTGGCGGGGAATGCCGTCTTCCGGAGCAACGATTACGCCGCCACCCTGGCGGAGATGCGCCGCCACATTCGGGAACCGCTCCTTTAAAGACGGGGTTCGGGGTTAGGGGTTAGGGGTTAGGGGGGCATGGCATGACGCGAAGACTCTTTGACGTACACTTCCACATCATCGACCCCCGCTTCCCGCTCCTCCCCAATAACGGCTATCTGCCGGAAGCATTTTCCTGCGACGACTATCGGAGCCGGATGAAAGGGTACGAGCTCTCCGGGGGGGCCGTCGTCTCCGGCTCCTTCCAGGGGTATGATCAGAGCTATCTGCTGGCGGCCCTGGGTGAGTTGGGGCCCGGATTCGTGGGGGTAACCCAGGTTCCGGCGACGGTTACCGACGAAGAGCTCCTCTCTCTGGACCGGGCCGGGGTGCGGGGGGTACGCTTCAATCTGAGGCGGGGGGGATCGGCGGGAAGAGAAGATCTGGAGAGGATGGCCCGGCGGCTGCACGACCTGGTTGGCTGGCATCTGGAACTGTACGTGGAGTCTCGGGATCTGGCGGAACTGTACCCCACCCTGGTGGCGCTCCCTGCGGTGAGTATCGATCATCTGGGGCTTGAATCCGCGGGATTTGGGACCCTGCTGAAGCTGGCGGAGCAGGGGGTGAGAGTCAAGTGCACAGGATTCGGCAGGGTTGACTTCCCGGTGCGGGGCGCGCTACAGGAGCTCCATGCCGCCAATCCGGCAGCGCTCATGTTCGGCACCGACCTCCCCTCCACCAGGGCACCCCGCCCTTATGAGGATAACGACTTCAACTTGGTAAAAGAAGCTCTGGGAGAGGAGAACGCGCACCGGGTTTATCACGACAATGCCGTGGCCTTCTATCGTCTCGGCGCCAGCTGAGCACCTTTCGGAACCGCTGCCAGACAAACCAAGCCTGTTTCATTCCCGGAGTATCCGCCTGATCAAGAGCGGTGGCTCTTGATGGCGGGAGACTCCGGTCAACAGGTCAGACATCCCCCCTCTGCCGGTGACAGGCGCAGCAGGAGAAGGTCCCATCGGTAACCCGATGAATCAACGTCACATTGATCGAGTCACACCACTCACAAAACCACTCGTAATAATCATCCTTCAGTGTCAGGGTCATACATAACCTCCTCATGTTTGATGAGCCGAGTATGACGGAAGCATGTTGCAGCGCCATGGAGATTATTCCACGGTAATGTAAAAAAAGCGCCCCCGGGAAAATAAATAAAACGACCCGCCAGGGCGGGTCGTTTGTGAAGAAAAATTGGGGGATCTAAGCCCCCCAGGAAGGAGGCCCACAGAGGTGGACCGGGTGAAACGATTAGAAGTTAATCTGGGTCTGAACCCGGTAGATCATGTTATCCAGCGAGAGGGTTGCCGACTTCTGAACGTTCTGCGCGGTCGCCTTGTGGATATCAACGGTCAAGCGATTGCCCCCAATGATTACCAAGATGAAAATGCAAAGCGCCTTGTCGATCGTGAATTTAATCTCTCCTATACCGAGCTCTTGCCAAGCGGTAATCGCATTATTTCCGGC
>CAIUWK010000062.1 GCA_903902855.1 uncultured Geobacter sp. | reverse complement strand
TTCCTGCTAGCCAGACTCGGAATCTGGATCACATAGCTGTCATGAGTCAGACTTTCGATAAAACTCTCCTTTACCGTCAGCTGCTCACCGGTGACCAGATCCTTGTAGGCGCGGTTCACGCCGATTATTGAAGCATCGGTATTGTCAAGCTTATGTCCAAGAAAGTATATGCCGATGATCGGTATCCCGATTCTTCTTGAATGATTGTTGATCGTCTCTATGTGGGTGTTGCTTTTATTGCTGTACTGGCTTCCCAGATAACCCCTGAAACGCATGATGTCCGTGGCGAATTTAGCTTTTTGGATCTCGATCAAGACCTGTTTCAGACCGTCACCGGTTTTAATCGTGGCGCTGAAATCCAGACGATACACCGTCAACAGGCCGAATCTTCCCTCAAATTTTCCCTTGTCGATTTCAGCAGTAAATTCCTGCGGACGAAAATCGAGCGTTTCGATTTCCTCATCTATTATTGAGGAGATCAATAACTTGGCTATTTTCGCGTCTTCCATGAGATATTTGAAGACGACGTCATATATCGGATTGGCTATCTGCATGATGGACTCCTTTAGAATTCACGCCAACCGTTCCCCCGCTCTTTAAATAAAAGCCGGCGTACGGAAGGGTATCCTTAACGCGATCGTAACTGACTGCCGCACCGTAACAGTAAATTCTACCATGAGCAATCTGAATTTTACCGGGGAGGGGCGGTGCCAACATGCGTAACATTTTAATGATATGCACACTTGTTCCTGCTCTACCTTAGCCCGACTAGCAGGCCGGAGAGTGACCCATTAAAAGCCCACTTTCAAACTGAGAATAAATACTTTTGCACGAATTTGATCTTTTTCGAGGGGAGTGATACGTTTCTCTAAGAGGGGATGGGCCGGACTGTGGTTCCAAGGTTGGAAGAGATGAACAAACCCGTATCCGGGTATGAATCAGCCACAGGGACGAAAAGAGTCGGATCTGAGGTCGTGAAGGGTAGGGTGAGTTGCCGAACGAGGTGAGTTCATGAATGCGTTTTTGAGCAGTATTTTCGGAATAAATCCAAAAGACCACACCATTGGTCCCGGTAGGGGCGGGCCTTGGTCCGCCCGGCCTTGGTCTATCCGGTCTTGGTCTATCCGGCCTTGGTCCGCCCGGCCTTGGTCCGCTAGGTATTGATCCGCTCGATGTTGTCCGCCCGACATTGTTTCGCGAATGCCCCGTACATTCGATCGGACGCAGAAACCGGGCGCAGCAACCACCGGGCGCAGCAAGCCGCGCCCCTACGTTAGCGTTGGAATTATCCGATGATTCCAGATGTTCGTTAATGGATGTGCAATCAGGATTTCGATGGGGATCAACCCAAGGTTGGAATATCCGATGATTCCAGATGTTCGTTGATGGACCATTTGAGCGGATTGTTGCCGATATATTTACAAATTTCGTTCAATTCCGAATTGTTACGAATCACTCTCTCGAAATAGTTGCGTTGCCAGAAAGGAAGAGCTGTGCGAGACAAGAGTCGGTTTACCTGTATCGCCGCAATCGATTTGAATGCACAAACAATGGTTCCCAACGTAGTAGGGGCGGGCCTTGGTCCGCCCGGCCTTGGTCCGCCCAGCATCGGTCCACCCGGCATTGCTGCTCCCAGATGGTCAGAACCGTTCGGGACACTACTTGGTGGACCAATATCATCGTAAATACTAACAATTCCATGCACTTGGTTCGGCATTACCACAAAGGCATCCAGTTCCACTAACGGAAATCGGCACGGCAAACCCCGCCACACCGTTTCCACCATCCGCCCCGCGTCATTCATCGTCATGACGCCATTACCAATATTCCCGAGCAGGCATTCATGGTTCTGGACACAGATCGTGATGAAATAAGCCCCGGTATGGGTATAGTCATAATCTTGCAAGCGAATGGAGCGCCGGTGGTGAATGTTGGGATTAAAGGTCATAGTTCATTGTCCCTTTGCTCCGCCCGGCCTTGGTTCTTGAATTACCCGGCCGGGCTCAGCAGCAGGGCGCAGCAAGCCGCGCCCCTACGTTATACGTCATTGGTTAATACACATGGTCCGCAGACTGCAAGGTGACCTATTAATTGACCGCTGTCAAGATATTTGATGAATATATCTTAACAAATATCGGTATTTTTTGAGGACGGTTATAACGTTACCCCGATCCTCACGTGGCGCTCTGGTCTCCGGGGTCGGTTTGTTGAATTCGGCGGATATCAATCAGCCGATGTTGAAATCCATGCATCGTTGAGCACTCCTGCAAAACTGGCGGCATGAGTCAGGTAATAAAATCTATAGACAGTAAAGATTTATCTTGACGCCAAACCGTGCCGGATGGTATAAGCTACTCACCCTATAGAGATAGATACTCGTTAGGGCCAACGACATCCGAATCCCGATAACCGAATAAACGTCTGACTAACCGGAAAACCGGAGGTCTTGGATCTGTATCCTTGACCTCTTTTTTTGTTTTGAATTCAGATCAGCTGAACCCATAAGCAGTACTGACGGCTGAGTTACGATGCCGGCAGGCTTACCAGAAAGCTGGAGGCCAAGGAGATTTTCCCTTGGCCTTTTTGCGTTCAGCATCAATGCCGCAACCGGGGAGCCACCGTTATGAATGAACAGGGACGTCTGAAAACAATATACACAGGGGTGGCGCTGCTGATGATCGGAGCGGCAGTCATGCTTCCCGGGTCCGCCGATAACGTCGCGGCACAGACCGGTAAAGAGCCGTTCATCATCAAGACCTGGAGCGCCAAGGATTGCTCGGTCACCCCCTGGGTCGTCACCGACCGTCTGGGCTATTTCGCCCAGGAGGGGATCAAAATAGCCTACACCGGTGAAACTCAGCCGGCGTTGCAGATCCCTTCGATACTGAGGGGAGACAACGATGTCCGTTCCTTTCATCCCAATACCCTGGCAGTGGCCAAGGCCGGAGGCGCCAAGATCACCGGCGTTGCCGAAGGGGATATCGAACCGACGGATAACAAGATCGACCCCAAATTTCGGCATATGTGGTGGTTCGTCAATTCCAAGAAGCACCCCAATGTCAAAAGTTTTGCCGATCTGAAAAACATTCCGGGGAAGATCAAGGTCGCCACCATAACCACCAACATCTGCGCCGATTTCGAGACGAACCTGCTGGCCGATAAGTATGGAATCCCCCGAAGCAAATTCGAGTGGGTGACCATGCCGGACGTGCAGGCCATCCAGGCTCTCAAGTTGGGGCTTCTCGACCTGTCGGAGGTTCATCCACCTTTTTACAAGGGGATGGTGGAAGCCGGAGCCCGGAAGATCGCCGACACCAGTGAAACCGGCCTGGGGGCGTCGGCGGGGATCACCTACTATACCTTCCGAGATGAGTTCATCAAGAAGAATCCGGACAAGGTGGCGGCATTCGTTCGGGCCATCATCAAGGGGCAACGGTGGGCTAACAGTCATCC
Source organism: uncultured Geobacter sp. (assembly GCA_903902855.1). Taxonomy (GTDB): domain Bacteria; phylum Desulfobacterota; class Desulfuromonadia; order Geobacterales; family CAIOGM01; genus CAIOGM01. Next base: position 18,863 of record CAIUWK010000062.1, on the reverse strand, counting down.
GGCGGAGGCCGCCAAGCTCACGGCTGAGGCCATCGGCGTGCCGGTCAACGGGTATCACTACTACTCGGATTCACTGAAAGTTGATGACACCCTGGCGACTCGTTGGCTCAAGGATCTGGAGGAGAACAGGGTCATCCCCAAGGGGAAGGTGACCACCGCCACCCTGGTCACCCATGATATAGAGAAGATAAACGGCAGCAAAAAGTAATTCAAAAACGTAGCAGTTGCAAAACGATTGTGCTGACCGGAAAAACCGGAGGCCGGTTATGCCAGAACAAGGCTGCCGGTCTTTTTTTTACAACAAAAACGCCGGGAACTTACCCTCGGCAGGGAGGTAAACGTTTTGATACGGACATTCGTGGAACTGATCATCCGGCACAGGGTAAAGGTTCTTTTGGCCATCGTGGCTCTGACCCTCTTCTTCGCCTGGCACCTGAAGGATATCAAGATCGCCTTCGGCGGAGGGGATATCGTTCCCCCCAATCACCCCTATGTGAAACTCACCGACAAGATGGTGGAGAAGTTCGGCGGCGAGCACCTGGTGGAGATAGCGATTCAGGTCAAGCAGGGGGATGTCCTCGATCCGGTTAACCTGGCCAAGATCTATCGTATCGACCAGAAACTGCGTGAGATGCAGGGGGTGGTTACCTCCAAGATCCTCTCGGTGGCTTCACGCAAGTTTTCCCGGGTCAACTTCGCCTATGACGAGCTGGGCTATTCCACGCTCCACTTCGAGAAGTACCAGGATCTGGTTAAAAAGATCAATGCCGGTGACCCCAAAGAGGCGACCGCATTCCGGGAAGAGATCCTGAACAACGACATGGTCTACGGCTCCATCGTCTCCCCGGACCGGAAGAGGACCCTCATCCTGGCCGGCTTCAGATACGAAGAGGATTATCGCTACATCTTCGAGACGCTGAAGAAAATTGTGAATGAGGAGAAGGACGCCAATACGGAGTTCTTCCTGGCCGGTCGCCCCATCATGCTGGGTCATATCGACTCCGCCTTCCGGGGGATACTGGTCGTCTTCGGCATAGCCGTGCTGGTGATGGTGATTACCCTCTATTTGGACTTCCGAACCATCCGGGGGGTGCTCCTGCCGCTCTCCTCCGGCCTCATCGGGGTGGTCTGGGGACTGGGGTTCATGTCCCTCCTGGGGTACAGCATCGATGTCCTGGGGGTGACCATCCCGTTCCTGCTGGTGGCGCTGGCCCACGGCCATTCGGTGCAGATTCTCTCCCGCTACTATTATGAATTCGCCCATGGCCGCGATCGGGAGGCGGCGGCGGTGGAATCCATGATCGGCCTGTTGAAGCCGATGACGACCTCCATATTTGCCGATGCGGTGGGTCTGTTCGTACTGATCATCATGCCGTTCAAGAGCATTCAGTCCATGGCTCTGGTGGGGACCGCCGGGATTGTGGCCATCTGTGTGGGTTGCTTCATCTTTATCCCGGTCTCCCTGGCGCTCCTCCCCCCCATGAAGAGATCTTCTGTGGATCGGGAAGAGAGCTGGTTTGGTCCGATGTTCGAACGTCTGGCCGTATTTTCCCTGGGGAAGGGGAAGGTTCCCATCCTCGCTCTCACCGCCGTCGTGCTGGTCATTGCGCTGATCGGGGCCTCCAAGGTGCGGGTGGGAGAATTGCAGTCGGGTTCCGCCGATTTTTGGCCCAACTCCACCTACAACAAGGCGGAGAAGGTGGTGGGGCAGATGACGGGAGGGAATCTCTACTGGATCAACATCGAGGGGAACCGTACCGGCGCGCTCTTCGACGCCAAGGTGCTCCGGGACGTCAATGCCCTGCAACGACATCTGGGAGAGATAGCCCAAGTGGGGTACTCCATCTCTTATGTGGATGCCCTGAAAAAAGTCAATGCCGCCATGCACGAAAACGACCCTCGCTGGGAGATCCTCCCCACCGATACCGCTTCAGCGGGGGAACTCATGGGGATGATAGGAGGGAGCGAAGGGTACGAAGAGACCAAGGATATGTTCACCAAGGATTACCGCTCAGGAACCATCGCGGTCTTCCTCAAGGACCGCAAGCCCGAAACCTTGCGCAACGTCATCGCCACCACCAGGGAGTTTCTGAAGAAGAACCAGAGCAGCGACGTCCGTTTTGAACTGCCGGCAGGAACGGCCGGTATCTACTCAGCCATCAATGAGGAGATCGAGAAAAACGAGTTCTTGAGCGTTGCCATCGTGATTGTGGCCTGCCTGATTCTCACCTTCATCGCCTTCAGGTCGTGGGTCGCCGCGCTCATCATCTTCATCCCGCTCCTCATCGGCAAGGCTATCACCATGGCCTTCATGGGGTACGGAGGGATCGGCTTCTTCATCTATACCCTCCCCGTGGTGACGCTGGGGTTCGGCCTGGGGATCGACTTCTCCCTCTACATCCTGGCGCGACTCAAAGAAGAGATCTCGGAATCCGGTGATTTCGTGAAAGGGTACGTCAAGGCGTTGGGGACCTCGGGACGAGCGGTGCTCTTCACCGGGTTGACCATGACCGGCGGACTGCTCACGCTCTGCCTCTCCGAGATGCGCTTCCAGGCGATCCTCGGCTCCATGCTCAGCGTGGTGGTCATGGCCAATACCGTCATAGCGCTGCTGTTCTTCCCGGTTTTGCTGTCGGTGCTGAAGCCGAAGTTTTTATTCCAAAGAGAGGAGAAAGAAAACGAGTTGGTGAATTCCGTAGAAGAGCGCCCATTGTGTATTAAGGCTGAAGGCTGAAGACTGAAGGCTGAAGACTGAAGGCTGAAGGTAAAACCCGACTCGTATAAGTCACCTTTATTGATTTAGCAGAGGTTTTACTAATAGTCTTCAGCCTTCAGCCTAACAACCTGAGTAGTTAAAAAAGGAGGACGGAAAGATGAAAAAAAAGGTTTTATTGAAGCACCGATTTCAGAAGATGGCGTCACTGTTGGCCCTCCTGCTGTTCATGGCAGGAACCGGATCGGCCTGGGCGACAGAGGGGGGGGCGGGAGAGTCCCTGATCGTAGCCGACGCAACCGGAGAAAGCGGAGTTCCAGCCGGTGACAGCAGTCAGAGCGAACCGGAAAATGTGGAAACATTGCCGACGACATCGTACAACCCGTTCAAGTATGTCGTCTACAAGCCGCTCTGGGAGATCACCAACATCGTCGGTGACTTCAACCCCATCGGGAAGCACATTGCAACCCCGCTGGAAGAGGCTTATCCCGGTCTGCGTGTCAAGGGTTTCGTCAACAGCATCACCCAGTTGAACACCACCGGGAACAGTGATGTTGCCGGCGGCGCCAGGAAGAAGGATTGGCTGCTGCAGAAGCAGGAGTTTCGGACTCAGTTGGAACTCAAGTACCAGTACAACGACAATGTGGAGTTCGTGAACGTCAACAATTTCTCCTATGACGGCGCCTATGACTTCCAGAAAACCGAAGGACTTTACCGGGACGGCTCTCCCAACCAGGTCTATTACTCCCAGGGAAAGCGGATCATAAAAGAGGCCTATGTTCGCGGTAACTACGGCAACTTCAACTACACCGTGGGGAAGCAGATCGTCAACTGGGGGAAGATGGACGGTAAGGTCATCGACATCGTCAACGCCGCTGACGGCCGGGACGTGGTGGACTCCCACATCGGCGATTATGAGTGGCGGGCAATCGGCCAATGGATGGCCAATGTTTCCGTTCGCCCGGTGGAAAACCTCACCGTCAATGTTCTCTGGAATCCCGATTTCCAGCCCAACGTGGGGCCGGCCTACGGTTCACCCTACTGGTTCCCTTGGGCCGGCAATCCGGCAGCCGGCACTCCTCATGCGGCGAATGTTACCCATTCAGGCTTTAACCATATCAGCGAAAGCGAGCTCGGTGCGCGGGTAGATACCACCGTCGGCGCCCTCTCCTTCAGCGGCATCTACTACAACGGCTTCGACCGTGATGCCGTGACCGGGGCAGATGGATTAAATTACTACGAGCGCCTCAACAAGTATGGGTATGCGCTGGACTACGCAACCACTTTATTAGGACAACGGCTGATCATCCGGTCGGAAGGGCTCTATTCCGTCGGCAAGTCGTTTGGTGATGCGTCGGCGGTAGCGACCAACGGGATTGTGAAAAAGGACCAGATCAAGGCCGCGCTGGCCTTTGAGACCTCGTTCTTCTCCGATGAGAACAAAGTTGATTTCCTCTATCAGCCGATCTGGACCCATACGCTGAACACCCCGGCTGCAACCAGGAACGATATCCTTCACGTCATCAATATCGGGCATTCTTTCCGGGAGACCAATGACAAACTGAATGTTGGGGCGACCTTCTATGTCTCCGGGGGAAGTACCAATACCGGATGGTCCGCCAACTATACCGCAGGTTGGAAATTCAACGATTATCTCAAGGGAACGCTGGCCTATAACGACTACCAGGGACAGAACGACCAGATCCCCTGGGGTGTCTACAACAAGTTCAAGAACGTGACGATTGATGTGAAGTACGAGTGGTAGCCGATGCAGTACAAGCATAAGGAGTCGTGAGATGAGAAACGAAGAGAGTACATCGATGGTGAAGCAGGTCCGGATACAAGGTGTTTTGCTCCGCGCGTTCAGGGTATCGATGGCAGTTCTGGCTCTAGGTCTCCTGGTGACGGGATGCTCGGAAAAGAGCGGAGAAAAAGTCAGCGCGTCGCCATGGAAAACATATCAGGTCCCTTTCAACAATGTGCTCTTCGATCTGAAACAGACAGGAGAGAAGGAAGGGTGGGCCGTGGGAGAGCGCGGATTGATCCTTCACTTCAACGGGGCGGCATGGGAGCAGGTGGAATCCCCCGTGGCGGTGCCGCTCTTCTCTCTTGCTTTTCCTGAGCCGGGTCACGGCTGGGCGGTGGGGGCCGACGGAACGATTCTGGAAGTAAAAAACGGTGTCTGGAGCGAACTCCCTAAGCCCGACAAGTGGCATCTCATGTCGCTGGCCTTCGTCTCCCCCACCGACGGCTGGGCAGTGGGGGAGCGAGGCTCCATCATTCATTACGACGGAGCGGGATGGCGCTTGGTCACCTCTCCGAAAAAAGTGGCGTTGAACCGCGTCGTACTGAACAACTCACGGGATGGCTGGGCCGTGGGGAATCAGGGGGTAATCCTCCATTATGACGGCAACGGGTGGCATGAATTTCCCTCTCCGACCACCCGGACTCTGTACGGAGTGGCGTTCAGGAATCCCAACGAAGGGTGGGCCGTGGGAGAAAAAGGGGTGATTCTTCGTTATGACGGCAGTTCCTGGTCCACTGCCGCAACTCCGGTTGAACGGACCCTCCTCACCGTCGCCTTTGCGGGAGGGAAAGAGGGGTACATCGTGGGACGTGGCGGGGAACTACTTTCCCTGCGTGACGGCAGATGGTCTCTGAGCGGCGATTCCCCCACGGGAAAGACCCTGTATGCCATCGATGTCGCGGCGAACGGAAAGCCATGGATCGCCGCCACTTCCCGGGAAATCTTCAAAAAGCAGCTTTAACATCCGGTAACTGCTCAGGTATTGAGGCTGAAGACTGAAGTTACAACATTCATCAGAAAAGGAGAAGAACATGGGAAACAAGAAGATGCAGAAAATCATCGCCCTGGCAACCCTGGCCACCATTGCCGCCGCCGATCTTTCGGTCGTGACACATGCGGGGCTCGCCAAAGAACATGTCGACTGGACCAAGGTCAGCTGGTCGCCGGTCAAGTCCCCTTCCCCCTGGACGGAATGGAAATGGGATACGAAGAAAGAGGGGCGGAGTTGGAAGTATGTGGAAGAGCTGACCCAGGCGGAAAAGGATTACTGGCAGATCGATCCGCGCTGGTCTCACGATATCCCCAGGGACAAGGAGAATCCTCTCTTACCGGAGGAGAAGTATCCCTACAAACAGCCCTATTCCGGTGAGGAACTGGCATCCATCGCGGAATCCAGCGGCTCCACCACCACCATGTGTGGTCTTCAGACTCATCACGCCTACCACATCAACCGGACAAAAGACCGGAACGGCGTGGTCAGCAAGTCGGATACCATTTGCAATACCGTCAAGCATTTCAAGACGTATGCTCAGATGCTCTATGATTTGAAGCCGGGGACGGAGCAGGGGGCTTATCTGGTCGTCGTCGTTTCCCCTCCCGAGCAGGCGGGAACCGTCTCTCTTTCCAAGTTCTACAAGGATGGCCCGGGAGTCAAGAAGCTTGAGGATCGCTGGGCCTATCTTCCCAATCTGCGTCGTGTCCGTCGGATCTCCGGCGCCAGCGGCGAGGATTATATCCCCGGAGCAATCAGCACCTATGATGACGTCTTTCTTCGCGATTTCTGGAAGTTCGATTCCAAGATCATCGGCGTCGACATCCTCTATCAGGTGGCCAATGAAAAGAAAGCATACGGACCCATCGACGGTCCCTATCGACAGGATGGCGGTATCGATACCTATGTTGTCCTGCATTTCCCCAAGCAGAAGGATTATTACCTTTCCCAGTGGATTACGTGGCACGACAAGAAATCCGGTCATGTCCTCCGCACCGAGCAGTGGGACCGGAGAGGCAATTTCAAGAAGATCGATGAAGGGAGTCTTGCCGCCCCGGTGCTTGTCTTCAACAAGCTGACCTACCCCTGGGTCGAGGCGATGAGGGGTGGCTTCAACGAGATCGGCAACGAGCGACGCGCCGTCATGATGGGTGGCGGACCCTCGGCTGCCTGGGACGTGGAGCAGGATGTACAGACCTACATGCTCCCCTCCGGACCCGACAAGAAGATCGAATACGACAAGTTCGGTGCTTTAAGCGTATATGCAGGGAAGGAAACCTGGCAGCAGCTCTTCCAGCCGCAGCGGATCGAGAATCCGTTCAGCAAACCGGTGCCGGTGGTGAAGTTCGAGGCCAAGGATTTCCCTCCTTATCCTTCACTGTACCGCGAGAAGTTCACCAAGTTCAGGAAAATAGTCCTTCCCGCCGAGATCTCGGACAAGATCAAGAAGGATGAACAGAACAAGCGGGGACTGTTCAAGTCTTAAGGTACTACTGACGGTCAATCCCCTCCTCCATGCCGGGGGAGGGGATCGACCGTTATTCTTGATAATTTCGCTTAATGCTCAAAGGAGATATATTCATGAGTGATGCCTGGATGGTTATTCAAACGATTTTTTCCAATGTCCGGTGGCTACCGGTTTTCGGCGTATCAATTCTTGCCACTGTTATCGGGGTACTCTGGCACCTCCCGTTTCTGTTCCGGAAGATCCGGGCGAAGGAAACCGATGGGGAGGGTGGGGCACGAAAGATTAACAAACCAGCGGTCATCGCCCTCTCTCTCCTCCTTTACTTCATCGTTTTCACCAATCTAAGTATAGTTGTTGCCGGTACGGGAGCGATCTCAGCCCTCCTGACCTCCCTGCAGATCAGCATCGTCTGGTTAGCCACGGCGCTGGGGATCACCTACCTGCATGCGGGACGCTCCTGGCGGTTGCTGGCAGTGGATTCAGGTCTGTATGTCGTTCTTTTCGCACTTGGCGGGTTAGCACTGGGTATCTCCTAGCTGCGGAGGTTATCAATGAATCATTCCCGTGATAAAGAGATTCGACAGGCTGTTCTCAAGCGATACGATGGGGTGGCGAAGTCTCCACGGGCATCATTTTCCTATGCCACGGGAAGGGAAGGGCTGCTGAAACTGGGGTACGGGAAGGAGTTCGTCGAGTCGCTGCCGCTGTCGGTGGCGGAATCGTTTTGCGGAGTCGCCGATCCTCTCATGGACGGAAAGATCCTCCCCGGTGAAACCGTACTTGATGTGGGATGCGGGGCCGGTGTGGATCTCATCCGTGCAGCCCTGATGACCGGGCCTGGGGGGTATGTGTACGGTGTTGACCTGACCTCCGCCATGGTGCAGAGAGCTACGGAAAATATCACCCTGATGAACATCGCGAACGCACGGGCCGAGGAAGCCGTGGCGGAGTCGCTCCCCTTTCCCGATGAGAGCTTTGACGTCGTGACCTCCAATGGAGTGCTGAATCTCTCACCACAAAAGGGAGAATGCTTTGCGGAAATCCGCCGCGTGCTGAAACCGGGGGGGAGATTGTATTTGGCGGATATGATTCTGGAGGATGAAACCGCCTACAATCCCGAATGCGATCTTGACGCCTGGTCCGCCTGAATAGGCGGCGCCATCCCCGGGCGGGATGTGAAAAAACTTCTCCTACAATGCGGTTTCAGCGATGTGATTAACCACGGAACCAGCGGCTTCAGGACCTCTCCAAAAACGATGGGAGCGGTCTTCAGCGCCTTGGCAAAACCGCTTTAAAGATTGTAGGTGTGGGATCTGTTAAGCGAAAAATGTCTTGATGATAAGCGCGGCAATCCCTCCGACGATCAACCCGTTCATCCATTTCAGCAGGGTAATCTCCGCCGTAAGGCGCTCCATCTTTAAGTCGATGCGGTGTTCAACCTCTTTAAGGTCGGAGCGCACCATAGAAATGTCTCCCTTGGTGGCCAAATCGCGATAATCGAAAGCTGCCTGGAGGGACTCCTGCTGCATCTGCACCATGGCCTCAGCTTGTGCCTTGGGTACACCCGCTCCTTCGAGTATCTGAAAAAACTTGTGGGTGTCGAATGTTATTGTTGCCATCTGGACAACCTATTTGTGTGGGGTGCTGGCGGGGTTCTGATTATTCTATAATACTTCTGACCTTAGCGCATCTGTTATTCAATTGCAAGTAGTTAAGAAATGAGAATCACGCATCCAAGACCACCCCTCACCCCGACCCTCTCCCACTGAGGGAGAGGGGGAGTTTTTATGAGTTGGATCGGGTGGGAGTGAGAAAAATCTTCGCTCTCACGCCGAAGGAAATACCGCAACATCACCACTGCCGTTGCAATCAATGTCCCCTCGCTCCTTGTGGGAGACCTGTCCTGAGCGGTGCCCTGCGCGAGTTCCCTGAGCGAAGTCGAAGGGAAGTCGAAGGGTAGTCGAATGAGGGACAGGGTGAGGGGGAGTCGACCGGCGTTGACGGGGAGCCTGAAACGGAAATTCTCAATCCGGGTAAAGACGGGTTGGGTAGGTATGGGGTGGATCAGAACAACTTTGGATCGCTGATGGAGATAACCGAGTCGGCCAGTGGTGTCTGAAGCAAGGAGTTGCAGAGTTTTTCATCACCGGTAACCAGGCGTCCATTGTTCTTGACGGCAATGGCTAAATACATACTGTCGTAAAAACTCCGACGATAGGTGACGGCAATCCTGGCGGCTTCATCCACAAGCGTGTCGGTTGCCACAATACGCAGATTCATTCTGCCAAGATCTCCAAGAATCGCCGGAATGACTTCCGGCTCCAGTTCGTTGCGTAACCATTTCTTCCAGAGGACATTGCCGCATTCGGGGAAGATCAGATCCGGCGCCATCATTTCATGCCCGGCAGTAATCAGGCGAACCGCATTGATGGAATGTGGTTCCGGAAGAAACCATTTTATCGCAACGCTGGCATCAATGACGAGAATGCTCATCGTTCTCGATCCTCCCGTATTAATTCGACGCTGTCACTGAAGGCGCGCCCTGCAAAATAACCCTGCCAGCGTTCGGCAATAGCCAAAGGGGTATCCATGGGTTGGGAGGAATACTCTTCAAGTATCCGCTTCACTTCTCCCTGTAGAGAACGGTTATGCCGTTTTGCCAGACCTTTCAGATTACTGATGGTGATTTCGTCAAGGTTTCTGATTAATAGTTGGGGCATGTCGCACCTCCTTTTTGGATAGCATAATGCTATCAAAAAAGTTGCATTCCGGCAAGAGGTTCTGCCAACCCGCAACTTCACCACTGTCATGGCAATCAACGTCCCCTCGCCCCTTGTGGGAGAGGGACAGGGTGAGGGGGAAAGCTGTGAATGTCGATAAAATACTTTTTAGTTATTGACATACAGCCTTTCACTCTGTATGGTTTAAAAAATATAGAAATTATAGTTTATGCTTCTGCCGACCAGACAACTGGAGGCCAGGGATTATTTCCTTGGCCTTTTTTGTTTTTTACGACGGAGGACGAGGAGAGAACGGATGGACCTGAACAACTATCTATCGCAAAAAGGAAAAGGACGAAAATTCTCCGTTGGCGTCGCAACTGCCGCAGCGGGGCTCCTGATCATTGCTGCGGTTATTCTTTACCTGTTTCTTCCGGCGCTCCGGAAACACCTTCATCCGTCGCCGGGTGCGGGAACCGGGAAGCGTGGCGCTGGGGCAGTTGCCGTCAACTACGTTTGTCCCATGCATTCTTTCATTGCGACCGACCACCCCGGCGCCTGTTCCATCTGCGGTATGACCCTTGTTTCGCAGCAGGCCGCGCCGACAAAAGGTGTTGCCTGCTCGGTCCATATTCCCGGAGGAGTAACATTGAATCCGGAACAAAAAATCATGGCCAACGTCGCTCTGGTAAAGGTGGCAACGCGTGAATTTTCCACGGAAACCCAGGCCGCCGGCAAGGTGTCATGGGATGAACGGCGTCTTACCCGGGTTTCCGCCCGGATAGCGGGAAGGGTGGAGCGACTTCATGCCGACTTCACCGGTGCCCGGATCACCAGCGGAGAGCCGCTGCTTGATATCTATTCTCCCGATCTGGTCTCGGCCCAGCGAGAGTACCTGCTGGCGCTGGAGGGGACCGAGCATGCGGTCGAAGGTTCTCTCCCCGAATCGCGTTCCATGATGACGGGTTTGCGGGATGCTTCCAGGGCACGACTGGCGCTCTGGGGATTATCCGACCGTCAAATATCCGAACTGGAGCGGAGTCGTCAACCCAAGAAGATCGTTACCATCAATTCACCGGCAAGCGGCGTCATCATGGAGCGACTGGTGACCGTCGGTCAGTATGTCAACGAAGGGGCCCCCCTCTTTTCGGTGGGATCGCTCTCCACCGTCTGGGTTATTGCGGAACTGTACGAGAGTGATCTGGGACGGATAGAGATCGGGGCGCCGTCCCTGGTGACCACGGAGGCGTTTCCCGGAAAGGTTTTTCAGGGGAGGGTGGCTTTTCTGGACCCGGCCATTAACCCTGAGACGCGAACCTTGAAGGTACGCATCGATCTGGACAACAGAGGCGGGCTGTTGAAGCCGGAGATGTTCGTCAAGGTAAGGCTCAAGAGTCGCAAACTCAGAGCGCTGGCTGTTCCCGAGGGGGCGGTTATCTTTAGCGGAGAACGCTCCCTGGTCTGGGTGGAAAACGGACCCGGCGTCCTCGTCCCCCGGAATATCACGGTGGGACGCAGGGGAGAAGGCTATTACGAGGTGATCTCCGGGCTTATGGGGGGTGAATCCGTGGCGGCATCGGGAGGATTCCTCCTGGACGGGGAGAGTCAGTTGAAGTCGGCCCCGTCAAGCTCATCGGGTGAGGGAAAGCAGCCATGATTTCCCGAATTATTTCCGCCTGCCTGAGAAACCGCTCTCTGACGATTCTCTCCTCTCTCCTGTTGCTCTTCTTCGGCTCCCTGGCCCTGCTCCGGACTCCCGTGGACGCCATTCCCGATCTTTCGGACAATCAGGTGATCGTCTACACCATGTGGGAAGGGCGCTCACCGAAGATCATCGAGGATCAGGTCACCAACCCTTTGACCAATAACCTCCGAGGGTTGCCTCAGGTCAAGGCGGTCCGTTCTACGACGATGTTCGGCGCATCCATGATCTATCTCATCTTCCAGGAGAGTGTCGATCTCACCCAGGCGCGAAGTCGGGTCCTGGAACGTCTTTCCCAGATGACCAACCGCCTTCCTAAGGGGGTCACCCCCGTCCTCGGTCCGGACGGTACCGGGGTGGGGCATGTCTACTGGTATGTTCTGAAGAGCAAAACCCACAACCTGGCACAACTGAGGTCTGTCCAGGAGTGGTACCTGCGGAGTTCACTGGAGACGGTCCCGGGGGTTGCGGAAGTGGCCTCGGTGGGGGGGTTCGTCAAGGAGTACCAGATCGACCTGGACCCGCTGAAACTCTCCGCCTTTGGAGTGCCGGCTCAGGCGGTTGTGCGCGCCGTTTCTCTCTCCAACGGCGACGCAGGGGGGGACGTGGTTGAAAAAAACTCCGCTGAGTACCAGGTGCGGGGCTCGGGTTATCTGCGGGGAAAGGAGGACATGGAGAATATCGTCGTCGCAACCTCACTCTCGGGGGTGCCGGTTTGTGTCAAGAACCTGGGGGTGGTTCAGATAGGTGGGGCCGGCCGTCGCGGCTTGCTGGAGGAGAACGGGGAGGGGGAAGTCGTCGGCGGGATCGTGGTCATGCGTTCGGGAGAAAACGCCAAGAGCGTCATAAGCGGAGTAAAGATAAAACTGGCCGGCTTGAAAAAGGGGTTACCCCAGGGGATTACGGTGGTAACCGCCTATGACCGGAGCGACCTGATAGACCGGGCCATGGATACGCTGAAAAGTGCGCTCCTGGAGGAGATCCTGCTGGTGACCCTCGTGCATATCCTCTTCCTCTGGCATTTCCGATCGATCCTCATCGTCACGGCGCCGTTGCCGCTGGCGGTTCTCTTTTCATTCATGGGTATGTACTACACCGGGACCAATGCTACTATCATGAGCCTGGGGGGGATCGCCATCGCCATCGGTGTGCTGGTTGACGCGGGGATCGTCATGACGGAGAATGTCATCCGCCATGCCACCCTGCACGGTCCGGGGTACGAGTCGAATATTCTCAGGATCACGGAAAAAGCCGCCCAGCAGGTGGGACGGCCGATCTTTTTCGCCATGGCCATCATCATCCTGGCGTTCGTTCCGGTGTTCGCTCTCACCGGCCTGGAGGGGAAGATGTTCCACCCCCTGGCCGCAGCCAAGAGCTTCGCCATGATCGGCTCATCCATCCTGGCGGTTACTCTCGTGCCGGTGCTCTGTTCCCTGCTGATCCGGGGAAAGCTGCAACGGGAAGAAGAGAACCGCCTGATGATCTTCCTGAAGAGCGTCTACACGCCGATACTTTCCTGGGCTCTCTCCCATCGCAAGGGGACCGTGACCATCGCCCTGCTGCTGTTTGTCACGGCGCTTATCCTGGGGTTCCGCATCGGCACGGAGTTCATGCCACCTCTCAACGAGGGGAGCCTGTTGTTCATGCCGGTGACCCAGCCCAACATCTCTATCAACGAGGCGAAACGGATTGCCACGCTTCAGGACCGGATACTGAAGGCCACGCCGGAGGTCGAATATGTTCTGGGAAAGGTCGGTCGGGCCGAGACGGCAACCGATCCTTCGCCACTCTCCATGTTCGAGACGATCATTCTCCTGAAGCCCCGGGAACAGTGGCGTCCCGGGATGACCACCGAAAAGCTGGTGGGGGAGCTGAACGGGAAACTGCAGATCCCCGGAGTGGTCAACGGGTGGACCATGCCGATCATCAACCGGATCAACATGCTTTCCACCGGTGTTCGGACTGATCTCGGTTTGAAGATCTACGGCAACAATCAGGAGACCCTCTCCGAACTCGCCCTGAACGCCGCGGAGCTGCTGAAGAAAATTCCGGGTGGAGTCGATGTGGTGGCGGAACGGACCCAGAGCGGTGACTATCTTGAGATCGAGGTGGACCGGGACGCGGCCGCCCGCTACGGTCTCAACGTAGAAACCATCAATGAAACCGTCGAGACCGCCCTTGGAGGGAAGGTCGTCACCAGTACCCTGGAGGGGAGGGAACGTTACCCCGTCCGGGTCCGGTTCCTGCGGGATAACCGCCAGGAACTGGAATCCATCCGGAGGATTCAGATCCCCAGAGAAGCGGTCATCACGCGACAGTCTCCCGCTCTTGCTCCCTCGGCTTCTTATCAGCCCAAGGGGGGAGGGAGCGGCATGGGAACAGGGATGGGGGGGACTCCCAACCCTGCGGGAGGGTCCTTCGTTTCCCAGGGAGGAAACTCCGGGGGAGGCCAGGTGCAACTGGGGCAGGTTGCCAGGATCTCCTACGTTCCCGGGCCATCCATGATCAATTCGGAAAACTCATTTCTCCGCTCCGTTGTCTTCCTCAATGTCCGTGGTCGTGATATGGGGAGCTTCGTTGACGAGGCGAAAGCATCTCTGGAGCGGAATCTGAAGCTTCCCCCAGGCTATCAGATGGAGTGGTCGGGGCAGTACGAAAACCAGATCCGGGCGAAAAAGACGCTGCTGGTGGTCGTCCCCCTGGTGCTGCTGATAATCTTCGTGCTCCTGGTGATGGTCTACCGTTCGGTAAAAGAGGCGCTTCATGTCATCCTGGCGGTCCCCTTTGCCCTTACCGGAGGGGTCTACCTCCTCTATTTCATGGGGTACAATTTCTCCGTTGCCGTCTGGGTCGGCTTTATCGCCCTGTTCGGCACGGCGGTTCAGACCGGGGTCGTGATGGTGATCTACCTGGACGAAGCGGTGGAAAGGGTCCGCACCAGGGACGGTCTGCTGACCCGGGAGAATCTGCGGGAAGCGGTCACCGATGGCGCACTCCTCCGGTTACGGCCTAAGATCATGACGGTATCCACCATCGTGGCCGGGCTCATCCCCATCTTCTGGAGCAGCCGGACAGGGGCGGAAATCATGAAACCGCTGGCCACACCGGTGCTGGGGGGAATGCTCTCCTCGCTCATTCATGTCCTCATCGTCACTCCGGTGATTTTCTCCTGGCTGCGGGAGCGGGAGCTGGCGCAACTGGATGAATCCGTCGCGGCGGGGAAGGGAGAAGGGATCTGATTGGGTTACTGTTTGCAGGACGGACCGTCAACATGGTCCGAAATATAGATGCACAAGGGGAATATCATGGGAAACAGCACCGACGTCACCATCAGACAGGAGATTATCGACTACATCGACACAACACCTTGGGCGGAACTCGCCACGGTCCGGGGAGACGGAACGCCGGTCATCAGAACCATGGGGGCTTTAGCCCTTGATAACGGCGGCGCCACTCTCTATTTCGCCACCTTTCCCGGAGCGGAAAAGACGCGCCACATCGACAGTAACAGCAGGGTCTCCTTTTTCTTCCAGCATGAGGGGCAACAGTTGCAGGAATTCCGCAACGTCGAACTCCTGGGAGACGCCGGCAAGGTGACCGGCGAAGATGATATCAGGCATGTTGCAGAGCTGATTTCGGCACAGAGCCCGTTTGTCAAAGAGTTTATCGAGAAAAACGGCATCGCTGTCTTTGATTATTATGAGGTCAGGGTCACCGAGGTGAAGTATCTCGACTACCGGAATGGGATCGGCCCCCAGGCCATAGAAGTTATTCTTCTCTAAGGGGAGCTCGTGAAGGCGCCGGCCATCTCCCCTTTAACTGCAGAGAGAAGAGTCAGTCATACTTTTCTGATTCTTCTCGTCGCTCTTCTGGAGCTGTTCTCAGTCATGACCATTTTCGGTTGCAACTCAAAGGAACAGAGGGAGTCGGGAACCGCGACGACGATTACCGTGAGCGCCGGGTACGTTTCTCTTCCCGGCGCGTCTCCCTTTGAGGGGACGCTTCTGGACGCCTTTGAACGAGTCAAAAAGGAGCGTGGCAAGGAGTATCATCCCCGAACAAAATGGCTGAGACCGGACGGTTGGGCCAGCTACACCAATCGTCTCTTTCTGGAATCGAGTCCCTACCTTCTGCAGCACGCTCACAACCCGGTCAACTGGTTTCCCTGGGGAGATGAGGCGTTCCGGTTGGCCAGGAAGCTTAACCGCCCCGTGCTGGTCAGCATCGGTTATTCCACCTGTCACTGGTGTCACGTCATGGAGGAAGAATCTTTTGAAGACGAGGGGATCGCCCGCTACCTTAACGAAAACTTCATAGCCATCAAGGTTGACCGGGAGGAGCGACCGGAGTTGGACTCCATCTACATGAGCGCGGTTCAGACACTCACCGGCAGCGGCGGATGGCCCCTCAACGTCTGGCTGACTCCCGACCGGAAACCGTTCCACGGCGGAACCTATTTCTCTCCCAACGACCTGATGAAGGTATTGCAGTCGGTGAAGGATGCCTATGCCGCCAACCCGGAACGGATAGCCACGGCCGGGCGACAGGTGACCCTGGCCATAAAGAGTTCGCTCCCTCCTAACGAGAGAAAAGAGCTCCCCACGGCCGGCGTGCTTCATGATGCCGCCCAATCATGCCGGCTACATTTTGATGGGGTTCATGGCGGGTTGCAAGGTGCGCCGAAGTTTCCCGGGGCTCTGCCGGTGAAATTCCTTCTCCGTTACCAACGGCGCACCGGTAAGGACGAGTTCGGAAAGATGGCGGAACTCACGCTGAGAAAGATGGCCGCCGGTGGAATATATGATCAGGTGGGGGGTGGGTTTCACCGCTACGCGACGGATGAATCGTGGCTCGTCCCTCATTTCGAGAAGATGCTCTACGATAACGCCCTTCTTGCCGGCACATACCTGGAGGGATATCAGGCGACCGGTAACAAGGATTTTGAGCGGATCACCCGCGAAATCCTCCGCTATCTCCAACGTGATCTCTCCTCACCGGGAGGGGGATTCTATGCCGCGTCCGATGCCGACTCTCTCTCCCCCAACGGGCATCGTGAAGAAGGGTATTTCTATACCTGGAGTCGGCAGGAACTGACGCAGATCCTGGGCAAGGATCGGGCCAGGGTGGTGGCCGGGTATTACGGGGTGACCGACCAGGGAAATTTTGCCGGACGGAACATTCTCACCCTGCCGCCATCGGCCAGGTCAAGAGTCGGGAGTCTCAAAATACCTGAAGCGGAACTGAATACGGTCATTGCGGAATCACGGGATCTGCTCTACCGGGCGAGGAGTCAGCGTCACCAACCGCTGCGTGACGAGAAGATCCTGACCTCCTGGAATGGTCTGGCTATTTCCGCATTTGCCCGTGCCGGGCTTATTCTGAATGATCATCGGTACGTGGAGCAGGCTGTCAAGAGCGCACGCTTCATCCTTGAAAACTGTTATGTGAAGGGGAAACTCTGCCGGAGCTACAAGGACGGAAAGGGGCACGGGAAGGCGTATCTTGAAGATTATTCGTTTATCATTGCTGCGTTGCTGGATCTCTTTGAAGCTACCAGCGATCCCTACTGGCTAAGACGAGCGGTGGAACTGGATGGTGTTGTCAATAGAGATTTTGAAGATAGGAATTACGGCGGCTGTTTCATGACCGGTGATGATCATGAAACCCTTCTGGTACGGGAAAAGCCGGTGAGCGATGATGCTGTTCCGTCGGGGAATTCCGTTCAGGTCATGAACTTGTTCCGCTTGGCGAAACTCACGACGAACGAGCAGTATCGGAAACGCGGGGAAAAGGGGTTGGACTGTTTTTCTGCTGCGCTGAGCTCTGATCCCCTTGCTCTTTCTGAGCTCCTCCTTGCGGTTGATTTCTACCTGGATGCCGCCAAGGAGGTCATCATCGTGGCACCCCGTGGCAATAAGGAGGCGGCCTCGTCTCTGCTGTCAGCCTTCAGGGGACAATTCCTGCCGAACCGGATTGTCGTGGTTGTTACCGAAGGGGAGGAACAGCAGGCAATGGCCACGGTTATACCGCTTGTCCGGGAGAAAAAGGCCCTTGACGGCAAAGCCACCGCCTATCTTTGCGAAAACAGGAGTTGCCGCCTTCCGGTCAGCGACCCGAAACTGTTTATACCGCAACTCCGCCAAACGGAAAAACTACCTGAGATCAGGTGACAGCCACTTTGTCGGAATTTATCCGAATTGGGACATACCGATAATTCAAGCGGGTCGGGCTACCGGGTTGATTTATGTTATTATGGTAACATTTTCGAGGCATTATGGTTGTTTTATGTGGTCCAACATGATATATGTGCCACAGTTTCAACAGGTTGATTATTTTCGATGACAGGTTTCAATAACAGGGACAGGATGTTCGGCATCCCCTCTTACCCCCGGGAATACGTTGTGAGAAAAATTTCTCGTAACATGATAGCGCAGCTCCTCACCGCAATCTATTTCATGATTGCGTTGAGCCCGCTTGCGTCTCCGGCCATGCATTCCAAGGTTGTCGCCCACGCCATTTCCGGGGAGTGCTCCGGCGATTGTTCCATCTGCGGCTGTTCCGTGGAGAGGAGCGCCAACCATACCTGCTGCTGCTGGCAGAAGAGACGGATGCAGCACCCGGAACTGCATCAGGAGCAGGTTGCTGACGGACGCCCTACCGGACACGATCATGGCAACCAGGTTGATCACGAGGCACAACTCCCTGATTGCTGCAAGAAGAAGCAGTCAACCGGGACAACGGTTCTCTCCTGCGGCTGCCCCTGTGGCGGCGTCAAGATCGATGTTACGGGATCATTCAATTCAGAGCAGTTGCCCTATTGTTTTACCGCGATGTTCATCCCACCCCGGAATCACCCCGAGTATCACGAATCCTTGCGGATTCCGTTGAGCCGGTCTGTCGATCCCCCCGATCCACCTCCCAGACTCACCCGGTTGTCCTGATATTTCGAGGTCCAGGGCTGTTCATGTAGTTCGGACAGTCAGTCACAAAGGTGCATTCCCGCAACCATCCGATTCAACAGGATGTTTGAGAAATGCATCCAAGACTATTCGTGCGACCTCACTCGTAGTATCTCCAAGATTGTGAACAAGGAAACTGGACGTATTCCTTTCTTTCCTCTCGCAGCTAATGAATTTATTTAACAGGAGAACATATGAAAATACGACTATTGTCACTCTTGCCGGCACTCTTCATGCTTATCATGGGTGTTTGCTCGCAGGCTGAGGCATTTTCGAACCCGATCAGTTGGAATGACATGGACATGCCGAGTGTTACCTATGATCCGGTCGCCAACAAGCTTGCAGCGGAACTCCCTTTCAGCATCGCCACCCTGGGAACCAATACCGCTGCCAATGGTGTCCCTTCGGCAGCTGGGATCGGAAGTTTCGATCCGGCCCAACCCTGGAATCTGCTCAACGGCGCAGCTTTCAGCCGCAGGATCGGTTGGAATGATCCCAACTAC
>CAIUWK010000061.1 GCA_903902855.1 uncultured Geobacter sp. | reverse complement strand
GGGGAGCATCCTCCGTACCCGATGGAAATCCAGTCGTTCCATGGCCTCCACGAACATGAGCATTTCACCGAACAGCCCCTCCCGCAAGAGCAGAGCCTTCTTCACATCCGCGGAAAGCTCCACTGATTCCACCACATTTTCTATGGATACGTTGTAGATCATCTCCAACGTGGACAAGGTTCCGGCCAGGAAGGCCCGATCGGCGGCGTCTCGGGAATCCCGCAGTTTCGGATGAATCTTGCTGAACTGCTCCATGAAGCTGGCACGCATCATGGCCATTTCAACCAGAGGATTGTCCTGCTCCTGAGAGCCGTTGGATACCATCAACTCGGCCTGGGCCCAGCGACGAATCTGGTCCCGCCCCAGGAGCAAGATGGCGTGACGTACGGAATCGATCTCCTGTCGGGCCACGACGACTGCCGAGTTAGCCTGAAGGAGCAACTTATAGGTGAGAGCGGGGCTCTCCTGAACGGTGCGAACAATAGACTCCACTCCGGCGTCATTGATGATCAAAAGGGCGATCCGGAGCAGGGTGGAGGCGGTCTCGTTGAGTTTCTTCTTTGCCGTCATCGTGGGGGAGGCAAAGAAAAACCCTTGAAAAAGGTCAAACCCCATGGTCCGGCATTGGTTGAATTCGTCCCGGGTATCCACCTTATCCACCAGAAGCCGTACCGGGTAACGGCGGAACTGTTGCACCGAGTTCTTTATCCAGCCAGACGGCGTCTGGTTCAGATCGATGCCGACGATGTCAACCGTCCCATAAAGTTCCGTCAATTCCCTGGAAAAGAGATGGTTGTGCAGTGCCAGCGTAAAGCCGGATTCCTTGAGAGTGCGACATCGGTGGATGACCCCGCTGGTCAAGGGGAGATTTTCATTGAGCTCCAGAATGATCCGGTTCGCGGGGAGAGTCGTCACGGCATCATTCATGAGCAGATCATACCCGATATTAATGACCCCCTTCCCCTCACCCAGAAGCTCGTGCGCGCCGGCATCGGAGAGGACGTCGATGATCACGCCACCGGCAGGAAATGAGCCGTCATTGAGAGTGTGGAGCTGCAGAGATTCCGCGGGACGGAACATGAGGGCATAGGCAAAAACCTTTTCTTCCCTGTCCAGGATCGGTTGTCTTCCAAGGAGAAACATGTCACTCATTGTCACCCTCCAACAGTCCCGTGTCAGCGGGGAGATTCTCCTGAGCTCAGTATCCGGGGGGTAATGAAGATCAGCAGTTCGGTCTTGAGCTTGCTCTTAGTATTGGATCTGAACAGCCTGCCGAGAAACGGAATATCCATGAGGAACGGAACCCCGGAGTTGTTCTCGGTGTCGTTGTCGATGTAGATGCCGCCGATGACGGTGGTCTCGCCGTTGCGCACGATGAGTTCGGTGGTTGCTTCCTTCTTGTTGATGGCCGGGGCCGTCCCCCCCGGCGGGACCGGTCCGGGAGAGTTGTTGGACGCCTTGATCTTCATCATGACGCTGCCGTCCGGTGTGATATGGGGTATTACCTCCAGGGAGAGCGCCGCTTCCACGAACTGGGTCACGGCGCCGGTGTTGGCCGTGGTGTTCTGGTACGGGATCGACTGCCCCTGGGTGATCTTGGCCGCTTTGTTATTCAGTGTGGCGATCTTGGGGGTTGAAATGATCTTCACCAGATCGGCGGTGGCCGCAGCGGAGAGACGCAGGTCCAGACTAATGTTGCCGGCCAGGGTGCCGAAGCTGATCCCCGTGGCCATCCCCGGCCCGGAAGTCCCCGAAGTCGGCGGCGAAGAGACCGCCCCCCCGAATCCGGAGTTGAGACTGTTGACTCCCAGGAGAGAGGCCGACGCATCACGATAATGCACTCCCCACTGGATCCCCAGGTCACGGGTAAAGCTGTTGGAGGCCTCAACGATACGCGCCTCGATGAGCACCTGCTTTTCCGGTATGTCGATGCTCTCCAGGAACTTCTGCATCCGGGTCACCGCCGGCTCGATATCCGTCACGATGACCTTGTTGGTCCGTTCGTCCTGGGTGATAGAGCTGTCGGAACGACCACTCCCCAGGGTCTTGAACTGGGTGACCAGATCGGAGGATTGGGCAAAGTTGACGTCAAAGACCCGGGTCTTCAGCTCCATCAGCTTTTCCCGGCTCCTCTTCGACTCCAGGGCCTCCTCGTCGGAGCTCTTGAATTTACTCTGGGGTTTGATGAGGACGATGTTCCCTTCGGCCCTCATGGCCAGCCCCTTTGATTCCAGAATCACGTCCAATGCCTGATCCCAGGATACATCAACCAACCTGATGGTGATGGTGCCGGTGACGTCGTCCCCCAGGAGAATATTGAGATTGCTCACCTCGGCGATGAGCTGGAAGATCTTACGGATATCCGCATCCACAAATTCCAGTGTTACCTTCCGTCCGGTGTAGAGCTTCTTCCCACCGGGAGAAGAGGGTTCGGGAAGCGGAACCGGTAGAGGTAGAGGTAGAGGTAGAGGTAATGGTAAAGGTGGAGTGGGGGGGATCTTTGGATGGTTGATATCCAGAAGGATGGTGCCGCTCTCCTGATGCAGGGACCAGGTCACAGCCCGATTCAGCTTCACCAGCAGCCGGGTTTCCGGTACCCCCTTCACCGAAACCTGACGGGGAGTCACCGACTGAACCGGAGTGGCAAAGGCGCCGGTCACCAGGGTCCGTCGCAGGTTACGGGGGAGAAAGCACTTTTTTACCGAAAAAGAGAACCCTTGGGACTCTTTGGACGGCTCTGTCGCCACACAGGTGCCCCCCACCTTCAGGGTGATCCGGGAACCGGTATCGGTCACCTGAAAATCAAGAGATTCAACCGTTGCCGGACTTTTCTGAGCCGATTGTGCCAAAGCGGGGGGCGGAACTCGCTCCGGTACCCTTCTGTTCGGCAAAGAGGGGGTCGCAGACTCCTGGGCCGGGGAAGGGGTGATAAGACAGATGGTCGCCAGCAGGAGAGCTACGGCTCCGGCAAATGACCTGTTGATGTTAGTGAGCCACAGAATCATAGAACGTACTCCTCGCTTCTTCGTAGCTACTCAGGTTGATAGGCTGAAGACTATCAGGAAAACCACTGCAAAACAAATAGAGGCAACTCATACAAGACGGGTTTAACCTTCAGCCTTCAGTCTTCAGTCTTAATACCCGAGTAGTTACGTACGCTTCTTCTTACTCTTTCCGGGGAAGGGTAAGTTTTACGACTCTGTTGCTGATCCTGCCGTTTTCTTCGCGATACCGCTCCACGACCTCAACGGCGTTCGGTTTGATGCTCACCACCCGGCCGTTGTGAGGGCCGATGAGCCCCCCCACCTTGACGACGAAGGATTTTCCGGCAGGGTCCAGCACCATCGCCCGATTTTCCGCCAGGCCGGTGATGATCCCCATAACCTTGAACTGGTTCACTTCATACAGCTGAATGGGAAGCTGTCGTACCGTGACCTGGGGCAGGAGGAGTTTTGCCTTGGGGGCAACCACGTACGCCCGGAACGGATCCTTCCTGCCGGAAAAATCCAGCCGCTCCTGGGGAACCGTTACCGTGGTCGAACTGCTCCGCCTCTGCACCGGAGACCCGGCGCCGACAGCCGGCTTGGTAGGCCCGGCCGGGGGGGGGCTCTCTTTGGCGCCGCACCCAAAAAAAAAACGTCACCAAGAGCAGCAGAGGAGCAACGGTCGGAAACCGGTTATTTTTGCTTGGCATCATGGGGTAGTTCCTTCTTGTCCAGGAACCGGAAGGTGGTTGCCAGACAGTTCACCCGCAGCATGGTGCGACCTCCCACATCCCGGATGTCGGCAAAAGAGACATTGCCGATGTTGACGATTCTCGGGAGATTCCCCACGGAGATGAAAAAATTGGCAACTTCGTAATACGTTCCGGCAACGGAGATATCCACCGGCACGGCGGCATAAAAATCCTTCGGTTCTTCCCCCTTGGGGCGAAAGAGGAGAAAATCCAGACCGGACGCCTTGCCCGCCGTGGTGATGCCGGTGAGCAGCGTCGGGATCTCTTTCTGGTTGGGGAGCTCGGTCATGGCTCGCTGCAGCTCCTGATTCAACAGGTCATACTCGCGCCTCAGACGGGGGAGGTTATCGGCAATCTTCTGTTTCTCCCGGACCTCATTCTGCAGGGCTCCCAGTCTCTCCGTAAGCTGTGCAGACTCTTCCTGCCGGGGACGAAAAAAGAGGAAGTAGTACCCCGCTCCTTCCACCATGAGGATCAGCAGCAGGATCAGCAGTTTCTGTTTGTTAGGCAGCCTGAAGAGCGTCTCTAGTTTTGGGTCCATGGCTCCCCCGCTCCTTAGGTGGGCGGTCTCTGAATTTTGGGCTCTTCATTCCGGCGAGCCCCCAGCTTGCAGGTGAGGTCGAACCGCTTGACCTTGACGCCGGAGAGGTCGACCTGTTCGGATACCAGCAGTTCAACCTGATGGAACTGACGGGATGCTTCCAGATTCCGCATGAAATCGGCGATGAGCGCTTCGCTGAAGGCGGTCCCGCTGATACTGATCCCGTCGCCGGCTTCGGCATATCTGGTCAGCCAGACCTTGTCGGGGACGGCATCGCTCAACGCCGCCAACCGCTTCACCGGACCGCTCTTGTCGGCGCGTAATTGTTTAAGAACGTCCAGCTTCTTGCGCACCTCCGCCTGAAGCTTCTTGATGTTATCGATCTGGCCGATCTTGGCCTTGAGTTGACTTATTTCCCCTTCCGCCCGGGTAATCGACCCCTTGGTAAAATTGATGCTGCTCACCATGAACCACTGAATCCCCCCCATGATGACCACCGTAATCGCCAGGAAGAGAAGCAGGATACTGAACTGCTGCTTGACGCTCTCTTTCTGCCGAGTTTCCCGGACAAGAAGCAGATTGATCTTGATCATTTATCTCCATACCTCCTCATGGCCAACCCCACCGCCACGGCAACATGGGGGGCTGCCTCCTTGAGATAGCCGGAGTCGAACAATTTTTCCTGGAAGATAATCTTCTGAAAGGGATCAATGAGCTCCACGGGGATCTCCAGCCGATTCCTGATGGCATCCAGCAGAAAGGGGGTCCGGCTGCAACCGCCGCTGACGTACAGCTTCGAGATCCTCTCCGCCCCGGCATTGGCGCCATAAAAATTCATGGAGCGGTAGAGTTCCATGGCCAGGGTTTCGTTACACTGGAGGATCACCCCCATGGTCCTCTCATCACCGGTGCCGCTCCCGGACAGTTTCAGCGTCTCCGCCTCTTCAAAGGTGATCCCCAGCTTCCTCTGAAGTTCCAGGGTATACAGGTTCCCTCCCATTTGAATGTCCCGGGTAAAGAGAGACTCCCCCTGTCTCACGATATTGAGGTTGATGGTGGCGTCCCCCATGTCGGCCAAGGCGATAATTTCGTCGGGGGATGAGTCGTAATTAGCCTCGAAGGCGTTTTGCAGCGCAAAGGCGTCCACATCGAGCACGGTGAGCGTCATCCCCGCCTCCTTGAACAGGGCCACGTACGTGGAGATGATCTCTTTTTTGCTGGCCACCAGGATGACGTTCATCTTCTTGGGGTCCACCTCGTCGGGACCCAGGATATGGAAGTCGATATTGACGTCGTTGATGTCGAAGGGGATGTACTGCTCGGCCTCCCAATGGATCTGTTCTTCCAGTTCTTGAGCGGTCATGGTGGGGAAGCTGAGCTGCCGGATGATCACCGCGTTCCCCGAGAGAGAGCAGGCAACTTGTCGAACCTTGACGCCAAGGCTTTTGCTCAGGCTCCGGACGACCTCCACGATGGCGGGAATATCCATGAGAGTGTTGTCCATAACTGCCTGCGTGGGGAGAGGCGCCATGCCGATCTTGACCAGCTCATACCCCCCCTTTACTTCCTTCAGTTGTACCAGCTTGATGGAGGTGGAGCCGATATCGATCCCCACCAGCTCTTTTTTTCTGAACCCGAACATGGTGCCTCACTCACCTGACTGACTCTTAGGTACACAATATTTGCGATAATGCCTGTAATGGCTTTATCTTTTCATATACTTTTTCGAAGAGAATAATTTGGATCTATTTCATGACGCCCATTAATTACACAAATAAGCGGCATAATACCTCCGAATAGATAATTGCTGCTTACTTTAAAACTAAGTGGTCAAAATGTTAAGATAATAATTATTTTTAATAATACACGCGCGAATGCCATGATTTGGCTTCGCCTATTCACTGAAGTCCGGGCTTAAGGAAATTGTATTTCAAGAGTGGCTATGTCCCTAAACCGTTGGAATGCAGGCTCGCGAACAAATCATGAGAATTTCAAGTCGCCCTTAAGAACTACACCCATGTTTAATACGCATAGAGAACCGTCATGTTACTCTTTTCCTTGTTGGGGTTGTCCTGGCGTTCTCCCTGAATTTCGATTTTATAGACATACGGATAATGTGGTGATTTCAGAGGCGGACCACCGGACCCAACAACTGCCCCTTGTGTCAGGTCCGAATCTTCACCACCACTCGTTATGTCTGAATTCCCGGCAAGACTGTTGGTTACCTTTAAACCGGTCCCGGGAAATGAGGTTATTCTCCATTCGCTGGTATCTGCGATGTTTGAAAAGACCCTGTAGGGGGAACCGGATGCGGCATTCAACTGAAAGCTGATGTCCGGAGAACTGCTTGTTATCACGGAACAGGCAGGAGTCCAGAAGCGTCGGGGAGTCGTTAGTCGCATATGCAGACAACTCAGATTTGATTCAGGAAGAAGTGTCAGCGCCCCCATCTTCGCCGGGAAATAGGTCGTGAAGGGATTTCCTCCCGTGGAGAAATTGGAAAATTCAAGGGCCTTGCCGATTATCTCCCTGGTTAACAATTCGCTCCCGCCGTAGGTCGCGTCCGTGGCCGTTTTATAACGTTTGAGTGCCCCGGATGTCCTGGCTCCGGCGGTCACCATATATAATAAAGCCATGGTAATAACCAATGTCAGCATCGTGAACATCAGTGCGGTTATCAAGGCCATGCCGTTATTGCGCTGCAGAAACTTCATTCCATGCACCGTTTACTTGATTTCACTACTGTTTGTTTGCCGGATTTTTAGGCCGCACAATAACCCGGTACACTCTCCAGTGATACTGAAGCTGCGCCGTGGTAAAAGTGTACAAGCTGGTAAGGCTGGTTTCGCCACTGCTCGCATTACCGACGACCATGGTGGTGGCAGGATAGAGATACCCCGGATCTTTGCGACCTTCCTGAGCCAGGATATAGACCTTTACCATCTTCAGATGTTCACGGATTCCCACAGGGGACGCCAGCCACCCCTGCACGTCCGTGGATGACGCGCCGCCGGCCACCACGGAACCGTCGGCATTGGAATAGGCGGAGATGCTCCCGGCTCTCCCTCCATCGGAACTATCCCATCCCAACACAACCTGCATGTCGGCGACACAATCAAGAAGTGGAATATAGTCGTAGGCGCCATCGGCATGACTGACCACGGCCTTGGAGAGCACGCCGGTCCGCTCCGCACAAAACTGCGGGACGGTGTCGGTAGTAATAAAAAAATCCGTGCGGTTGAAAGGCATGCGAAGGGTTACGCTGCTTTGGTCAATACCGTACACCATGGAGATCTGTTGATCCTTGACCGGGAGATAAGGATTCGTCGTTTCATCTCCCGTTGTCATTGTCGCAAAGTCGGTGCCGGTCGTACTCAGCAACAGATGATCATCAGCTTGATCGTTGAAATTGTGTCGGATGACTATTACCCTGTCCCCTGATGTCAAGTTGTTGGAGGGCCAACGTACCGGACGGGATGACCATGACGGGGAACTGCTCATATTATGAAACGGCAGATACGTCCAACGTTGAGACGCCTTGGAGCCCCCCACCGTGGTTCCCTTTACACCTATCAGATCCGATGAAAATGCCGCGCTGTTGTCCAGTCCCACAAACGCTCTGGGGACGTTAGCCGGGGCATCATTGGTCGTCGAAGTTGCATCTTGCAGTTCATTATAGTTTATTATTGCACCCGGCAGATAGCCCCAGAAGAGACCAAACCCCATCTGCTCCAGATCATGCCGCATTATTTCCAGACCGATAATCCCCTCCATATTCGACTCTTCGGACTTTGAATATTTCAAAGATAATGTGGTAACAGTATGGAACGTCTGAGCCGCAACTGTGAGCACGGTCAGAAAGAGTGCCATGACGATGATGATCTCAATCAGAGTGAAACCATGTCGAGTTGTTAGGAGCATATTCCGCTTCACACGAACCTCTGCCTCACTCCGAATTTGTCAGTACTGTTGATATTGAGTGAGAATAAGAAGTTTTTCTTTTATGCCAATATACGTTAATAACGACTTCCTTTGATTTTCCGGTTATCTGTTTAACAATCTTTTGTACTGAATAACTCTTGAAGCTACGCAACCCTGCCGCTTCCTTGGGGGGTGAAGTTATCGTCGTTGATACGGAACCAAAGGCGACTGCCCGAACCGCCATCATCCGTTCATCAGCCAGCATGACCGCTTCAGTGCGGAAGACATTGTCACGATTTTTATCCATGGCGATATTGATTGACTGCAACATCCCCAGCATCCCGACCGATAAGATAGCAATGGCCACCAGGAACTCTATGAGAGTAAATCCTTGACTGGTATCAGTCATGGCAACTGCTCCAGAGGGCATCTTTCTTGCCGGGGTTGGTCCGCACCGTCTGAATCTTCAGACAATCGAGAGAGGCCGAACCGTTGCCGTCGAGATAGATGGTGCCTGATGCGCCGACTAACATCCCGCGCTGATCGATTTCGAAGCTTTGACCGTTGTAAAAGGAGGTGCTGTTCGTCATGAGAGCATAACTGACCTTACGCGTCGGCGGCAGCGTGACGGTCCCCGCCGTTAGCGGTTCGTCATCAGAGCTATAGGATTTAAAGACATAATTCTGCTTGTTAACCGTGATGCTCTGCCGCTGCTTCGTGGTCATCGCCCGCAGGCGCAGTTCGTTGAAATCGGTCATCATTGTCCTGATCTGGGCCTCCTGATGATATTTGACGTGCCATTGATGATAACCGAGGGTTGCCACACTCAGGAGAGTGGAGAGAATGGCAAGCACGGTTAGCAATTCCGTCAAAGAGACCCCGCGTGAGCCATGAAAGGTAGTCCGGCACTCGTCCATCTCACATCCTCCGGGTAACAACCGGGCACTAGCGCTCCTGGATATTGATCACCCGTTTTACCGGTGCAGGGTTTCTGACCATGGTCCCACTGCCGCCGACACCACCCCCTCCACCGCCGGCAGCTCCGGACAGGATGATCCCGGAATCCAGCTGACGTCCGCTGCTGCGGGTAAAGGCGCCATCCAGATTGACCGTTTTGGGTATGGGCATGTCAGTGGTCGTGGCGACAAGCTTTCCTTGCAGGCCGCTTTTCGGCGGAGTACCGCCGGTATTGTACTTCACCGACCAAAGGGATGTTGTCCCTCCGGCGGTACAGATGTCGGTGCTGGGGGTAAAGGTCGGGTAAAAGACCACGCCGCTGGTGTTTGCTACCAGTTTACCGTACAGCCGTTCCGCCCCCGATGAGCCCGATGCCGCAGTAAGGTTGATGTACCACCCTTTTTCGGTTGTCAGGGGCGCCGCAGGCGTACTGGTCTGGTTCTTGAGTTGAGCAAGAGTCACGGCCGGACAGGTTGATGACGTATCGTAAAAAGTATTGGCATGACCCAGGTCGCTGCGGTAGCAAGGGTCAGTAACTCCGAATATCCGCCGCTGGTTGTTCAGGTCGTCACCGGTGGAGAAATAAAGCCCTTCCCCAAAAAACAGCCATAATTTTTTGTTGGTACGATCTTGCAGCATATCCACGGAAGAGGTTATGGGACCGATATCACCATTGTCGATGAGGGTGCTGACAAACCAGTTGGCCGGGTCCGGATCGTTGTTGGTCACCAGACGCAAAACCCCCCCCTTATCCCAGACGGTTGGGTAGGGAGGCCCCAGATCCCAGGCGGTTCCGGAATTTACCCCGTTTGTGTCCAGAGACGCCCTGGTATAGGTGACATAGACCACGTCATCACTGTAGTAGCCGTCCAGATTGGAATGGGCCCGGTCCAGGTCCATCACCGACTTGTAGAGCGAATGGGCAAAGCCGTACTTGACACCGGTCTCCTTGATCCAGTAGTTGCAGTTACTCTGACCGGCGGTGGTGCATTTGACGAAGCCGGACGTGTTTGAGTTGAACGGACTGACATCCAGAATGTAGAGCTTCAAGTTCTGGTCCGATCTCCCCTTCAGTTGCCGTGTCGCCACGTCTATGGGGCCGGTGGGGCCCGAGGCAAAGACGGCAAACCAGCGCCCGTTAGTTGATTTGACGGCAATCGGCGGTGTGCCGATCTTGGAATTGATCCGGACCACCGCCGGACCCGGTGTCGTAAGACCGAGTCCCTTGTCGGCGTCGGGGAGCGCCCCATCGGAAAATTCCCACATGAATTTCGGCGCCAAGGGAGTCGTTATATCCAGAGCAAAATAGGAAGAGAAACCGTTTCCGGTAACCGGTGTCTTGATGCAATCGCCATTGTTGGCCGGGTAGGCATCATGGCCAAGAGTCTCGTTGCAGTAGTCGTCTCGTGTGGCGCCACCGTGCCCCATGCTCCCAATGAGGACCGATTGCCAGCTGCTCTGGGTCAGATCCACGTTGCCGCCGCTGAGCGTCGTCTTGCGCGGGCAGTCCCAATAATTTCCGCTGCAGCCGGTGTACTTGTTGATGGATGCGTCAAACAGTAATGGTGTCCCGTCCACCAGATATTGGTGGCAATAGCCTGAATCGGCGCAGTTTTTCAGATAGGGGAGAACATTTTGGGGGATGAAGGCCCACTCTTCCTTTCCCAGGTCGGTGTCATCGATGATCTGGGCGATACGGAAGATGTTGGTCGAGGAGATCGTCCGCACCAAGCCGAGCCTGAAAGCATGAAGCATACCGTCATTGGCGCCGACATAGACGTAGTTATTGCTATTGTATTGGTTGGAACTGGTGAATTGTGCATAGCTTGTGTCGTTATAATCGGTGGCATAGCTGTTCAATGCCTGGGACCCCTGAATCTGGGGTGTGGAATTGATAATATCTCCCAACTTCCAGGCGCCGATGATGGAGTTGTAGGTCACGGTGCGTGAGCGGAGAGAGCCGCTGTCCACGCCGCGGACGTAATTGATGGTGGCGTCCGCGTCGCTGTCAATGGCGGTGGCCATGTTCAGGAGCGGCTTGAGAGCCGTCCGCTGGGATGTGGTAAAGCTGTTGCCGCTGTCGGTCAAGAGCTTTGATGAATCCAGTAGCGTATAGATGGTTCGAGTGGAAGCATCCCTGGCCAGGAGGAGGTCCCCTGCCTTCCAGAGCGCCTTGACCAGCAGTGAATCGGCGCTGGGAATCCTGTCCTGATCCAGATTCAGCTCCTTGTTCAGGTCGCTGTCTTCATAGACTCCGCTGTATTTGACCAGGGGATCCAGGTAGAACCAGAGAGCTTGCACGTCACCCAGCCACATGATGCTTTTGCTCAGAGGCCATTGGGGATAAAAAATCGCCTGAATGACATTGGCACCCCGTTCGCCGCTCCGGTTGTTGGCCACTGCCGCCGCCGTTCCCGCCGTGGCCCGATTGAGAATGCTGCTGAAGGCCTTGTTGAGGCTGCTCTCGACCTTGGACGAATCGGAGGCGAAGAAGTAGTTGTCAGGTGTGCCGTCATTGTCCGCATCCCACTCCGCGCAGAGCGGATTGGGGGTCGTACTCCCCACGCCGCAGGTGGCGCCGACGTACGGTTTGCCGGTTCCGTCCTTGTCGTCGAACCCGCCATACTTACCCGCCAGTTGTAGCATGTTTTTCGGCCCCACCACCATGCTCCCCATCGGTTCCTGGGTATCGATCATGAAGGTGGTCAGGTTCTGCGTCCCGGCCAAATCCGGGCGAAGGTCGCTCATGTGGGCATAGTAAGCCAGCCCTGCCACCAGGAATGTATTCCCCTTGCTGGTGAAAATAACCCTCCCCAGATTGGCCACGTTCCCCACCGGAGAGATACAGACACCCGAACTGTTTACCTCGCAGGAGTGTCCGATATTCTTGCCGGTTATCCCCTCGATATCACCCACGCTCTTGGTCCACCCTTCCACGTCCACCTGCACCCCGCCATCGGTGAAGTCGGTGTCACATCCTCCCTGGGAGGAGCCGCACCAATCGCCCACCGAGGTTTGCGACAGGCCATAGTCGGCTGTAAAGTGCGTCCCCGGAATCCGCTTGTCCAGCCAGGGGTTTGCATCGTTGATGGCGATGACGAAGTTTTTGGAACAGGGATAGAGGGCCGGATCGCGCCACCCCCGGGCATTGGTTTTCGAGGAGTTGCAGTAGATGGGGAAATTATCGTTGGGTTCGGTAAGGCTGTTACAGTAATTGCTCCCCGAAGGGGTCTGGTTCCGGAAATAGCGGACGACCTGATAATAGAGCTCGCTGACGGGGTCATACTGCTTGTACCCCGAGGTGTAAGCGAACTTGTTGATATAATTGATCAGCCCGCTGTTCCCGGAAGCGGCCAGCGGGTTGTTGATGAACGTGCCGTCCGTGTTGAGCTCCTTCTCCGGGTTGTCGCACCCGGCACTGGTGGCGCAGGTCACGACGTTGTTGCCGGCATCGTGGTATTTTAGTCCGGCCGGAATTTTCGGCCCCAACCATTTCATCTTTTCACGCAGCACCCCCCCATCACGTTGCTGGCTATTGTCAGCAGCATAGGACATGAGCCCGAAGCGCATCTTGTCCATGTTTTTCTGGATGGTCCCTTCCGGTTTGTTGTTGGTGCTGTTGCAGCGGGATTCGATGCCGCCGACGGGACTGCACGCCTTGATCCGGAGGCTGTAGACCGACGCGGTATTGGTGCCGGCGACGGGCCATTGACCCTCGCCGGTTGTCGTCGACCTGGAGACGGAGCATGTCGTCTGGCCGGTGGTACAGACACCGAAGCCGCTGCCGCCGTTACTCCGGACGATGTACCTGGTCTGATTTGTTCCGGAAACCGGCATGTAGAGTTCGGCGTTGCCGACCATGGGGGTCACCGAAAAATAGCTGCCGTTGTTGAATGCCGCCAGAAGAACCGTTTCTCCATTGGCAACGTCAACAGTCCGGTTCCCCCCCGTAAATGACTTACGAAAGGCATCGACTGCAAGGGTGGTGCTCCAATTGAGCATGTTGCCGCTCCAGGCAGTGCCGGCGGCACACTGATGGTTGGTGGCGGCTCCGGAGGGGGAAAAGAGCCCGGTGGCGCCGCTGCCGGAGTAGCTGTAACACTTACTTGATTCGAAATAGCCATAGTACTGACGGCTATTGTCATAGCTTCCCAGTCCGGAGGAGCTGCATGAATAGGAAAAAGAAGAGGGGGTGCCGCCGCTGCAGGTCACCGTGGGGTTGGCGGCCCCCTGCATCGGCTCCTCCACCGAGAGCATGAGCATGACGCTGGGAGGGGCCGGGGTATTAATGTAGGGAGGGACGGCGCAGTAACTGCTGGGGATGGGTGACTCCAGGAAAGTTACCTCGATGGTGTGGGGGGCCGTGACGTTGGTGAAGTTGTAGGAGGAGAGTGCTCCCACGGAAGCTCCATCCACCAGCACGTCGTTGATCCGGAACCCCATGGTGGGGGAAATGGTGAAATTCATATTGGTTCCGCTGTCGACGATGGTGTCTCCAATGGGCGAAATGGTCCCGTTGGGGCCTGCCGTGGCATGAATGATATAGGTCGGAAGGAAGGTGACGACCACGTTGTGGGTCGCGGTTATGTTGGTGATGGAATAGGATAGACTGTTCCCCTGGTTGACGCCGTTATCGACAATCTGCAGAAGTCGATAGCCGTTGTCCGGTTGGATGTTAAAGGTGATCGACTGCCCACTCAGTACCGGAGTCGTCCCGACCGGGTCGATAGTTCCTCCATCGTTACCGGATACGCTGGAGGTGACGCCATAATAGCGTACAAATGAAGCGGTAAGCGTTCTGCTGGCGCTGGGTCCGATGGTAATTGACGGGGCGGCCCAAGGGGTGGACTGCCCATAGGGGACCCCCTGATCCACACCATCCACAAAAACTTGATTGACGCCATAACCTGAAGCAGGTGTTACGGTAAAAAACAGCGGTATCGACCCGTTAATGGTATATGAACTGCTTGTTCCTCCCATCCAGGAGAGCCCATAGGCAGGTAACGAGATCGATCCCCCCACACCGGGAGCAACTATCAGCGTGCCGTCATTGGATATATAGCTCACCGAGATGGTGTAGTCCTGGGTGAAATCGGAGAAAATATATTGGTATGCGGCTTGATTAACCGCACCGGGAACCGGGACGCTATTAACCGTAAGGCTCTGGATCACGTAACCGGAAGAGGCGGTGGCGGTGTATGTCTGATTCGTTGTGGAAAAGATGTCAAAGGATGTTCCCGGCGATCCGGCCAGGGGAGCCATTGTCCCATGGCTGCTTGTGGTGGAGATTATCTGCGTCTTCATTTCCAGATCGATGTGTGAGGGATACGTCGTGTTGCCGTAGAGATATCCGGTGCGGCTTTGACTTAAACTACCGGTGTAGCCGTTATGGTACGAGATTTTTACCGCAAGGAAATGTCCCCTTGGAAGAGTATAGCCGGCATTGCCGAATGCGACATTTACGGCGGTACCCGTTGTCCCGGTCCCCGGTGAACCGTAGGTGCCGCTTTGGGCGATGAGGGTCCCCAGGACTCCGGAACCGCTGGCGGGGTTGTAATCGTAGAGAGCGAACTGGAACCAATCGCCACTGTTGCCGTTGCCGTTTGTGCTGCTTGAAAGGTAAAAAGTCCCCGTAACATTGGCGGATATGTCTACCGGAGAGCCGAACCCGGTATTGTTATTATAGTTATAATAAATCCTCCCCAGTTCACTGGTGTTATTTTTAGTGACACTGATTTGCATCCGTGTACTGTTGGCGGTCGGTATTGTTCTCGAAAATATCGTAATGGAAGGTGACCTGTTGGTTTGGCTATTGTCGGTAAGATTCGTCGTGCCGGCGTCTCCTGTTATGGTGATATTTCCCGAACCGGTACCCGCAACGTAGAGAGGAAATGTCGCGGCATCCGCGCCTCCCTTAAACGTGAGGAGAAAAACCGTTGCCAGCACCAGGAGGAGCAAAGGGCTCAGGGAAGAGAGGTCGTCTGCCTTGTCGGAAGTTTTCATTTATTACCTCACGTACGAACAGCCACCGTCAGATGTTTTTTTGCACGATGATCTTTTCAATCTTACTCTTCAGAATGTAGACCTTGGCCCTGTCGATCTTTCCCGCATTTACCAACTTCTGAACGGAAAGTTCGTTCCCGTTTGTATCGAAAACCCTGGCGAAGATGGAAAGGGGGTACTGCTGATCGTTTAGGATGAGAATCCTCGCCGAAATCTGTTTCACATACCCCTCGATGACCAGATACGGCCCTTCCAGCCGATTGTGCCCCTCTTCAGCTCCTGCTCCGTAGCCATCGGCACGTAGCCCACATGTCATCATGACAAAAAAAATCAGAGTGAATAGTTTCATATCTCCTCCAGTTGAAAGCTCTTGCTGTTCAGTGATGACCCCGGTGCCGCTGAGAATAGGGGGAACATTGTCGTATTTCACCGAATCCGAGGGGGCGTCGGTGGGATCGATCACCGGCGGGGTAAAGAGTCCCGACAGATCCGGTTGATCCTGCCTGGCGCTCCCCACTGTCGTGCATGATGACTTTATTGCGCCGTAATATTATTTAAACCAATTTAATACTTTATGTTTAAATTTTAAACACACATAAAGCAACACTCTTGCTTTGACTGCATGACGGTTGCAAGGTTTATATCTTATAGTTTACCTTGTTATTACAGCAATTACCATGCCGGTAATTCCAATAGTACGGCTATTTAACGTTATCCCCTGCCGGAGTCGAAATACAAAGGAAAGAGCGCTACGATCAATTTCTCATTTGCAGCGGCGGGACACTACTCGCCGGGCTTCCCTTCGTCATCCATACCGAATTTTGCGAGGCGGTAGCGAAATGACCGGAAGGTCAGCCCCAGAAATTTCGCGGCACGCTTCTTGACACCGTGACACTCTTCCAGAGCGGCCAGCAGATACCGCTTTTCCACGGCATCCAGATGGGCCTCCAGGTTCATCCCCTCCTGGGGGATCTCCACACCGTTGAAATCACCCCGCTGCGAAGAGGTGAGAATCTGCTGCGGCAGGGAGAGGTGGTTCAAAATCGGCTCACCCAGGACCGTACAGCGCTCCACCATGTTCTCCAACTCCCGGACGTTACCGGGAAACGGATAGGAGATGAGGATTTTCAGCGCCTCCGGGGTCACCACCGGACCGTTCACCCCCTTTCCGGAATATTTCCGGAAAAAATGCTCCATGAGCAGCGGAAGGTCTTCGATCCGCTCCCGCAGAGGGGGCATCCGGAGCATGATGACATTGAGCCGATAGAAGAGGTCTTCCCGAAAGCTCCCTTCCCGGAGTTGGGCCGGAAGATCCCGGTTGGAGGCCGCCACGATCCGGACATCGCTCTTGAGGGATTCACCCCCACCCACCCGGCGGAACTCCTTCTCCTGAAGAACCCGCAGGAGTTTCCCCTGGAGAGGAAAGGGGAGGTCGCCGATCTCGTCCAGAAAGAGGGTCCCGTGCTCCGCCTGCTCGAAAAGCCCCGCCTTGTCGGCAATGGCGCCGGTGAAGGCCCCCTTCTTGTGACCGAAAAGTTCGCTCTCCATGAGCGTTTCGGGGATGGCGCTGCAATTAATCGCCACGAAGGGGTTCTCCCGCCGGGGACTCTGCTCATGGATCGCCCGAGCCGCCAGCTCCTTGCCTGTGCCGCTTTCCCCCACGATGAGGACGCTGGAGTTGCTGGCCGCCACCTTCTCGATGAGGGTATAGAGTTCGATCATGGCGCGACTCTTGCCGATAAAGCCGCTGAACCGGTCCCGCAGTTCCCGGCGGAGCCGGACGTTCTCCTTCTTCAGGTCGAACTTTTCCAGGGCGTTTTTCACCAGGATCTTCAGCTCTTCCACCTTGAACGGCTTGGCGATATAGTCGTAGGCGCCCCGCTTCATTGCCTCCACCGCATCTTCGGCGGTGGTGTAGGCGGTAATCATCAGGACCGCCGTATCCGGCCAGAACCGCTTTACCCGTTCCAGGAGCGCAATGCCGTCCAGCCCGGGCATCTTCACATCGGAGAGGATCAGGTCGAAGGAGTGTTCCGCAAGCCGCAGCAGGGCCGATTCGGCATCGGCGGCCGTCTCCACCAGATACCCTTCCCGGCCAAGGAGAATGGCAAGAAACTCCCGCATGCTTGCTTCATCATCGACGATCAGAATTTTACGGCCCATGGCGCCTCGCAATGGTAATCAGGGAATGGGGACTGGGGACCGGGGACCGGTAAGCAGGGACCGGCTTGCTCCGGTGAAAAACGACTTTATGCTTTTCACCAGTCCCCAGCTCCCAGTCACCGGTTTAAAGTCACCATTCACGATTCACTATTCACTCTTCACCGGTTTTCCCCGGCAGCCGGATGAAAAACCGGGTTCCTTCCCCCGGACTGCTTTCCACCCGTATCCGGCCGCCGTGCCCTTGCACGATG
Source organism: uncultured Geobacter sp. (assembly GCA_903902855.1). Lineage (GTDB taxonomy): Bacteria > Desulfobacterota > Desulfuromonadia > Geobacterales > CAIOGM01 > CAIOGM01. The sequence continues at coordinate 1,343 of CAIUWK010000061.1, read as the reverse complement.
CGATAGACCGTGGCCAGTCCCAGCCCGGTCCCTTCCTGTTTCGTGGAGAAAAACGGTTCGAAAATCGCTGCCAACTCCTGGGGGGACATCCCCTTTCCGGTATCGGAGATCGTTATCCGGCATGCTCCGTCTATCTCCCCACCACCGGTGAACGGCAGCAGGGCGATGGTAATATCCCCCCCCTGGGGCATGGCGTCGGCGGCGTTGACAAAGAGATTCCAGAGGAGCTGGGTGAACTGGTCCCGGTCGACCCACACCTTCATCATATCGTCGAACTCCCTGCGGATGGTGATCCGCTGAAAACGTTGATCCGAAAGCATCAAAAGTCTCAAGTCGTCGATGATGTGGCAGAAGGGAACCTCCACCTTCCGGGGGGGGAGAGGGCGGGCATAGGCAAGAAAGTCGGTGAGCAGGCTGTTAAGCCGATCGGACTCCCTCATGACGATCTCCAGGAGTTGCCGCTCCTCACCCTGGAGGTTGTGATTCTCGGCGATGAGCTGCACCGAACCGCTGATGGCTGCCAGCGGATTGCGGATTTCATGGGCCATGCGGGCGGAGAGTTCCCCCACGGCCGCCAGCCGGTCGGCCCGTTTCAGCTCGGCCTCCATCCGCGTCTTGTACTCCTTGAGATCCAGCTCACTCCGGCGGAGCCGCTCTGCCAGATAGCCGCAGAGGTATGCCGCCAGATAGTAGACGACGATGGTGAAGAAGAGCGTATAGAAGACATAGGCGGCGCCATACTGGCCGGCCCGCTCCCGGCTGAGCCCCAGGGGGGTCAGAAGTCCGAAGTACTGGAAATCCAGCAACGCGCCGTAGAGGATGCCGCAGAGGGAAGCGGTATAGATGGCCTCGCGCCGCGCCAGAAGGACGCCGGCATTGATGATGGAGAGGAGATAGAAGAAGGAGAAAGGGCTGTCGATCCCGCCGGTCACCACCAGCAGGAGCGTGACGAACAGGATATCCCAGATGATCTGGAAATAGGCAAGAATGTAGGTGAACCCGACATTCAACCACGACACGACGATGCTCAGCAGAGAAAAGAGGTAGGCACCGGTCAACAACAGAAAAAAGCGGGTAAAAAGCCACCCCTCGATACTCCCGGGAGATTGGACCTTCAGAATGAGTGTGGAGACGAGTAACAGGGTAACGAGAAAGAGCCTGGCCAGGATAAAGTCGATGAGTCGCCGTCGCTCCGTCATCCGCTACCCCCCCACCGTACCGGCAATCTTGAAGATCGGGAGATACATGGCAACCACCAGCCCCCCCACCACGGTCCCCAGGAAGACCATGAGCAGCGGCTCCAGCATGGCGGTCATGGCCCCCACCGCCGTGTCAACCTCATC
>CAIUWK010000060.1 GCA_903902855.1 uncultured Geobacter sp. | reverse complement strand
TTTTTTTCACCGCTTCGGTGTCGGCAGGATCAAGATTGAAAGGAATGATCCCGTCACCGAACTGCTGATAAATCTTGTATCTGTTACAGGAGGTATAGTCATCGAAGCAGAGTTTTTTTGAATGTAGTCAGAAGTTTTGAGCAATTCCTTCATGTGGTCAACAAAGAACGAACAACTTGTCAAAAGTTCACACGCCATAGCCGAAATCCCTTTGACCATTAGTGGTGTGGCTGCTGCAGCGGTAATGATAGTCTCATGAAAAAGGTGCTGTCTCTGGTTGGGGTGGACAATGCATGGTCAGGAGTATTAATTATACGATTCCATTACTCTGCGATGTTCAGTCAGGAGTGGGTCGACAAACTCCTTAACACCTTCCGCATTCCAGAAGGAGAGCTTGCTATGGGTTTCCAGGTATTTCAGGGGAATGGGGTGTGTTCCCACCACCACCGGCAACCCGTAGTGACTTTCAATAAACTGCTTGAATTGAGAGATAGAAGGACAGGGAGGATAGCCCACCACCAGACCTGTTGCCAAATGTACCACGTCGCAACCATTTTTCAGGAATTCTGCAGGAACATGTTCTATGTTTCCGCCCGGACAACCGCCACAGTTTGCATAGCCAACGATCTCCACCTCTTCGTCCGGGCCGTAAAGGGAAAAACCGCCATGACGCTCGCGCAGCGCCCGGAAACATTTGCCGCCACCGCAATCCTGGTAACGGGCACAGATGATAATTCCTATTTTTTTCATTTTGGCCCTTTCCCGATGGAAAATGTTTAACTGCAACAGAGGAAGATCATCATACTATTATCCCACCGGAGGTGTCTCTCCGGCTACGGTGGCCCGATATTGCTGCACTGCTGCGTGCAGGGCTGAAGCTGCCATATTTGAACAGTGCATTTTTTCTTCAGGCAAGCCATCCAGGTTTTTTTACTTTATTTCTGCCCTACGCCATCGGCTCTTTCTGTAGTTGACATGAATTTGCTCCAGTGCTGTCGCCGGTAATCGCCAATGCCTTCTGTCCGACCAATGCCTGGGCCACCTTCTGACGAGCGCTGGCCAGGAGCCGCTGTACCGTGCCGCGTGATATTCCCATGCAGACACCAGCCTCTTCCTGGGTCTTCCCCTCTCCGTCACACAGATGCAGGGTCTCCAGTTCATCATGCTCGAGGCGAATGACCTCCAGCTCCTTCAGTGGGGTACCCGCCGGTTTGTAGACCGCCGAGTACCCGGCACGGTGAGGACAGAGGCAGATTCTTGGTTTACGTGGCCGCGGCATTATTAGTGGGCGCAGCCATCACTGTGACCATGCCCGCCACAGGTATGGCCGGGGAGATATTCCGGTAAGGCCTCTGCCTTAAAGAGCGCGATGTTCTCGGCAACGGTTCCTCCCTGGGCCTGAAATGCCCGCATTCCCGCGCGATTGAGCTTATGCAATGCTCCGCCACCAATCCCCCCAACCACGATTGCATCCACCTGGTGACCGCCAAGACCGGCAACCGGGTTACAAGCCCCATGCTCATGAATCTGATCACTGTTGGTGATCTCCGTGATCTCGTCGGTGACCGTATCCACCACGACGAAACTTGGTGCAGAACCGAAATGCCCGTAGATCTGACTCTCTAACCCCTGATGTTGCTCAACCGAAAACAGATTTTCATGCAGTGCCCCCTTTATATTTGTGTATAAGCACAATAATATATTCAAAATTCAGAATGTCAACAGAATATTCCTTGACAAATATTGCGGGAATAGTATATGAAAATATATATATATAGTTTTCAGGAAAGAAGGCAGTTAATTTTGAAATGCCCCGGAAATTTTTCTTCGTTGTGGCACTCTCCAACTCTCCATTTTCCGCGGATTGAAGAGGTCTTGAAAAAATATGACGATGGCAGAGGTCAACAGCAAAAGAGAACTGAACGAGATCGCTGAGGTCCTGAAAGTGATGGGCCATCCCGTTCGCCTCAGGATCATGCTGAAACTGGCAGAAAGATGTTGTTGCGTCGGGGAGATCTGGGATCATCTCCAACTTCCCCAAGCCGTGGTTTCGCAACATCTGAAGATTCTCAAGGATCGTGGAGTATTGGAGTCTCGTCGGGAAGGGGCGAGGGTCTGTTATCTGATCAGCGACAGCATGATCCTGGATCTGGTAACGACACTGGATAAACAATGTTGTATTACCGAAAAGCTAGCGGCATAACCGGATGCGTTACATAGACAACGAAAAAAAGAGGTGAAACATGAAAAGTGTGCTGTTACTGATCGGATTCCTGGTTTTCTGGTTCGTGCTGCAGAAGTACATACTGCCACGGTTCGGCGTTCCTACCTGACTGTCTAACTCATGTGACCTCGGGGACCGAGGTACTAAAACAGAGAAAAAAGATTAGCTTAGAGGCCTTATGATAGAGAATCGCGACACAGCTTACTACTAAAGGAGCATACCATGAAGCAGTTATGTCTCGTCATCGCACTCGTCACTCTTGCTGCCGCCCTACCTGCTTATGCAGGTGATAGCATATCCGTTGAAAAAGCCGCCGACGCTTTTTTGAGCGGGGTCCCTGCGGATGCCTACTTGATCTCCGCTGAAAAGCTTCAGGAGCGAATCAAGGCTGGAGGTAATGACTTTGTCATTATCGATGTCCGGATTCCCAAGGATAAGAGTTATGATCAGGGTCACATACCGGGGGCCATTCACCTTGGGTTCACTACCATTGCTCACCTGGAAAATCTGGCGAAGCTTCCGAAAGATAAGGATATCATCCTCTACTGCAATACTGGTCACGAAGAAAACAAGGTGCTGGCAGTACTCCGGATGCTCGGCTACAAGGCCTATGGTCTGAAATGGGGATACATGTCCTGGAAGGTTCTTCCTCCAACCGCCATGACGCTGAAAGCCATAGAAGGATCGATACTCAATAACTATCCTGTTGAAAAATAATCAACATACGTAGCATCAGTCATTACGGAGGATTTCATGAAAAATGTCATCGGTATCATCACCCTATCCATTCTTCTTCTCCCCGCGCTCCTCTCTGCGGGGGAGACCAAGCCCACCATGGCGCCGCTCTGCGCCGGCTGTCACCAGCCGGAAGCTGGGGTGCTCATGGGAACTCTGGACAACATCTCCTACAAGGCCGATACGCTGCAACTGGATCTGGTTTCCCACAAAGAGATCCTCCGGTTCGACGAGAAGACCAGGGTCAAGAATGTCGCCTCGCTGGAAGAGCTTAAAACCTACAAGAACCGGGCCTTTACGGTGAATTTCGTCATGAGGAAGGGGGATAAACTGGCCACCGCCATCACCCGGTTCGACGTGCTCAAGGCGCTCAAACCGGAGGAGAAGATCGACAAGGCCGGACTCAAGAAGCTGATGGCGGAGAAGAAAAACCTGGTGATCGTGGATGCCCGGCCACTGGCGCGCTACGAGGAAGGGCAGATCCCCGGCGCCATCGTCATGCCGGCGGCGGCCTTTGACAAGCAGATCGACAAGCTCCCCAAAGACAAAGCCACACCGCTGGTCTTCTACTGCGTCGGCGGCTGCTCCAGCCCTCTTTCCGGGGTCAAGGCCAAGAGCCTCGGCTACACCGATGTGAAGGTCTATGTGGGGGGGATGCCCGACTGGGTCAAGTCCGAGTGCACCGTGGTCACCCCGTCATACCTGAAGAACGCCCTGGCTAACGGAACCCCGCACGTCCTCATCGACACGAGGTCCCGCGCCGTCGCGGAGCAGGGGCACATCGCCGGGGCGCTCTCCCTGGAGTTGGAGAAAGCCCGGCCGTCGTTCCCGAAGCAGAAGAACGCCCCCATCATCTTCTACGGTGACGGCAGCAACCAGGCTGCCGCCACGGTGGTCGGCTGGGGCTACACCGGCGTCAAGGTCCTGCCGATGACCTTCGCCCAGTGGCAGGCCGCAGGCAATCCCGTCACGACTGGCCCCCTCGGCGCGACCATCGCCTACACCCCCAAACCGAAACCGGGCATGGTGTCGCCGGAAGAGTTCACGAAACTCGGCACTAAGATCCCCGCCGATACGGTCGTCATCGATGTCCGCTTAGGCGATGAATTTGAGGCCGGCCATGTCAAGGGTGCTTCCAACTTCTCCCTGGAAGACATGGCGGAGCACGCCGCCGAACTCCCGAAAGGGAAAAAACTTGTCCTCTACTGTGACACCGGCATGAGGGCAGAGATGGCGTATTTCATCCTGAAGGAGAAGGGATACGATGCGTGGTTCCTTGACGGCACCCTCAAGTTCAAGAAGGACGGCAGTTTCGGCATAACCGCCGAGTAATCCAGCCCGCGTCCGATGTCCCAAGTTCTGAGGAGGAGAACCGCCATGAACAGCCGTACCATCATCCCTGTCCTGTGTCTCTGCTGCTGGAGCGTCCTTGCCCACGCCGGAGAGTACCGCGCCGAGGTGAAGACGAAGGAGATCCTCAAGGCGACGACCACCGCCGCCGGTCAGCCCATCGTCTACCCGCGGACCGATCAGCCCCAGGTAACCGCCTCGACCGTCGAGATTCCCTCTGGCGGAGAGACCGGCTGGCATACCCACCCGGTACCGCTCTATGCCTGGGTAGTTGCAGGGACGCTGACGGTGGAGTTCGAGGGGGGAAGTCGAGTCGAGTACCGTGAGGGGGACGCGATCATCGAGGCGGTGAACACCCCGCAGAACGGACGGAACAGCGGTTCGACGCCCGTAAAGCTACTCATCTTCTCCACCGGGGCGGTGGACGTGCCGAATGCGGTCAAAACCCTCGTGTACGAACCGGGTCCGGCCAGCCAGGGGAGGCAGGAGAGACAAGGGGTACGTCAGAACCCTCCGGAACAGAAACCTGCTGCCCCGGCAGAAAAGAAAGAAGATTCGACGACTATCAAACTTCGCTACAAGGAACCGATCATCGAGTAGAGGGCGAAGCAAAAGGTTCACCTGCTTCGCCCCTGATGAATCTGGCATTTCGGTAGGAAGACCTCCGAGGTTTATAAAACCTCGGAGGTCTTTTCACCTGTATCAAAGAAAGCGGGACCAGACCTCAGTACCGTTTTACCCGTTCGCCCATGCCGTCTTCCGTCTGAACGTACCGCGATACCCTGAGCAGTTCGGCAATCCGCTCCACCTCTCCCTTTTCCAGGACCACCGACTGCATGACCGTCAGCGGCCGTACCTTTCTCGAATTTTTCAGCCAATCCCGGAGCCGCTCCGGAGTCCAGGGTTCACCCTTACGGTACAGGCGGGGATAGAACGGGGTGAAGAGGGCCGACAGGTTCGGCCCGATCGACCCCCTGCCGATGCCGCCGAGGGCCTCTGTCAGCGCCCGGTGACACCCTCCGCACCGCTTGACGAAGGGATGCTCGTCGTCTCGCCCGTTCCGGACGAAATGGATGACGGTGGGCGTCTCCTTCCCCCCGTCCCCACGGCCTCGCCCCAGCCAGAGAAGATAGTTCACGAGATCGTCACGATCAGCCGTGGTAAACCGGAACTCGGGCATGTAGACCGCCGGCCGGTCGATGGCCGCAACCAGTTCCTCGGGATTCTTGCTCCCCAGTCGGTCCAGTGAGGCGGCAAGGGTCGTCCCCTCTCTCCTCACAGTGTGGCAGCGCCGACAGCCGAACCGCATCCCTTAAAAATGGAGGCCAGGAGGGGGATGGGGTAGCCCGGCAAAAAAGAGCTAGCTGCCAGAAAGCAGACGACGGTGCAGAGCGTCCTGAAGCGCACGATGATCGACTCCTTTCCGGTAGATGGGGTCCTTGGCGGACGGATGGCAGACGAGGCAGCTGTTGAGCGCCAGGGTCCGCTTCACCTCGGCCCCGTTCAGGGGGCGGGAATGCTCCCGGGTGATGGCGGAGTAGGCCCGGACCTTGCCGTCCTTCATGGTAAGGAAGCCGTCCGACGGCTTATCCTCCGACTTTTCACAGATAAGGGTACCGGTGATGTCCCCTCCTGCCGCCACATGCTGGCCGAAGCCGAGGAAGGCCGGATTGGCGTGGCACTCGGCACACCCCACCGCCCTCGTGCCGGTATTATGGGAGTAGAAGGGGGCGAACCGGAGCTGCGGCTTCCCCTTGAAACGGGCGATGTAGTCGTCCTTGGAGATGACGCCGTCCGGTTCGACCACCGTGACGAAGGTCTGGCAGCCGGGGGTCACCGGTGAGATCTTCCCATTCTGGTTGAGGGCCAGGGGGAAGGGGTAGAGCATCCGGTAGTCCTCGGTCTCGCTGAAGGCGCCGGGGGTCTCGATCCCCTTGATGTAGTCCATCCCCGCCTCGGTCTTGTCGTAGCGGGTGTGACAGCCGTAGCACTGGACCACGGTGCGGGAGTGGCAGGCATAGCACTCCAGCCGGCCATGGCCGACGATTATATGTTCGGGGGTCCCGGTGATGACCTTGGCGAGATGGAGTTTGCCGCTCTTCTTCCCCTGGACCCAAACCTTGCCGTCCTTGACAAAGACGTTGGAATAGGGCCGCCCCTTGCCGGTGAGGATCATCTTCATGCCGGGGCGCACCGGGGTCTTGTAGTTCTTGGATTCCCGGACCGCCTCGTCGTTTTCCCGGTCGATCTCCCGCCACATGGGTGGTTCAGCGCCGCCGTGGCAATCCTCGCAGCGTACTTCTGTCTGGAGGTACATGTTGGCGTAGGCGTAGCCGTCATCCATGACATCCCGCGAGGTGTGGCAGTCGATGCACTCCATACCCTTGGCGAAGTGGATATCCGGGGCGATCTGGACGGCGTTTCTCAGCCTGCTCAGCATCACCGGGCCGGGGAGGCCGTTCTTCGTCGGGACCAGGCCGGAGTTACCGTCGGAGAGCCCCTGGTAGGAGAGGGCGATCCGGCCGCTCCGGTTGTGGCAGCGGAGGCAGACCTGGATGCCAGGGATGGGAGGCGGAATGGGGGCCTCTTCCCCTGACCGTCCGGTCAGGTCCCTCGTAGCTGCTGGTGTCGCTGTATGGGAAGTGGCAGGCGGCACAGCCGGAGGCATGTCCGGCGGCGTGGACGTCGCCGACCGAGTTCCCCACGTGGCAGCGGGAGCAGAATCTCCGGTAGAGCTCTCCCGAGAGATTGTCCAGGTCTGCCACCGGTCGCAGCTCAAGGGGCTCTCCCTTCTCGTCGAAGGTCCTGACCCCGCGGGAGGAGTAGCTTTTGCCGTCATCCCCTTCCCAGGTGAGCTGGATGTTCCGGATCATCCCGGTGGCGGTGTACATGAGATTTGATCTGACCCGGTCCAGCTGGTAGGGATGGCAGGGGCCGCAGGATTTGTCCCCTGTCCGCCAGTCTGACGGGTTTCCCGGTCCGTGCAGGGCGGCGTGGGCCTTAGAAACGGATGCAATCAAATTCCCCTGCCGGTGCGGCAACCGCTTAAAAAAGCGCCCCCGGACCGGAGTCCAGGGGCTAAGGAGGCTGCACCTGATGAGAGTGCGCCGAATCAGAAGATGAGCTGGAGCTGGGTGATGAATGTGCTGAAGTCCTTGTTGCTGGAGACCGACGTGGCGGTGTTGTTGTCGAAGTTTGTGTAGCTGTACTCGAAGGTCAGTTTCAGGTTCTGTCCCCTGATGTAGTAGTTGGCGCCGAGTCCGAACCAGTCGACCTTCTGGTCATAGATGCCGTTCAGCTGAGCGGCGGTACCGTCAAATAACCGCATGATAAGCGATTGAATACGAATTTGTTGTACAATATCAGCACTAACAAGACTTTTAACTGAAGCTGCTCCATGGACATTCGGGTTCCGATCCCCCCCTGGGGAAAGCCACAAAATATGCATGGAAATCCACCTGATCATTTGCTAGAGTGCACGGAATCACACCAGCACCGATCGCCCCGAACCTTCAGGACGATGCGATCGATAATAGTCAGCTCACCCGAAAGGAGAATGGAAATGCAGAGGAAGATTACGAAGTGGGCCGTCATGGCGGGAGCCCTGATGGTCGTCGCAGTCGCACCGGTGTATGCCGCAGAGCAGGCTGCCGTACAGAAAGATACGAAGATTTGCCTGAACTGCCATAAGGCCGAACCGGGTCAGATGCGGGCCGAATTCGACAGTGTGGCAATGAAATCCCAGTCGATCCAGCTGAAGATCGACAGCCGGTCGGAGGTCGTCAGGTTCGACAGCAAAACCCTCCAAGTTAACAACGGTGCGGTGCCGGGCGATCTGGAAAAAACCCTGCGCGCCATCAAGAAAGGGCACCAGGTCCGTATCGTCTATGTCGAGAAGGACGGCGTCAAGAACATCTCGCTCCTCTCCATCAAGCCCCCCCTCAACTTCCCGCCCGAAAAGGTGCTGAAAACCGCCGATGTCGAAAAAATGGTGGTTCTAGGCCCGGACAAGGGGAACTATCTGCTGGTCGACTCTCGCCCCGCCCCCAAGTTCATGGAAGGCGCCATTCCCACGGCCATCAACATCCCTTTCCCCTCATTCAAGCAGATGACCGACCGGCTCCCCGGGGACAAGAACACCCTTCTGGTCTTCTACTGCGCCGGTATCACCTGCCCCCTGAGCCCCAATTCCGCCAAGGCGTCTGAAGCGCTGGGCTACAGGAATGTCAAGGTCTATCTGGACGGGACCCCGGAGTGGACCAGGAAAAACTACACTGTGGTCACTCCCCAGGGGTTGAAAGAAGTATGGATGGATAAAGAGCTCTCCTTCATCCTGCTGGATCTCCGTCCCGCTCCGGAAGCCGGCCAGGGAGCCATCAAGGGGGCAGTCTCGGTTCCTGCCGCGAACCTGGTAACGGCCCTGAAGAGTTTCCCGCCGAAAGAGCTGAAGCCGCCGGTCATCGTCTATGACGACAGGGGAGGCGACACCGCTGCCAAGGCTGCCAGAGAACTCATGGCTGCTGGGTATACCAATGCCAAGGTTCTTACGGGCGGTATTGCCGCCTGGAAACTGGCGGGATTGCCCATTGCAACCGAGACAGTCGCGACAACCGTCTCCTACGTCCCCAAGCCAAAGCCAGGAACCATTTCCCTTGACGAGTTCAGGAAAGTTGCCCAGGCCCCAGCAGGCGCTGTCATCGTCGATGTCCGTACCGCCGAAGAGTGCAAGGACGGAATGATCAAGGGGGCGATCAACATCCCCTCGGATGAAATCGCCCGACGCCTTGAAGAGCTTCCCAAGGACAAGCTGATCATTACCGAATGCCCCACCGGAACCCGCGCCGAAATGGCCTATACCATCCTCAAGGAAAAGGGGTACCAGATAAAATTCCTTGATGCCAAGGTGGCCGTCAACGAAGATGGTACCTTTGAGTTAGAACGGAACTAACCGGAGTGGGACGGGGCGGGCATAAGTCCACTGAACGTGTAAAGAGGGGGCACATTGGTGATGTGCCCCCTCGAAAGCCTCCTTGCCGATTTCCGTTATGTCCCGCATCAAAGGAAGATGCCCCTTCCTTAGATGCGGGCCTTTCATTTGATAAGCGAAAGGTGGGGGGAGATTCCGTATCTGCTCCCTGCGTCCTCATAGCAGAAGGCGGATGCCGAAGACTCGAAGGTCGTTGATAATCCCAGCAGCAGTGACAGGAAAAGGATACGCATGACACCTCCGACTCTATAATCTCCGGAGAGCGCAGGTGGAAGAGGGGAGGGGGGGGGATTATTTTATTCTTATGATGGTTCGAGGGCTGAGATGGTCATCTCAAAGGGAAGGAAGAACGTGGAAAAGGCTGCGAAGGGGTTCTGGTATTATACGATCTTATTCAATCGAAGAGTCCGGAATATCCTGTCTCGCCAGTCAGCCGTAACTCTCGCCTCATCAGCATATTCGGGCCAGCGGACCACTACTCTGGCAACCTCATCGAGAATGGCTCGGGCACGGGTCCGCTTCATCGATGCCGCCTCGGCACATGCTTGAAAATCCTCCAACGTGAAGCCGTCACGCTTGCCGTTCAGTGTCATCTGGTGCGCCGAGGTCCATCTGCCGCTCGGCTGAAAGCTGTACGTCACATCGAAAGCCGGAGACAGCGACCACTGCCCGCTCTTGTCCATCAGAAAGGCGACGTTCTTGACATGATCATCCTGATTACGGGCGACTACGTTAAAGACCATGCGTCGGAACTGCTCCTCGACGGAATTCATGGGCAGTTCGAGTTTGCGGATGACCAGCAGTGCCTGCTCATATGAATAGGCACCGGCCATATTGTAATCGAAGTGTGCCATGGCCCCCAGGGACTGCATATGCAGTTTCCCGCCATCAGGCAGACGCTCGAAACGTCTGGTCATGAAATGCCGCCGCCCGTTCTCCTCCATAAGGAGGCATTTGCTCATGCTGATACCGGCATCAGTCGCCATCCGGTAGTAGGCGTATTCGATGGCACCGTACCCTTTGGGATCTTCCTGCTCCTTGTCCTTATTGCCGGAAACACCGTCGAATTTAAGCAGCCACTGCTCAAAGCCGGAGTCTGCCTTGACCTGACCGGAGCGTACCTCGTTGGTCTTCGGATTCCAGGCAATGACCGCCTTGGCCCGCGCCCCTCCTGCCGAGGTGCCGACTCGCAGGATGTCACGCAACGCTTCCTCGCGGTGATTGTCACGGAAGGATGTCTGCAGGCTGTTGCGATGCGTCAGGATGTCCGAGGCAAGCTCGACCAGTTTGCCGATATCTATCTGCTTGGCCCGCCTGGTCCGGTGAGGACCGAGCACCGGGGAGTATTCGAGAGATCCCATGCCGCGTGTCCCGGTATAGCAGAGTCGTTCGATGGCATTAAAGGAATCGGGGCTTCGCCCCTGCATGGCCAGCCAGGTATTGATCAGGGCGTTGCCGAACTTGTCGGGGAGCGAGTCGGCGAGCAGGCCGGGGAGTCCGTGAAACGTCTCTCGAGCCAGTGCCGGGAAGGAATAGACGCGACTGGACAGAGGCATGGTCAGCGGTGCAATCTGGATGCCGCTGCGAATGAAGGCCGGATCGTATTCAAAGGAGGCAACCTGCGCCCCGTCATTCAGGGCAACCGCACCGATGGTGCGCCCCCAGAGTTTGACTTCGGCGACCGTGTTCACGACTCATCCCCCCAAGACCACCGGCTTTGTGGCTGCTGAACATTCTTCTTCGCGGAAACCCGTTGCCGCTCTTTTCCCTTCAGCTGCAGCAGATCCATGGGGCGGGGGCCGCTTTCCGGGATTGCCGCAGTTACAGCGTCAAGCAGGTTCAGGGAGCGCAGTATTCGGATCAGGTTTGTCGTCTGGGTCGACTCACCGGCCTCGACCCGCTCCAGGGTCCGTTTGGCAACACCAGCTTCCCTGGCCAAATCAACCTGGGTCAGCGCTAATTCCACACGACGGCGGCTGAGTCGGTGACCGATCTCCAACAACAAGGCATTATCGCTCATCATGGAATCAATATTCATATCGTCACTCCTGGCGAATTATGGGAACTATACTAAATTTATTCGCCAAAAATAGCGAGTTAAATATTATTCTACGGCTTTTGGCGGCAAGCTTCTGGTTGATCCGATCGGGAGCCTGACCGTCAGTGAAATGATAGGGACACGCGGTTTGTGGTGCCGGAAGAGGGGTGATGGCAAGAGTGGATACCAGAACGATGACAGGGAAAGCTGTCCAAAAAACTTCAATTTCTGGTAACGAATCAATTGTTCGGCAAGTTCACGGTCAACACTCTTGGAAAATTTTTCGAGGTCGGCACGTCGATACAGGCAACTTGGCCGCAGGTGGGATCTGAGATTATTTGCGCGTCGTCGACCTCTGGTAAAATCTTGAGAGAGCAGGTGGGAGAGGGGAGGATTATTTTGATAAATATGTCCGTACGGAGTTATAAGTTGACTTCGGGCAGGAATCGTCGATGTCAATGGCATGTCGGTCTACCTGGTCCAAAGATATGACCGGGTGTACGGTGCTGATGGTTCTTTAGAGCGACTCCACCAGGAGAATTTCTGTCAGGCATTGGGTGTCCCTCCGGAAATGAAGTATGAAGCAGAAGGCGGCCCCGGATTCAGAGAATGTTTCCAGTTGGTGGAACAGTGGAGTGATGAGCCGATTGTAGACTCCTTGTTGTTGCTGGACTGGGTGCTCTTCAACTGTCTGATCGGTAACGCCAACTCCCACGCCAAGAACCTGTCATGGCTTTATGCCGGTGGAGCGATACGGCTGGCACCGTTCTATGATCTGCTCAGTACTGCCGTCTACGAAAGGGTCAATAACAAATTGGCGATGAAGTTGGGGGGAGGGTGATGGTAGGGAATTGCTGTCAACCCCCGTCGTCAAAGCCATCCTGCAGGTGATTGAACAGCGCGAACGGAAAATGAAATCGCTTCTGTAATAAGCCACAGGTTGCACTGTCTTATAAAATACGACACAAATTGATGGTGTAAATCATGTCGCCGATGAAATGTCTTGAAATGCTCTATCAAGAAATCATCATCATTACAATACACTTAATTTTGTTTTCCAGTGGCTCCAGTGCCTTTTGCTTTTCAGCATCATAATCGTGCTGATTGTAAGTTGAATCCATTTTGCCCATAGTGTGATTGAGTACTCTCTCTCGATGTTCATAAGGGACACCGGCCTGAGCCATGAGGCTGGCAGCGGTTCGCCTCAAATCGTGAGGAGTGAAAGGCTCGCGATCCCAAGTCGATTTGGATTTTCAGGTAGTTTTTTATATGTCTTTCTGGTAGTCTTCCTTCGATATGCTTGTCCCTTGATGTTCCGACGGAGAGCGCAGGGCATTGATTTTTCACCAATCGGCTTATCAATGTTTTTAGGTGAAGGAAACAGATAACCGTCTTTTTTTGCACTTGCAATTATTTCTAGTGCTAAATCAGTTAGAAACACACGGTGAGTCCTTCCGTTTTTCGCTCTTTCAGAAGGAATAATCCACCATTTACCCTTGATTTCTCTGACATGTAATCCGATGACTTCTCCAGGACGCTGAGCATTGACCAATGTCAATTTAAGCGCTTGAATAATTTCCTGAGAAATTATTACATCGTCGCCATCTAAATTTTTCCATAATATTTTGATCTCTTCTTCGGACAAAGCACGTTCTTTAGGTTTTTCAGAGTGCATCGGACCGAACGTAATATTTCTCTTTCTTGGGCTTCAGGTTTTTTATTGCCATTTCTGTGAATCGCATGATTACTCCGGGTTCAAATGGAAAACTACTTTCAAGTAACCTTCAAGTAACATCTTGTGTAGTGACAGAGGCGAAAACAAATTGAAACACTGAGCATTATCTTTTAGACCATTATACCCGTAACATCCTGTTTTATAGAACATAATTACTATTCAATTGCGACATGCGGAGACATTTTGAAACACTTTGACGAGATTAAACGCAATGAATGGCATTCAAGAGGTCGTCAGTTCGATCCTGATCAGCTCCACAAAAAAAACGAGGACTTGGGAGATTTTCCTAAGTCCTTTTTTTTGTCCATAGCCACGAAAACGCCCCTTACTGCGGCGGAGCTCCATCCAGGAGGAACAGATGAATAGTGGAATCTTCGCCGAACTGAAGGGAACGGGACACGTACAGCCGGTATTCCAGGGGATGCGGCTCCAGGTGGAACTGCAGGAGAGCCTGGCCATCACCACCATGACCCACACCTATTGCAATGAAGCTTCCGGGAATCCGGACGCACTTTACACCTTCTCCCTCCCTTCTGATGCTCTGCTCCTGGAGTTGACGGTAACGATGGGAGAGAGAGTGCTCAAAGGGAGAGTCCTGCCGGAACAGGAGGGTGAACCGCTGGAGAACCCGCGACCGGGAGTCACTACCATCTCTCTGGGGACACTGCTCCCGGGCGAGCGGGCCCGGATAACGCTTCGTTACGGCCAGTTCCTCCGGTGGCAGGGGGACACCCTCCGGTATCAGCTGGCAAGAACTACTCTCCCCCGTTGCGGGGGGACGCAACGGAGTGAGGTCAACTCTCCACAGGAACCGGAGAGCTCACTCCCGGCAGGAATACTCATTCCCTTTGAGATGAAAATTTCGGGGGAGCTGGCCCGGATGGAGATCCACTCCCCTAGCCACGAGATTGCCGTTACCCGGAATCCCCAGGGGGAGGAAAGCGTGCTCAACCTCCCCGGGAACTTCATCGATACCGAGCGTGACCTGATCATCACCATCACGGATCATGAGCGGCAGGGAGCTTCCGCCATCGCGGCCCGGGACGGTGACAACTATCTCCTCTGGGGGAGTTTTCACCCCCGCTTCGACCTGGAAGAAGCTCCCCCTTCGCGCAGCGTGAAGATTGTGGTGGACTGCTGCTCCGGTGACTCCATCCCGCTACTCCGGGAGGCGCTTTTGAGGGTCCTGGATGAACTGAGACCCCGGGAGTGGTTCAACATCATCGCCATCGGGGGGAGCGCCAGGCAGCTTTTCAATGCCCAGACCAGGGCCAACCCGGAAGCCCTCGCCTCTGCCCGCTCCTTCCTGATGAAACTGGAGCCGAACAGGTGGCGGGCCCAGCTGGGGAATGCCCTGGAAATGGCGTTTCGTCTCCGTTGTCTCCAGAAAATTCAACAGGACATCCTGCTGATCACCGACGGCGAGACGGTGGAGTGGGAAAAAATCGTCGCCAGATGCGTCAAGGCCAATCACCGCTTTTTCACGGTGGGGGTGGGGAGTTCGGTCTCCGAGAAATTCATCCGGACCTTGGCCCGACGGACCGGCGGGGGAGCCGAACTGGTATCGCCCAACGGGGAGATGGTGGAACGGATTCACCGGCATTTCAAACTGATCGGCACCCCCCGGGCCAGAGGGGTCCAGGTTGCCTGGCCGGGGGAGCCGGTGGGACTCTTCCCCGTGAAAATCCCCACCCTCTTCGACGGAGAGAGCTACAACCTCTTTGCCTGGTTCAGCGAGCCTCCCGTGGGAGAGCTGCAGCTGAGGATGGATCTTCCCGACGGTTCCTTACGGCTCCTGACCGCCCAGATCCAGCCGAGCAGTAGCAGCCAGGATCAGATCATCCCGGCCATGGTGGCGGCCCTGAGAGCAGCGGAGATCACCCCTCCGAAGGTGGCTCAGGAACTCCCCCTGCAGAGCCCGCCCCCCGTCAGGATCATCTCTCCTTCTGCGGCAAAGGTGGATGTCGCTCCGGCGTCGCCTCGTGAAGCCTGGCTCTGGGAAGAGGATCGCCGGAACTCGCTGGATCGCTTCGTGGAGCAGCTGAACGGCACCTTGGAAGGGGGCGCAATGCCGACGACGATACGGCTCCCGCTCCTCCCCACCGGTATAGCGAACGTCCTCGGCCGCCTGGTGGAAGAGGGGATAGAGGAACTGATCGTGAGTACCCTCTTCCTGCAGTACCTGGCAGGGTCGGCATCAGGAGACAAGCTGTCACGACAGGCAAAACGGGTCATCGGCAAGGGATACAAACAGCTCCTGATCGACCGGGAGGTGGCGCGGAGTATCAGGGGACGGCTGAGAGTGGAACCCGGCCAAGCGCCGCCGGCTGAGGAAGAGTCCGTTCTCCCGGCGTCCGACTGAGGGATCGTGGCGTCCAGGAAACGCCTCAAATAGCTCCGAACCGTAAACAACAAAAAAGCCCTTGATTTTTCAAGGGCTTTTTTGCGTAAGACTCCCTACCCGAGGCTCTCCGCTGCTTTTCCGAGTGAGCGACCGGGTAGTGAGGTGAAACTTGACTTTTTTCTTGACATTATTTTAACTTAATAATAGCATGCACACTCATGATGCAAACCGGTGATTTCTGCTACGCCGGCGACTATAGTGCTACTATCCATGGCAAGACGAGGGTCAAAATGAATCCCAAGACAAAAACATACGACAGAAACGAAAAAGTTCACGCCGTCAGACGGGTTATCGAAAAGGGGCATTGCCCCCATCGCGTGGCAGCGGATCTGGAGGTCATGACCGAAGAGTTACATTGCTGGATTCGCCGCTACGCCACCCCCTCGGCAAAGAACTCCGGTCGACTCCGGCTGAAGACCCCCTCCGACGAACTTCTTGAATTACGCCGCGAAAGGGACACTTTGACGCAGGAACGGGAATTATTGAAAAAATTGACCGAAGGGATCCCGGTAACCCTGGAGATGGTACGGTGTGACCCTTTCTCCTGACCCCTCACCGACCGACTGTTTCTCTCCGCTCCTTCGGCCTCCCCGCTGTTACTCCTCTCCCTCCCGTGCTACTCCGTTAAAACCTTGACATTCCTCTATCTAACCAATATAAAAGGAAAACTATTTAAACATGCGGTTTGATCCCGTGAGCGGAAACTCCATCGACAGATTGACCCGAGAATCATGATTCCCTTAATAAAGAAGCCGGTGGATACCACCGCAGCATTAACGAAACAGGGAGAGATCCCCGTTTGCATCAGAGCGCCGCGTCTGACAGGGCTGCGTATCCTGGTGGTGGACGACAGCGAGATTAATCAGATCGTGGTGGTACGGACGTTGGCGCGGGAAGGGGCCGAATTCAAGACGGTCACTGACGGCCTGCAGGCCCTTGACTGTTTGCGAGCGTCTCCCCAGAGATTCCATCTGGTTCTCATGGACGTGCAGATGCCGGTGATGGACGGACTCACCGCCACCCGGGCCATCCGGGGAGAGCTTGGGTTGACCGAACTTCCCGTCATCGCCTTGACCGCCGGCATCCTCCGGGAAGAGCGCCGCAATGCGATGAATGCCGGGGTCAACGACTTTCTGCTCAAACCGGTGAATCTCGAAGAGATGATCACCACACTTCTTCGCTGGAGCAGTCCCTCCCTGCCGGAAACGGTGCTACCGGCAAAAGAAGCAGAGGCTCGGACCGCTCTGTTACCGGAACAGCTCCCCGGCATGGACGTTGCCGAGGGGGTTGCCGCTCTCCAGGGGGATGAGAAACTCTACCGGAAACTCATCATTGAGTTGGTGCGGATACATGGTGATGATGCCGCCGTCATTGGTGCGGCTCTCACCGCGGGAGATATCAGACAGGCATTACATCTGGCCCACGCGCTGAAGGGTGTATCGGGCAACATGGCCGCCACGACGGTGTACCGGGCTGCGGATGAGCTGGAAAGAGCCCTGAAAAAAGGGGAACTGTCTCAAGTTGAGGAGCATCTCCTCCGGCTGACGGAATCCCTGGCGGAACTCCGGACCACCTCCCTGCTGCTGCAGGAGGAGCCGCAACCTTCGGAGCAGTCCGATCTTCTGCTCGATCCGGACCTGACGGAAGTTTTTCTGTTGTTGAAAAAGCTCTTCCCCATGCTCAGACAGCGACGGATGGCGGCCCTGGAGATCATGCAGCAGTTGGAAGAGCTCCTGGCCGGCACCGTCGTGGCCCCGGAGGCGCTGCTTCTGGGTGAGGCGGTGGAACGCCTGCAATTTGTCAATGCTCTCACCCTGGCGCACGAACTGTCGTCCCGCCTTACCAAGGAGAGCACTCTCTCGTCACCAGGTTGAGCGAAGGATTATTTCCGGTGAGTACGGAAATAATCACTATATTTCTGGACCACAATCTCCGGATCAGGCGGTTCACCACCGGCGCGACGAAACTCTTCAAAGTGATTCCGGGTGATATGGGTCGGGAACTCTCCGATATCGTCAGCGACCTGCAGTACCAGGAACTCCCCGATGATGCGCGGGAAGTGCTGCGGCAACTGGTGGTATCGGAAAAGCAGGTGGACACCGTTGACGGACGCTGGTTCAGCGTGCGGATCATGCCGTACCGGACCCTGGACGAGCGGATCGACGGGGTGGTCATGACTTTTACGGACATCACCGCGACCAAAAAACTGGAGGCGGAGCTGCGCGGCGCAGGGGAGAACCGCTCTCTGGAGGAGGCACGTTGATTCTGAGGTCATGGCATGGCTAAGAATAAAGATACTCCCCCTGCCGCTGACGAGTTGCGCCGCCGAGCGAAAGAACAGCTCGTCGCCCAGGGGAGTTCAGCAGTAACCTTTGAAGAGCCGCTGAAGCTCCTGCACGAATTGCAGGTGCATCAGGTCGAGTTGGAACTGCAGAACTCGGAACTCCAGCGGGCCCGGGACGAGACGGCGGCCCTGCTGGAGCAGTACACCGAACTCTACGACTTCGCCCCGGTGGGTTACTTTACTCTCGACCGTCGCGGCGCGATCTGTAGCAGCAACCTCACCGGCGCCCGACTCCTGGGGATGGCGCGCTCCCTGCTGAACGGCCGGCGCTTCCAACAGTTCATCGACGCGGCGTCCCGTCCCCCCTTCTCCGCTCTTCTTGATACGGTTTTCATGAACCAGGCCAAAGAGAGCTGCGAGGCACTGCTCCTCACCCAGGAGAATTCCCCTTGCTGCGTGCAGATCGAGGCGGTGGCGGACGGCTCAGGAGAGCAGTGCCGCCTGGCCGTGATTGACATCTCGGAACGTAAGCGGCTGGAACGGGAACTGCAACGAAACGTGAAGGAGATCAGCACGCTCAAGCAGCAGGTGGACGCCGAGAACATCTCTCTCCGGGCGGAGCTCAGGAATCACCTGGAACAGGGACAACTGCTCGGCGGCAGCGCCCCCCTGAGGAAGGTCCTGACCCAGGCGAATCAATTAGCTAAAACGGATATCACCGTCCTTCTCCAGGGGGAAACCGGCACGGGGAAGGAGTTGATCGCCCGGTACATCCATCAGCAGAGTGGTCGCTGCCGACGGAACCTGTATCCGCTCAGTTGTGCCGCCATCCCGGCCACTCTCATGGAAAGCGAGCTGTTCGGCCATGAGAAGGGGGCCTTTACCGGGGCCCAGGAGCGGCGGCTCGGTCATTTCGAACTGGCCGACCACGCCACCATTTTTCTGGATGAGATCGGAGAACTAGCTCTTGAAGCCCAGGCAAAACTGCTGCGGGTTCTCCAGGAAGGGGAATTCTGTCGGGTCGGCAGTACCAAGACCATTAAAACTGATGCCCGCGTCATTGCCGCCACCAACCGAAACCTTGCCGAGGAAGTTCGTCAGGGACGGTTTCGCGAAGACCTTTACTATCGGCTGAGCGTATTCCCGTTGACCATCCCCCCTTTGCGTGAGCGATCCGAAGATATCCCGCTGTTGGTCTGGGCCTTCGTGCATGATTTGGGAAGCAGGATGGGGAAAAACATCACCAAGATCAGCACCTCGGATATGACCTCCCTCCAGGAGTATTCCTGGCCGGGGAATATCCGGGAATTGCGGAATGTGATCGAGCATTCCCTGATCTTCAGTAAGGACGAGACCCTTCTGATTAACCTGCCGGCGCCCTCCTCCCCGGAGAATTGCCGGCCGTTGTCACTGCACGCCATGGAATATCAGCATATTACCGCAATTCTGCAAAGCACCAACTGGCGCGTGTATGGTCTAAAGGGGGCAGCCCGGTTACTCGGCCTCCATCCCAACACTCTCTACTCCCGCATGAAGAAGCTCGGCATCCCCTCGCTGCGGGGGA
Source organism: uncultured Geobacter sp. (assembly GCA_903902855.1). Lineage (GTDB taxonomy): Bacteria > Desulfobacterota > Desulfuromonadia > Geobacterales > CAIOGM01 > CAIOGM01. The sequence continues at coordinate 867 of CAIUWK010000060.1, read as the reverse complement.
TTGACGAAATACCGTAACAATGACGACATATCGTTAAATTGTCATTAATCAAACCAACCATCCTTGCATAAAATCCCATAAAATCGTATAGTTACCATAAAAATACTTTAACGCCAGTATTGGCATGAATCATGTAACCGTACTGGATACGGTAACTCCTTCATATTCATCCATGGCATGTCCCGTCACCCTGAAATTCAGTAAATATTTCCGTAACAGATGCAGAGATACATTTTACCTTCCACCAGACAATCAGCGCACCAATTCTTACAAGGCGAGTATTCTAATTATGAAAATTAATAATAAACTTAAATATATTGCCGGTGATTTGGTCGAAATCATAGCACTTGATCCATTGCACCCCAAAACATTGCAGTGTGGCGATATTGTCAGAATATGCGGAACGTACCCTCATCATGACTTTCCGTATGCCATTGAAGGGATCGGAATTCGTTTTGCAGAGCATGAGATTAAACGAGTACAAGGATCGGAAGAGGATTTAGACGGGTTACGACACGCCCTTTGCCTCGGGTTACCTGGGTACGTAGCGTCAGGGCAACCTTCTTCAGGGGGTCGATTCGACTGCGCATGATTCTCTTGCACCAGAAGCGATTATAAGGGTAAGGGAAGCGGCTGTGAAAGTGTTGTCACAATCAACCCCATCTGAAGGAACAATGACGATTATACCATCAGCCGACATAGGGAGTACTCCGCACAGAGCGTTATCTGCCGGGTCGATCGCACTGCGGAACCGACTCCCCTGGATGGTCCTGGTGATCGGCCTGCTGCTTACCGCCATGGCAACCCTTTACGTGAAATCCGGCGTGGAGCGGATTGCCGGAATGGAGTTTGCTTCCCGGTGCGATG
>CAIUWK010000059.1 GCA_903902855.1 uncultured Geobacter sp. | reverse complement strand
TACCATACGAAGCGAAGTTGACGCCTGGCAAACAGCCAGGAACAACCAAATTAAAAATATTGACTGGCAGTTCACAACTGACAAAGCCAGAATCAAACTTAAGAGACTGTATCCGAAGCTTTAAGCAGGACGGAGTACTAGAACTTAGAACTTAGAACCTAGAACGGGTTTTTGGAGGAGCGTATGATGCTGGTATCGCTGGCCGCACTGGTGGCAGCGCTTGGAATTGTCATCCTGGTTGCCGTACTGGTGCCGGCGATCAACGAAATGAAGAAGACGAGCAGTGCCCTGCGAGAATTTATCGTCAACACGGAAAGCTCCCTGCATCCGATGCTGGGGGAGTTGAGAAAGACCTTGACCGATGTGAGGGAGCTGGCGGATGCCGCAGCTGCCCGGCGTGACGACATCACGACGATCATGTCCGCTCTTGGTGACACCGGCCAGAGCGTACACCGGCTCAACGGTATTATCGAAGGGGCCGTACAGGTCGTGGAGAAACCGGTCATGTACTGGGCCGGATTCAAGGCGGCCGCGCAGAACATTCTGGGTAACTTTACAAAAAGGGGGTAACTGATCATGGCGGAACAGGAAAACGGCGCAAGCGTATCATCGGTATTTCTGGCATTCATTGCAGGGGCAGCGGCAGGGGCGGGGTTAGCCCTTCTTCTGGCACCCAAGGCCGGGGATGAGATTCGGCAGCAGATTAAGGAGATTGCCGAGGATGCCCTCGACAAGACAAAAGAGTACGCCCGGACCATGCAGGACAAGGCCCGAGAGGTGCTGGAAAAGGGGAAAGATGCCATCTCCTGCTGCAAGGAGTCCGATGCCGCTCCGGAAGGGGACAAGCCGGCCTGCTGAGGCAGCGCATTTTAGCTTCTTATAGTATGTAACCTGCGACCCCGCCCGGCACTCTGCCCGGCGGGGTCGCACTGTTCCGGCCGTCCCGGAAAGAGTTTTTTATCCGCGCCACCCCTGCCGCGTTGACAGAACCGGACGTTGTGCCGTATAGTATGCAGTCCTTCAACCAGATGCGCCACAGGAATTACATGCAGGATTTTAAGAAAATGTCGACTCAAAATGGGCGTCCTACTTCGTCCAATGCCAGGCAGAAGGGGGCGTCCGGGAATTTCTTCAAGGTTCCGGCATCTATCCCGGCCATTGAGGAACCGGAGCAGAAGCGGCGCTGGCTCAGGGTTCTGCTTCCTCTCATCGCCGTTATCCTTGCCGCATATCCGGTTTTTTCATTGGTGACCTCCCCCGGTCTGGAGAGTAATATCCCTGTTAAGCCTCTTGTCGTCCGCGATCCTCCGGGCGCGTCACCCCTCAATCCGTACCAGGCTTTTCTCCTCTCGGCCCAGTCACTGAAGAACATCACCCCCGGTGCCGGTTCTCTGGTGGCCCCACTGGCCGATGGCGGCTCAGTCCAGTTTTCCCTGGATCGGGAGCTTCAGGGAAGGGTGCTGGAGGTCATGGCGGATAACCGGGTCCCCTACGGCGCGTTTGTGGCGTTGGAGCCCAAGACCGGGAGGGTTCTGGCCCTGGCCGGCTACTCTGACCGGGATCGGAACTGGCCCGAGCGCTCCTGCTATGACCTCTATCCCATGGCGTCGCTCTTCAAGATCATCATCGCAGCAGCTGCTCTCGAACAGAAGAAGCTCGGCCCTAATTCCATGGTCCTCTTCAACGGCAGGTCATGCTCGGAAAATCCCAAGGCGTGGTTTGTCCGTCCCGGGAAACGAAACCAGCAGGTGGATCTCACCACGGCCATGAGCAAATCCATGAATCCGGTCTTCGGTCGCCTGGCCAGTGAGATCGTGGGACGGGACGACATGATGAGCATGGCGACCCGTTTCGGTTTCAATCAGCAGCTCTTTCCCGGTACCCCGGTGCAGCCCAGCCGGGCAGCCGAACCGCAAAACGACTCCCAGCTGAAGCTGATGGGGGCCGGTCTCGGCCGCGAAACCAAGATCTCGCCGCTCCATGCCGCGGCCATGATGGCGGCCATCGCCAACGACGGCGTCATGATGCTTCCCGTCCTGGCCGACCGGATCACCAACGGCGCCGGTGACGTTCTTTTCTGCGAGAATTCGCTCCCCGTTCGGCGGTTGCTGGACCAGGAGACCGCCCGGCAACTGGCCCGCACCCTCTCCCTCACCGTTCCCAGCGGTACCTCGCGCAAGGCGTTCCATGACCGGAAAGGGCGCCCCCGGCTGGCTGACATCAATATCATGGCCAAGACCGGCTCCATCAACGGCACCAGCCCCGACGGATTCTACACCTGGTTCGCGGCCTATGCCCCGGCAGAAAATCCGCAGATCGCCCTGGTGGCCCTTGTGGTCAATCAGGGGAAATGGAAGATCAAGGCCTCCCAGTTGGGAGAGCAGGCCCTGGAAGCGTTTTTTCACTGATGCCGGAGGGGGAGTTCATCTGTGGACAGTGCGGCACCTGCTGCGTGGCTCCGGACATCAGCACTCTTGCCAAGCCGGTGGGGGTGCGTTGTCCCCATCTGGATGATGAGCTATGCTGCCGGATCTATGGGGAGCGCCCCGCGGTCTGTCGCGGATACCGCCCCGACGAACTCTGCCGTCTGGTGGCGGCACCGGAGCTGAAGCAGCGGGTGCGGCGTTATCTGGAACTGTTCGGAATGGAAGCAGAGAGTGGGGTGTAGCTCTTCAGGGTAAATGTCCCGTCCAGGTATTCCGCGTAGGAAAACTGGGTAATCCATTCCCCCAGGGAGATGAGCGTCTGTGAGTCGTTTTTTGACCGTTCCAGAAAGGGAAGGTGAAAGTGACCGGTCAGCACTGCGGTACACCCTTGTTGGAACCATTCAGCGGCGTAGCCTCTGATCAGTGACGCACGGGTATCCACGGGGCGCTTTTTTTTTGTCCGCCCGGCTCTGCTTCGACGCCCCAGGCGGTCGGCGATGAAGCAGGTGACCTCCACCGGGACGACGGGAATCAGCGCCTTGACGATGGGGCCGTGAAACAGGGCGCGGAGCAGCCGGAGAGAGAGTTCACCCCGGGTGATCTGGTCTCCGTGGCAGATGAGTATCCGTTTCCCGTCAAGATCCATGACCGCCGGACCGGGATGGAGCTCCGCCCCCAGTGTTTCGGTGAAATAGCTCCCCAGATGAAAGTCATGGTTCCCCTCGAAGTAGACGATCCGGGTTCCCCTCTGCTTGACTCTCATGAGGGCATCCAGGAGAGGGCGGTAGTGGGGGAAGTCGCGGGGAGGATAGCCGATGAGGAACTCGAAGAGATCGCCCAGGATGAAGAGGATGTCCGTTTTTCCCTCCAGATCGGCGAGAAAGGCGAGCAGCTCTCGATAATTTCGGTCTTCCGGTCGGCGAAGGTGGGCATCTGCTAGGAATACGGCGCGCATTGTGGTACTATAGCCGCCGGACTCGGGAAAAGTCAAGGTGCGTACGAGAGAGGATGTCACGGATGGGAAGTTTGCGGAGTATGCAGATTGTCTGGGATGACCTGCTGGACGCCTTCAGCAGCGATGAGGAGAGCATCTATTTCCTTGACCGGGAAACGGGGGAAGTTTTTTTTGTCCCCACCGGGTATGACGACGGTGAGTTCTGGTCGGAGGTGGGGATGCACCGGCAGCGTTACCTCCGGATACCGGCCTTCGACTACGAGCAGGAGCGGTATCTGGTGTACGAATTTATCCGCCAGCTGGATGATCCGGGGCTGAAGGTGCTCCTGAAACAGACGTTTTCCGGGAAGAGTACCTTCGGCAAGCTGGATGATATCCTGGCGTTCTATCCCGATGAGGAGGAGCGTCTGGTGCGGATGAAGGACGAGGTCATGAGCGGTCGAATCAAGTTCTGGCTGGAAGAACATGATCTCTATCCGGAGACGGCCGGAGGGGTTTTCTGACGGTGACCGGCGGACAAGAAGTTCATAAAGGGGGCGCAGTGACGTACCCCACCTCCCTTTCGGTACGGATTGCCGCGACCATGATTGCCGTGGTCATTGTGGGGGCTCTGGTTTTTGAGCTTCGGCATACCATCTCCTGTTTTCTCCTCTCTTTTGTCCTGGCTTATCTCTTTGAACCGCTGGTCTCCCTCATGGAGCGCAGGCTCTCCCGCATGAAAGCCATTGCCATTCTCTATGCGGGGCTTGCCCTCTTTTCCCTCTTCTGTCTCATCTATCTGATCCCGTTTCTCACCATCCGCTGGGAGGCGCTCTCCCACACCTTCCCCCTCTACCTGCAGAAGATCAAGACGCTCATTGCCGGTCTTCGGGAAAGCAATCGAACCTCCTATGCCGCCGAGGAGTGGCGTTGGATCTTCGACCAGCTGCTGGACAACCTGGATGCAGTCTACGGCAAGCTGGGGGGGGGGGTCTACGCCACGGCATCCACCATGGCCTTCAACCTCCTCAATCTCCTCTTGGCCCCCATCCTCGTTTTTTTCATGCTCGTCTACAAGAAGGCCGTGGCCGCAACCATCACCGGTTTCCTGCCGGGTCGCTATCGTCAAGGAATACTCCTCGTGGGTCGGGAGATCAACCGGAGTATGACCGGTTTCATCCGGGGGCAGCTGGTGATCTCCGGGATTGTCGCGGTTCTGGTGACCCTGGCCCTTCTGCTGCTGGGAATTGATTACCCGCTGCTCAACGGCATTTTTGCGGGGATCACCTCCGTCATCCCCTTTATCGGGGTGATCCTGGCTGCGGTCCCCCCCCTCTTTCTGGCCTATGTGGAGTACCAGAACGGCCTGATCCTGATCAAGGTCGCCATGGCGTTCAGCGTCATCTATTTCGTGGAAGGGTATCTGGTCAAGCCGCTGGTTTTCCGGGAATCCATGGACCTTAACCCGCTGTTGACGCTGCTCATGGTGATGGCCCTGGGGGAGCTGATGGGGTTCTGGGGGATACTTCTCGCCATACCCATTGCCGCCAGTCTGAAGATTCTCTTCTGCCACCTCTCCGGCGGAACCTTTTCTCCCCTGCCTCCCCCCCCCCAATCATGATCGTCTCCCGCTTCTCCATCACCGGTATGTCCTGCGTCAACTGCGCCGGCCGTATCGAAAAGGTGCTCTCCGCCGTTCCGGGGATTACCCGGGCTGTCGTCAATTTCGCCCTGGAGGAACTGACGGTGGAGCATGACCCGGCTCGACTCTCCGTGGCCGCCATCGGGGGCATGGTGGTGGGTTTGGGCTATGGCGCCAGGCCGGTGCTCCCGGCGGGAGAACAGGAAGATGACGGACCGGGGCGTCTGGCTCTCCAGCGGAACTGGTTCCTCTTCAGCCTGGCCGCCTCCCTGCCGCTCATGCTAACCATGTCCCTCCACCACCACCCCCTCATCGGCTGGATGAATCTGTTTCTGGCAACAGCGGTCCAGTTTTCCGCCGGGCTGATCTTTTACCGGGGGGCCTGGCATGCCCTCAGGAATCGGAGCGCCTCCATGGACGTCCTGGTGGCGCTGGGGACCTCTGCCGCCTATTTCTATTCACTCTTCGCGTTTTTCGGCCTCCTGGGGAAGGGGGGGGAGAGCTTCTTCGAGACCTCGGCCATGCTCATCGCCTTCATCCGGCTGGGTAAGTACCTTGAAGCCCGGGCCAGGGGGAAGGCGGGAGAGGCGTTGCGCAAGCTCCTGAGACTCCAGGCGGACAAGGCGCGGCTTCTGGTGGACGGCGAAGAGCGGGAAGTTCCCGCGTCACAGCTGCGGCGGGATGATATCGTCATGGTCCGGCCAGGAGAGACGGTGCCGGTGGACGGTTTGATTCTGGAGGGGGTCTCGACTCTGGACGAGTCCATGGTCACCGGTGAATCGCTCCCCGTGGAGAAGGTGAAGGGGGATCCGGTCACCGGGGCCACCGTTAACCTGACGGGGCTCCTCATGCTCCGTGCCACGAGGGTTGGTGAGGAAACGCTCCTGGCCCAGATCGTCCGGATGGTTCAGGAGGCCCAGGGGGACAAGGCCCCCATACAGCGGTTTGCCGACCGGGTCTCCGCTCTCTTCGTCCCGGTGGTGGTGGCGTTGTCGCTGGTCACCTTTGCCGTCTGGTTTCTGCTTCTGGGGGCGCAGTTTATCTTCGCCTTCAAGCTGGCCATTGCTGTGGTGGTCATTGCCTGTCCCTGCGCCATGGGTTTGGCCACCCCCACGGCCATCATGGTGGGGAGCGGTATCGGGCTCAACAGGGGGATTCTCATCAAACGGGGCTCGGTCCTGGAGATCATCTCCCGTGTCACCGTCATTCTCCTGGACAAGACCGGCACCCTGACCAGAGGGAAACCGGAGCTGGTTTCTCTGTTCCCGGCCCCCGGAACGAGCGAGGCCGAACTCCTGGAACTCCTGGCTGCGGCGGGGAAGAGCTCATCCCATCCCCTCTCCCAGGCGGCGGTGCGGGCGGCTGCCGCGGGAGGGATCACCCCTGACGCGGCGGAAGAGATCCGGGAAAAGGGGGGAGCCGGGGTATCCTGTCGGTACCGTGGCGCCGAACTCCTGGTGGGGAGTCCCCGGTTCATGGCGGAGCAGGCGGTTTCTCTTGCTCCGCTGCTCCAGGCAACGGAGCAGGCTGGCGCAGGGAGTTCGCTGGTCTATGCGGCGCTGGGGGGAGAGGCGGTGGGGGGTGCGGCCTATGCCGATCGCCTCAAGGAAAACGCTGCCCAGGTTGTGGGGCTCCTCCGGGAGATGGGGATCACCACCTGCATGATTACGGGGGACCGTCGGGAGGTGGCGCAGGAGATCGCTACCCTGGTGGGGGTGGACAGCTTTGAGGCCGAGGTTCTGCCGGAACGGAAGCAGCAGGTGGTCAAAGAGTACCAGAAGGGGGGGGCGCTGGTGGCCATGGCGGGTGACGGCATCAATGACGCCCCGGCCCTGGCCCAGGCCGATGTGGGGATCGCCATCGGCGGCGGTACCGATGTGGCCAAGGAGACCGGAGATATCGTCCTGGTGAAGGATGACCTCATGGATGTGGTCCGGGCCATCAGGTTGGGGCGGGCCACCTTGGCCAAGGTCAAACAGAACCTCTTCTGGGCGCTCTTTTACAACGTGGCGGGGATACCACTTGCCGCCGGGGTTCTCTACTATCCTTTCCATCTGACGCTCCGTCCCGAGTTCGCCGGGCTGGCCATGGCCTTCTCCTCGGTCTCCGTGGTGGGGAATTCCCTCCTCCTGCGCCGGATCGCCGGGAGATTGTGACTGAGTACGTACAGGAGATCTTTTATGAAACGAACCGCAGTCGTTGCCGCCGGGATTCTCACAATGGCTTTTTCCGTCTGGGGTGCTGAACCGGCGCCGTTGCCGGACCAACCAGCCACCATCACGGTAACGGGGAGCGTGACCGAGGAGTTTTCTCCTGATACGGCCATCCTGAACCTGGCCGTGGAGACGCAGAAGCCGACGGCTCAGGAGGCTGCCAGGGAGAATGCCGCCAAGAGCGAACAGGTGGTAGCGGTCATGAAGGGGCTTATCAACGAGGGGGGAGGGGACACCGTCTCCACATCGTCCTACTCGGTGCAGCCGGCCTATGAGTATGACGACAAACTCCGGAAAAATCGGCTCACCGGCTACCGGACCTTTAATCAGGTGACGGTGAAGACGGCAGGAATCGGCAGCGTAGGGGAGATGATTGACCGGGCGCTGAAGAGCGGCGCCAACAACGTCACCGATGTCCGCTTTGCCATCAGGGACAACCGGACGCAGTGTGAAGGGGTTCTGGTCAAGGCGGCCCAGCGGGCGCGCAGCGATGCCGACACGGTGGCGGCGGCTCTGGGTGGCCGGGTGGCCGGGGTCCGTCACGTTGTCCCGTCATGCAGCGGCGATCAGCACCCTGTTCCGATCTATCGGGCCAAGGCGATGATGGTCATGGAAAGCGCCGAGCCTGCCACCCCCATCGAGGCCGGGTCCCTGGCCCTCACCGGACAGGTCCAGGTGGAGTTCATTCTGGCGAAGTAACAAGAAGAGCCGTCATACCGGCTGCGCTAGTTGCATGTTTTTTTGTAGAGTTCGGATTCCGGATCGATATCCGAGGAGTGATTTTCGTAAGCTATCCGGTCGAGCACTCCGTCGTTGGAATCATAGGCGCTTACGCTTTTCAGATGCCGTAGTTTCGAGGGACAATCCAGCTGCATGTCAATCAAGCTGTATGCGAGACCGGGCAGATACTCATTCAGATTTCCGGTCTCAGCGATCTTGAGAACAGATTCCGGGTAGTTTTTGTCGCTACTGGTGACGGCCTCAATGATGCTTGATACGGTGCATGGCTTTATGCCGTATTTCTCGCATAAAAAATATTTCTTTTCATGTCTGGCCACTTCCATTGTCCTATAAGCAATTTTGGTCTTGACCTTGACGGTGGATCCGGTTTTAGAAATATTTTTGTAAGATTTGCTGTAGCCGTTACTCTTCTCGTATTCCACCCATGTGTCACCTTTAGAGTGAGGGTTGTTGAGGATAAAGCCGACGATCATGGCTGTTATGAACCCGATTGTGACCGCTAGTGCCGTCATGCCTGCAACTTTGCTCAACGGTTTGCGTGCAGGTTCGGTGCGAGTCACGTGGAGGTCAAGGGGTAGTTGGGCTCGAGCGGGGATTGGGGTATCCGACTCACTCTCACTGATATCGTCATGGGGCGGATTCCGTTCCAAAAGATCAGGGAACTCTTGCTCTTCCCGAGTTGGTCCGGTTGTCGCCGCCGTCCGTTGTAAATAGGAATAAGCTTCTTTCAGTTGCAGGTACTTGCTTTGGGCAAGGGGGATGTTTTCAGGTTTGTTCAGGTGTAAATCAGGATGCCATAAACTTATGAGATGTTTACACCGTGTGTTGACTTCTTCATGGGAAGCCCCGGTGGAGAGTCCCAACACCCGGTAATAGTGATTGCGCAGCGCCTCATGTTCCAACTCTTCAAAGGATAACGTCGCCGCTGCTTCACGGCGGGAGTGACTGTTCAGGTCGGACAATGTCTGCTTCTCCGGAAAGGTGAGAGGTGATCAGGATTTTTTACATGAGAGTAACAAAAATGCCGAAATTCTGCAATCGTAACTGCTCAGGTATTAAGGCTGAAGACTGAAGGTTACCCTGGAGCGGCGACATTTCCCCCCGGTAACCGGCAGCATCCGGTGTGAAAGGGGTTGAGCCGCAAACCTGAACCGGGTATACTCCCCGTCAGTAAAAACCACTGCCATCAAGGAGGATTCACCATGCAGGAACGTACCGGTATCATCACCTTCAAAGGAAACCCCTTCACTCTCCTGGGGCCGGAGGTCAAGGTGGGGGAGAAGGCCCCTGACTTCGCCCTGGTTGACAACTCCCTTCAGCCGATATCCCTGGCCACGTATGCGGGGAAAGTCAAGATCATCAGCGCGGTCCCCTCGCTGGATACGCCGGTTTGCGACACCGAGACCCGGCGATTCAATCAGGAGGCGGCCGGGCTATCGGGTGACGTGGTGGTTCTGACGGTGAGCCTGGATCTCCCCTTTGCCCAGAAGCGGTGGTGCGGCGCCGCCGGCATCGACAAGGTCGTCACTCTTTCCGATTACCAGAACCGCTCCTTTGCCGATGCCTACGGTGTCCTCATCAAGGAGCTAAAACTGTTGACCCGTGCCATCTTCGTGGTGGATGCCGCCGACGTGATCCGGTATATCCAGATCGTGCCGGAGGTGACCAGCGAACCGGAGTATGCCGCGGCAATCGCGGCGGCGCAGGCGTGTATCTGAAAATCGTGAAAGGTGAATGGTGAAAAGTGAATAAATACTACGTTTTCCCGGCTCTTTTCACCATTCACTCTTCACCTTTCACCCCGTTGCAGTCATGACCTCTCCTGCCGTCAAGCGGACACCCCGCTATCTCCTCTGGCTGGTGCTGACGACCTTCTTCTGGGGAGGGAGCTTTGTCTTCAACAAGATCGGTTTTCGGGAGATACCGCCGGTTCTCTTCCTCTTTTTCCGGTTCAGCCTGGCCACCCTCATCATGGGGCTCATCTGCAGCCGTCGCCTCTCCCGGCTGAATTGGCGGATCATCAGGACGGGGGGTATTATCGGCCTGGCCCTGGCGGCGACCAATCTGACCTTCGTCCTCGGGGTAAGCGGCACCAGCGCCACCCGGGCCGGTTTCCTCAATAATCTCTTTGTCCTCAACGTGCCGCTCATCTCCTATGCGTTCTGGCGGGAGCGGCTGGAGCGGCTCACCCTGGCCGGGGTCCTCGTCGCCGCGGCCGGTCTCTGGTTCATGGCCCAGGGTGGGGCCGAGGGGTTCAACCGGGGGGACGTCCTCTCCACCATCTGCTCCCTGTTCATCGCCCTCCATATCATCGTTGTTTCCCGGCAGCTCCGTGATGAGGATATCTTCCTGGTCTCCCTGGTGCAATTCGCCGTGGTGGCGCTGGTGGGGGGGGGGGTGACGGCCATGGTTCGTCCCGAGTTTCACGGGATGGGGGCGCTCTCCTGGGGGGCGCTCCTCTACTGCGCCCTCTTCCCCACGGTGGTCTGTTTTACCCTCCAGAATACCTACCAGCGGTTTACGACCCCCACCCAGGCCGGGCTCATCTATACCCTGGACCCGGTCTGGAGCATGATGGGGGGGATGCTGCTCCTGGGGGAGCGGTTGACTCCGCAGGAGTGGCTGGGGTGCTCCCTGATCCTGCTCTCCGTGGCCGGTCCGCTGCTCCTCAGGTTTCTCCGGGAGAAGAGGGAGCGAAGCCGGTATCTTACGGCGTAATATCATTCAAGGAGCTTACGATGCGGTATTTTGTCGCGGTGATGGTGTCTGTCTGGCTGTTCTCAGCCGGTTGGGCGTTTGGGGGGATTCCCGCCAACGTCACGTTGAAAGTTCTGACGGCTCCCAAGGGGCAGGAGCTCCGGGCTGAAGCCGTTGTGGTCCGGGTCAATACCAGTGAGCAGCTCAAGCCGATTGCCCTGGAACTGCTGGATCATCTGAGGAGCAACTATCCCACCTGTCGCTCCTACACCCTTGCCCTCTCCAATGACGCGAGGATGTTGAAAATCGGTAACTACCTGGCAGTGGCCACCTGCAAGGAGGGGAAGGTGCTGGTTACCGGCGGCATCCCCACGAACATGGATATCAGGGTCATGATGGCCAGTCGCGTGGAGATTCACAGGCCCGATGAGCCGGGAATGCAGGTGGCCTATGAGGTCGGGTTGCTCAGGATGGAGGCCAAGAAGAAGGGGGAACCGTTGAGTGACGCCAGGGCGTACGCCCTGATCGCCGGAAGACACAAGAAGGTCAAGAGCCAGCAGATACGGCAGATCGACCGTGGAATTACCCAGTATTACAAGGCGTTCCAGGGAAAACCGTTCTGAGCTTTCCAGGGTGGGCAACGTCTCCCCCCACTGCTCCGTTCTTGCTTGTGGCCGCATTAGTTGACAATTCAGGTAGGGTATGCTATCGGTCAGATGCAGCAGTGATCGACGAAGAGGGGAGGGAGGTTCATGTTCTCTGTACTCAAGGAAGACATCAAGGCGGTATTTGACCGGGACCCGGCGGCGCGCAGCTCCCTGGAGGTCTTTTTCTGCTATCCCGGACTCCATGCCCTCTGGTTTCACCGGCTCTCTCACTGGTTCTGGACGCGCCGCTTTTATTTTCTGGGGAGGTTTACCTCCCATCTGGGACGGTTTTTTACCGGGATCGAGATTCACCCCGGCGCCACCATCGGCAAGGGGTTTTTCATCGACCACGGCATGGGGGTGGTGATCGGCGAGACCGCCGAGATCGGCAACAACGTCACCCTCTACCATGGGGTGACCCTGGGGGGGGTGAGCTGGGAGAAGAGCAAACGGCACCCCACCGTGGAGGACAATGTGGTCATCGGCTCGGGGGCCAAGGTTTTGGGACCCTTTACCGTGGGGAAGGGGAGCAAGATCGGTTCCAACTCGGTGGTGGTGAAGGAGGTTCCCCCTAACGCCACGGTGGTGGGAATCCCCGGCAGGACGGTGGTGGCCACTGAGCAGCCGACGGAGCGGATGGATCTGCAGCATGGCCGGCTCCCCGATCCCGAGGCCAAGGCCATCTCCTGTCTCTTTGACCAGATTCGAGATCTGGAACGGAAATATACGGAGTTGCAGGCTGACCATGAGGCGTTGAAAAAGCAGATCCGGTCGGGGAGTGTCTGATGCTGTTGACCCGAAAAGCCCAGTACGCGGTACAGGCCCTGGTTGATCTCTCCGGTCATTCCCAGGGAAAGCCGGTGGCGCTGAAGGATATCGCCCAGCGGGAAGGGATTCCCCTCCCGTATCTGGAACAGCTTTTTTTTCGGCTAAAAAAAGGGGCTCTGGTGACTGCGGTGCGGGGTCCCGGCGGCGGATACCTCCTGGCCCGGGACGGAGCAACCATCCGGATCAGCGATATCATCGCCACCGTGGAGGAACCGCTGAGACCGGTGGCATGTATGGATGAGCGCAAGGAGTGCGAGAGGGATACCCGCTGTGCCGCCCATGGAGTCTGGCATGATCTGGGGGAGCGGATTACCACGTTCCTGGACGGTATTACCCTGGAAGATCTGGCACGAGAGGTGCGGCAACGGGGGGGGAAAGAAATACCCACCGGGGGATGGCCCCAGCATGCAGGTCAAGGAGTTGCCGACTGTGCGGTTTGTCTACCTGGATAACAATGCCACCACCCCGGTGCATCCGCAGGTTCTGGAGCGTTACCTCTCCTGTTGCCGGGAGCAATGGGGTAACCCGTCAAGCATCCATTGGGCCGGACGGGAGTCCCGCGGGGCTCTGGAAACGGCCCGGGAGCAGGTGGCCCGGTTCTGCGGTTCTGATTCTTCAGAGGTGATCTTCACCTCCGGCGGCACCGAGGCGGATAACCTCGCCATCAAGGGGGTTGCCGCCGCCTCTCTCCGCCGGGGGCGACACATCATCACCACCGCCGTGGAGCATCCGGCGGTTCTTGCCAGTTGTCTTACCCTGGAGCAGCAGGGATATGAAATCACCCGCCTCACCGTTGATTCCCTGGGGATGATCGACCTGAACCGGCTGGAAGCGGCCATTACCCCGGAGACCATCCTCATCTCGGCCATGTACGCCAATAACGAGACCGGCGTCATCTTTCCCGTTGCGGCCATAGGCGCTCTTGCCGCCCGGCACCGGATCCCGTTCCACTGCGACGGGGTGCAGGCGGCGGGGTGGCTTCCACTGAATTGTCGCGACCTGGGGGTCGGACTCCTCTCTCTTTCCGGGCACAAGCTTCAGGCTCCCAAGGGGGTAGGGGCGCTCATCGCCCGCGCCGGAGTCCGGCTCCACCCCATCCTCCATGGCGGCGCCCAGGAACGGAACCGGCGGGCCGGCACGGAGAATCTTCCCGCCATTGTCGCCTTTGGTGAGGCCTGCGCTCTGATCGCCTTCTCCCGGGAAGGGGATTCCCAGCGGGTCCGACTCCTCCGGGACCGGCTGGAACGGGGGATACTGCTCCTCTGGCCCGGCGCCTTGGTCAACGGTCACCCCCTGGAACGGCTCCCCAATACCGTTAACATCTCTTTTCCCGGTGCCAGGGTGGATACGCTCTTGGCAAGCCTGGATCTTCTGGGGATCGCCGCCTCCTCCGGGGCCGCCTGCAGCTCCGGTACGGTGCGCCATTCCCCGGTGCTGGCGGCCATGGGGATCTCACCGGAAACGGCGGGTGCTTCGGTCCGCTTCTCTCTGGGGCGGGATACGGTGGCTGAAGATATCGAATACGTCCTGGAGCTTCTCCCCGCCATCCGGGAGCGACTTACGGTTGACCCAACGAGGGGGAGTTGATGGCAGGAGCCAAGAGGAAACGGGTGGTTGTGGCCATGAGCGGCGGAGTCGACTCCTCGGTGACGGCGGCGCTGCTCAAGGAGCAGGGGTACGAGGTCATCGGCATCTCTCTCCAGCTCTGGGATCACTCCCGGGAGCTGGTGGAGGGGGGAACCGGCGGTTGCTGCTCCCTGGATGACCTGCATGATGCCCGGCGGGTGGCGGAGCAGATCGGGATCCCCTTCTACGTGGTCAATGCCGAGGAGGAGTTCCGTCGGCTGGTGGTGGATGATTTCGTCTCGGAATATTTTGCCGGACGGACCCCCAACCCCTGCACCCGCTGCAATGAACGGGTGAAGTTCGGCCTCCTCCTGGAGCGGGCACGGGAGCTGGGGGCGGAGCTGCTGGCCACCGGTCACTATGCCCGGACGGTCCGGGACGAGGGGGGGAGATACCGCCTCCTCACGGGGCTTGACCGGAACAAGGATCAGTCTTACTTCCTCTTTACCCTGAATCAGGAGCAGTTGAGCCGGACCCTCTTCCCGGTGGGGGGGCTCACCAAGCCGGAGGTTCGCGCCCTGGCCCAGCGGTTCGCTCTTCGGACCGCGGCCAAGGGGGAGAGCCAGGAGGTCTGTTTTATCCCCGATGATGATTACGTCCGCTTCCTGGAAGAGGAACGTTCTCCCGGACTCCTCTCCGGCGCCATCGTCGATCAGGCGGGAAACGTCCTGGGGAGCCACCAGGGGATCTACCGCTATACCGTGGGGCAGCGTCGGGGGCTGGGGATAGCTCACTCCCACCCCCTCCATGTGCTGGGGGTCGACGTGGGGCGCCACGAAGTGATCGTCGGCGCCAGGGAGGAGCTTTCTTGTGAGGGGCTCCTGGCGGCGAAGATGAACTGGATCGTTCCCCCTGAGACGGCAACCTTTGAAACCTTCTGCCGCATCCGGTACCGGCACCGACCGGTCCCCTGCCGGGTGACGCTTCTCCCCGATGACGGGGCAGAAGTCAGATTTGTCAATCCGGAACCGGGGGTGACCCCCGGTCAGGCGGTGGTCTTCTATGACGGCGACTCCGTCCTGGGGGGGGGATGGATCAGCAGCGCTATGGGGGAGCCATGCCGCGGGTAGCCATTACCACCCTGGGGTGCAAGATCAACCAGTTCGAGTCGGCGGCCATGCACGAGCTGCTGGGGGGTGACGGGTACCAACTGGTCCCCTTTCACGACGAAGCCGAGATCTATCTCATCAACAGCTGTACGGTGACCGCCAGGAGCGACGCCGAGACCCGCAAGCTGATTCGCCGGGCCCGGCGGCGCAACCCGCTGGCCCGCATCGTGGTCACCGGCTGTTACGCCCAGGTGGACCCGGGGAGTCTCGCCGCCATGCCGGAGGTAGACCTGGTCATCGGCAACAGCGAGAAGAAGGGGATCAGGGAGATCCTGGCCGCGGCCGTGAACCAGCGGGTGCAGGTGGCCCCACTCACCCGCCAGGGGGAGCTTCCCCCCCTCCGCCTGGAGAGCCATGCCGAGCATACCCGGGCCTTTCTCCAGATCCAGAACGGCTGCGACGCCTTCTGCTCCTACTGCATCGTCCCCCATGCCCGGGGGAGGAGCCGGAGTGTCCCGTTTCAGGAGGCCCTGGAGGGGGTGCGGACCTTTGCCCGAAAGGGGTTTCAAGAGGTGGTGCTCACCGGCATCCACCTGGGGGGCTTCGGTCTTGACCTCTCTCCCCCACAGACCCTTCTGGAGTTGCTGGAACGGATCGACTCCCAGGCGCTGGTGCCGCGTCTCCGGCTGGGATCGCTGGAACCGGGTGAGGTGACCGATGAGCTCATCGATTTTCTGGCCCGTTCCAGTACCGTCTGCCCTCATCTCCATATCCCTCTCCAGAGCGGTGATGACGGGGTGCTGGCCCGGATGAAACGTCACTACACCACCAAATTTTTTCAAGAGCGGGTCCTGCTGCTGGCAGAGGCGATTCCGGATCTGTTCGTGGGGATGGATCTCATCGCCGGTTTTCCCGGTGAAAGCGAGGAAGATTTCAGCCGGACCGTCTCGTTTCTGCATAAGCTCCCCGTGGCGGCGCTCCATGTCTTCCCCTTCTCCCCACGGCCGGGGACCCCGGCGGCGGTCATGCCGGAGCAGGTTCCGGGAGCGGTGGTGAAGGAGCGGGTCAGGCGGCTGTTGCGGCTTTCAGAGGAGAAGCGGGAGGCGTTTCACCGGCGGTTCGTGGGGCGGGAGTTGGAGACCCTTATCCTCCATCCGCGGGAGGATGGTCTCATGGAGGGGCTCACGCGCAATTACATCTCCGTCTCCGTGGCGGGGAGCCACCGCTGCGCCGTGGGGAGCCTCGTCACGGTCCGGGTGGAACAGTCAGGAGTGGAGCGCTGTCACGGCAGGGTAATGAGTAAAGAGGAGTTGTCCCATGCCGTTTCTTGATCATGATCTCCCCTTGCAGACGGAGACGCTGACGTTCACCGAAAAGATCATCCGCCACTTGCGCAACACCTTCACCAAGGGGCTCTTCGTGGTTATCCCCCTGGGGATCACCATCTTCATCCTCAAGTTTCTCTTCAATTTCGTGGACGGTATTCTGGGACCCCATCTGGCCACGGCCTATTCCTACATCACCCACCACCCCGGCTACATCCCCGGTCTCGGCATGCTCTCCGGCGCGCTGGTCATCTACGTGGCCGGGCTGGCTGCCGGGAACATCATGGGGAAATTTTTCTTTCATTGGGCCGACAGCGTCCTGGCCCGGATACCGGTGGTCAAGTCGGTCTACTCCTCCAGCAAGCAGCTCACCCAGGTCTTCAAGGAGGGGCGCGGCGCCTACAGTCGGGCCGTCTTCGTGGAGTGGCCGCGGCAGGGGGTGAGGGCTATCGGTTTCGTCACCGCCGAGGTGATCGACCGTGGCGAACCGTACATCGTCGTCTATGTCCCCACCATGCCCAATCCCACCTCCGGCTTTGCCCTCTTCTTCCGTCCCGAGGATGTCCACGACAGCGGCATGACCGTGGAGGAGGCGGTGAAGTTCGTCGTCTCCGGTGGGGTGGTGGTGCATTAGAGGCTGGGGCGAGGTTCAAAGTTAAAGGTCAAAGGTTAATGGTTCGGGGTTCGACTCTCTTCACAGGTTGTGTGGAAGGCCTGTGGAAAAGGGTGTGGAAGAGGGGAAAGCGGGTGACGATTCCTTACCCTTACGCTGTTTGCCGCTTATTTGGGCAGAGAGCGGCGGCTCACTCCACGACCTTCACCTCGGTCACAAAATAGTCGGTCTCTCCGAAGAGCCCCGACGGCAATCCTTTGTGCTGTTCATAGGTGATGACGACCCGTCTCCCTAGGGAACTGTTGATGCTTTTCGCCACATCATTGTTTCGTGCGCTGAAGAGGAATTTTTCCGGCAGGGTTCCGGGTAGCGGCACCATGGCCAGTTCGCCTTCCCAGGTCTTGATGACCCACCCTTTCTCCGAAAATTTCTGGACGTACCCGGCACGCTCTCCCCGGGAGTAGCTCCAGTTCAGGGCTGCCCAGATATAGAGTGCGTACCCCCCCGCAAGGAGCAGGACAACCAGGCCGAGCCCCCCATATATTTTTCCCTTGGTAATAGCCATAATCGTACTCCTTTCGGATGTCTCAACTCTCTTCGCGGAATTTCAGTACATTAGCGTAATCGGTGCGTTGAGGCAACAGTAAAGCTGCGGTGCCATGATCGCCTGCCGATTGAGTCGATGCTCAAAGCCGTTGCCGCCTGATCAACAACCGTGCTACAGTAACGACCCGTTAAAGAGTTGCGAGAAGAATGGGAGCCGGGATGAATCGACAGGAAAAGATCAGACTCACCGCCATGGTGAAGGCGGCCGGCTGAGCGGCCAAACTGGGCCCGGCGGGCCTGGAAGCAGCTCTGGAGGGAATTGAAGAGAGTTCGGATCCCAACCTCATCGTGGGATTGGGGACTGCCGATGACGCGGGGGTCTACCGTATCGGGGAGGGGTGCGCCCTAGTGGAGACCGTGGATATCATCACGCCGCTGGTGGATGATCCCTTCACCTTCGGCCGGATCTCTGCGGCCAACGCCCTTTCCGACGTCTACGCCATGGGTGGCCGTCCGGTCACCGCCATGAATTTGGCCTTCTTTCCCGTCTGCGTCCTTCCCGGTGAGGTTTTGAAGGAGATCCTCGCCGGAGGCTCGGCTGCGCTCCGGGAGGCCGGCTGCTGTCTCGTGGGTGGGCATACCGTGGAGGATGACGAGCTGAAGTACGGACTCTCCGTCACCGGCCTCATTGATCCAGCCAAGGTGGTCCGGAACTCCACCGCCCGACCGGGGGATCGGCTCATCCTCACCAAACCGCTGGGTACCGGTATCATCTCCACCGCCATCAAGGGGGAACTCTGTCCCGCTCATCTGGAGGCGGAGGCCGTCCGGTGGATGACGCTCCTCAATGACCGGGCTTCTCGTCTCATGCTCCGCTGCGGAGCCTCTGCCGCCACCGATGTCACCGGTTTCGGTCTGGCCGGCCATGCCTTGGAGATGGCCCGGGGGGCTCGGGTGACGATTCGGATACAGGTAGATGCCGTTCCCCTCTTTCCCGGGGTGCGCGACCTGATCGCCGACGGGCTGGTTCCGGCAGGGTGTTACCGCAACCGGGATCACGTTGTTCCGCACCTGGCGGGAAACGGGGGTGACGACCGGTATCTCCCCCTCTTCGATCCCCAGACCTCCGGTGGTCTTCTCATTGCCCTGGCGCCGGAGCAGGCGGGTGAATTTCTCCGCCTGGCCGCCCAAGAGGGACTCTTTGCCGTGGAGATGGGAGAGGTCCTCCCCTTTACCGGCCATTTCCTCCAATTCAATCATAAGGAGCCAACTTCATGGAAATCCCTTTGAATGTTCCGGTCCACTGTTCCGACGGCGTCTGCGGCCAGAGCAGCGCCATCATTCTCAACCCGGTCACGGAAGAGGTGACTCACTTCGTGGTCGAGGCCAGTGGGTTGCTGGGGGACGAATTCCTCGTTCCCCTCAACGCAATCTTCGAGAGCTCCTCGGAGCTCATCCGGCTCCGCTGGGGTCGAGTCGACCTGGCCCAGGCCGAACCCTTCGTCAAATCGGTCTTCATCGGCAAGGACGATTCACTCTTTCTGGCGGAGTCGCTGTCAACTTCCACCTTTCTCTGGCCCTATGCCACGGCAGGGGTTGACCCCTATCAGCCGGCAATGCTGGCCTCTTTCTATGAGGAGGTGGAACAGATCCCGTCGGGAGAGCTGGCCGTCCGTCGCGGCACCGATGTGGAAGCCACCGATGGTCGCGTCGGCGGGGTGGATGAGTTTCTCATCGACCCGAAGAGCGGTCATATCACCCATCTGCTGCTTCGCAAGGGGCATCTTTGGGGGGAGAGGGATGTGACGATTCCGGTGTCCCAGATAGAGCGGGTTACTTCTGAGACGGTCTATCTGAAACTGGATAAGGGTGCGGTGGACGACTTGCCCTCAATTTCCGTTCATCGACGGTTCTTCTGATTCTGCTGCGTATGGTTCTCTTACAGCAACGCCGGAACGACCTTTACGGTAGTTCCGGCGTTGTTACCTCTGGATATATGGCCCCCCATTCACCTGCCGCGTATTCTTCAAAAATATTCAGGAACAACAGATGGTGCTCCTTGAACGAGGCGATAATCATCGGGTCAAAATGCTCCGGCATGGTGCGGCCATCGCCATTCGTAATGATCTCTACGCTCTTCAGATGGTCAAATGAGGGTTTGTAGGGCCGTCGGCTTCGAAGGGCATCGTAAATATCGCAAAGACCAACAATACGCGCCGTCAGTGGGATTACATTGCCCCGGATTCCCTTCGGATACCCACCGCCGTCCCACCGCTCGTGGTGATTCAGCGCAATCTCCGCGCCCATCCAGAGATAGGGTGATTTGCTGTTGCCGAGAATCTCGGCGCCCATCGTGGTGTGCCCCTTCATCACCTCCCACTCCTCAGGAGTGAACCCCCCCGGTTTGAGCAGGATCTGGTCGGAGATGCCGATTTTACCGATATCGTGCATCGGACTCGCGAAAAAAATCCGGTCGACGAACTCATCATTCATACCCAGCACCCTGGCAAGCTCGCGACTGTAATAGCTGATCCGTTGCACGTGAGCTCCGGTCTCTTTATCCTTTCGTTCCGCCGCACGCGTCATGGAAAAAATGGTTTCCAGATAGCTTTCCTGAAGATCGGCTGTCCTCTCCCGTACACGTTGTTCCAGTACGTCGTTACAATTATGCAATATTTTGTGCATCAGGGATACGTCCAGCATGTTGTGGACTCGCGCCAGTACCTCGGCCAACTCAAACGGCTTGCTGATGAAATCCTTTGCCCCGGTCTGGAGCGCATGCAGTTTCTGGTCAGGCTGGGCGGTAATGACCAGCACCGGAAGGTAACCGTCCGGTTCAAGTTTCTTGAGCCCCTCCATCACCTGGAATCCGTCCAAGCCGGGCATCAGAAGATCGAGCAGGATAAGGTCAAAGCGGTGCCGCTGATAAAGCTCGCAGACTTCAAACGGGTCCGTTGTTGTCGTGACGGAAGTATAGCCTGCGGAGCCCAGCATCCTCGTGAGCAGTAGCAGGTTGGCTTTCAAATCGTCAACGACCAGGATTTTTGCGTTCAGGATAGCGGATGAACCCACCATGAGAATTACCCTTTCCTTCGTACCTTGAAAAATATCTCGTACGCTCTCTGTTGATCCTGGATGGACTCGGCTCTCTCCCTGTTGATAAACGCGGCACCGATCTTCTCTCTCAAGTCATCAGCCGGCGCTTGAAATACACCCTTAATAAGTGGTTGAAATGGTCGGCAATTTTACCATATATTCACCAGGTATTCACGAAGTTTCAATAATAATGGCGTATATCCTCACGCAACATCAAACCGTAAACCCGAAAAAACGATCAACGAATCATCACCTGAAGCCTACGTCTGCTCATACACCACAGGGTCCGGCGAGTCGATCATGGGATTGAGGCGGACCGCCAGAGAGAAGAGATAGGGATAGTCCTGCTTGAGGTGCTGCATATACAGAATCCATTCGCGGGACAGATGACCGAACACCCGCTTGATGTCGCCGTTGAGATGGTCGAGGTCACTGGGAGGGATATGATCGAAGGAGTCCCGGGCTTCCAGCTCCTCGACGATATGAAATGTCGCCCAGAGGAGTTCGGTGAACTCCTCGTGCTCCAGCAGATTCTGGTTCTCCAGCAGGCTGACCAGGAAGCTTCGCTTCTCCATCATGAATTTCTTCAGGCAGGGGAGCCCCGCGGGATTCAGGTTGATCCTGAAGTTGCTTTGGCCGAGATGCTCCAGCGTCTCGGAGAAATTTTTTTCCTTCCATGCCCCGGTTACCTGCAGGCGGCTCTTCAACTCGGCGCAGCTGACCACATGGGTCGATAACTCCTTCAGCAGGCGGTTGCCGACTTCACTGAAAAAGACGCCGATGACCATCTTCAGTTTTCTTCTCACGGACTGCCGTTCCCTTTCCCTGAGGACCCTTTCGAACAGGAGGGTGACGATGATCACGTAGATGGGGAGGAAGGCCAGATTGCCGAGGAAGCTCGTCGATATTTCCCTGAAATTGCCGAGAAAGGTAAAGTCGATGCCGTACAGGGCCAGCGAGATGGAGAAGAGGATGGATACCGTCCAGACCTTGTTCATAAACAGTTTTTTTAACATGAACAGCCTCTCGTACTATTTGACTCGCTTCACTCTTTCATGTCGTGCAGGCATTCTTGCGGGCGGTTTGGGCTGTGTCCTTTCGCCAGACCTTCTCCGCAATTCTCAGCTCGTCCTCCCGGGTGGTGGCCACCCCGTTGAGCCGGGCTCCCCTGAGCTCTTTCAGTATCCGCCCGAAGAGCGGTCCCGGGGGAATCCCCAATTTCTTGAGATCGCTCCCGGTAAGGATGCAGGTTACCTGGCGGAGATGGGTGACATAGGTGGAGATAGCCCGCCGCACGTCGTCCATGGTGGTTCTTGCCATGAGATGGAGGATGACCTCCAGGGAAAGATCATGGAGCAGGCGGTAGAGATCGCTGTTGGGGAGCGGCCGATGCCGGGCGATCTGTCTCTGGAGGATCGTCTGGATCTCCTCCCCCTTGAGGCGGAGCTCGCAGAGCCGGTGCCGACTCTGCTCCACCAGGGCCAAGCGCACCGCCGTTGTCTGAAACTCCTGGGGGTTCAGCTCCGCCGTCAGCGCCAGGAGATAGACCACCCATCGCTCCACCGGCGGTGCCTGGAGATAGAGGAGCTGAAACCAGTCGATCATGATCCGGCTCTCCCCCAGCAGTCGCTGCATCTCGGGGGTGTACTGGAGCGCGGGATGGATGAAACGGAGCAGTCCCAAGCTGTTCATCCGCTCCACCGCCTGGAGCGGCTCCTTTTCCCGGAGGATGATGATCAGCTCGGTGAGGAGCCGCTTCCCTCCCAGTTTGTCCAGAAAGTTCATCTTCACCGCGTTCCGGATCAGACTCTCGGTGTGGGGGGAGATTCTGAATCGGAGCCGCTGCTCGAAGCGGACGGCCCTGAAGACCCGGGTGGGATCCTCCACGAAGGAGAGGTTATGGAGGACGCGGATGGTCCGGTCCCGGAGGTCGCGCTGGGCGCCGAAGAAATCCACCAGGGTGCCGAAGGAGGGGGTGTTGAGCCGTAGGGCCAGGGTATTGATGGTGAAATCCCGCCGGGAGAGGTCCATGCGCAGTGACGAGCGCTCCACCACCGGGAGGGCCGCCGGGGTCTCGTAGTACTCCAGTCGGGTGCTGGCCACATCCACCTTGAAGCCGTTGTCCAGGACCAGCACGGCGGTGCCGAACTTCGTGTGGCTCCGGACCCGGCAGGGGTACCGGCCGGCAAAGCGTTCGGCGAAGAGGATGCCGTCCCCCTCCACGGTGATGTCCACATCGGAGTTTTCGTTCCCCAGGAGGAGGTCCCGCACGAATCCCCCCACGGCATAGACCGGCAGCTCCAGGTCATCCCCCACCTTCCCCAGATTCCGGAGCAGCAGGAGCAGTCCGGAGGGGAGGGATTTGATCATGAGCGACTCCAACCCCCGGGTATGGGCCGGGAGGCCGTCCAGGTCCCGTACCCCGCCGTCGCCGGTGACGACCTTCTGGAGGGAGCGGAGGAGATCGGTCCGGGTGACGGCCCCCACCAGTTCCTCCCCTGCAAAAACCGGGACGAAGCGGCGGTTATGGCCGACGATATACTCCCGAACTTCGGACAGGGGAGTGTCGGGGGTGGCCCGGAGAAACTCGGTATACATGTACTCAGTCACCGGGAGAAGGCCCAGGTCGTGGAACAGTGCCTTTTCCACCACCCGGCGGGAGATGATCCCGATCATCCCCCCGTCCCGCAGCACCGGCATGGCGTTGATGTTGTACTTCACCAGGAGCTCCTGGGCCTCTGCCAGGGTGCTGGTGGCGGGGAGACTCTTCACCGGAGCCGACATCAGCTCCCGCACCGTTCTCCGGGGGTTCACCTTTTCCCGGAAAAGCTCCTTCAAACGGGCCAGGACCTGAAAGAGAGTCAGCTCCTTCACCGTGGCCGAGGCGGCGGTGGCGTGCCCCCCCCCTCCCATCCCCCTGAGGATCTCCCCTGCATCCACCTCCGGCACCCGGCTGCGCGCCACCAGGTAGACCCGGTTTCCCATGTCCACCACCAGAAAGAGGGACTGGAGATTCTCCATGTCCCGGATCATATGGGCCAGGACCGCGATGTCCCCGATGTAGTAGTCCACCGAGGCATGGGCCAGGCCGATGTCCACCCCGTTGACGGTGAAGGTATGCAGCGATCTCAGGAGATCGTTGAGCAGAGAGACCTGCGCGGCGGTGAGCTCCTGGGAGATGGAGTCGGCCACCACCGTGAGCCGCGCTCCCCGGTCCAGGAGCCAGGCGGCGGCCAGATAGTCATCCCGGGTGGTGGAAGGGAAGGTCAGGTTCCCGGTATCTTCGTAGATCCCCAGCATCATCATGGTCGCCTCTTCCGCCGAGACCGGGATACTCTGCTCCTGCAGCAGCAGGACGAGGATGGTGGTGGAGGAACCGCACTCCCGGATGATCCCCCCCTGGGGGACGAAATCTCCCGTGATCTCCGTGTGGTGGTCATAGACCAGCACTTCCAGACCGGGGCGGCGGACGATCTCGGCGAAGCGGCCGATGCGGGCCGAGTGCTGGCAGTCGACGATGATCAGGCGGGTGACCAGGGAAAGATCCACCTCCCTGGCCTTGGCCAGAGGGAGTCCGTAGCCGCCGGTTTTCCCGAAAAACTCCCGGAGCGATTTCTCCTGGGAGCCGGAAAAGGCCATGAGCGCCCCGGGGTAGAGCTTTTCGGCGGCGACCATGGCCCCGAGACAGTCGAAATCGGCATTGATGTGAGTGGTGATGACGTCCATGGCCGGATTGTGACACACTCCAGGGGAAGTGAAAAGGAGGGAATTACATTCGAAGTTCCTCCTGGGGCGGCACGCTGCTTTACACCGGTGCGGGATTCATGATAAAGATCGTGCAGTGAGGGGAGGGGGATGATGCGGTCAAGAGCGACGCTCTCCATAGCGTGGGTGAAGCCGGAACTGAGCGACGAGGAGTGGGAGTTCTTTCACCATCCTGCCAAGCAGGAGTTCTATGGCCGTTGGGGGCTCCAGTGGGAGGGGCTTGCCGCGGACTTTGAGCGGGGGCGCTTGGAACCGTATCCCCGTTCCCATCGGATCTGCGCTATGCCGGTGGCTCTCTCCTATCATACCTATGAGGAGTATTCCCATTACCTTGCCCGGGCCAAGCGAGGGTACCGGCGCAACTACAGCAGGATGGAAGAGGCGTTGCAGCGTGAAGGTGAACTGACCCTGCCGGCCCCCATCATTCTCTGTCGTGACGGCGAGGCGCTCCTCTTTGCCGGCTACCGGCGGCTCTGTCTGGCCTGGAATTACGGGATGATCCCCTACGTCTGGCTGGTCACCCTGGAGAGCTGAAAAGTCATTTTAACAGGGATACACAGGATAGGCAGGATACCGACAGCCGTTACAACGGTATTCATAACTCCCCTTTACAATTTCTGCGCAAACTTGAAAATTGAAAACCATTTCACGCGGATCGATGATGATTGACGCGGATCAAGCTCTTTACTCTGAGGGCACTCGATTGCTACTTGTTTCTTTCGATCATTACCAAAGGCTTTCCTTCTGAAAGCTGATGAAAATCTGATTTATGCCATGGCTTGATCCGCGTTCATCTGGGTTTATCCGCGTCCTGTTTGGTTCCGGCTTGTCCGACTGAGGGTGGATATTCTTTACAGGATATTTCTTTGTCCTGTCCATCCTGTTCATCCCTGTATGATTACGGTTTGTTGTACGTTTTAATTTTCTTGCGAGGTATCCATGTTCAACTGTCGACTGTCGCTTTGTGCCTTTCTCCTGCTCCTCTCTTCCCTCATGGGTACCCCTGCCCGGGCCGGGGACGCCATCGAGGCTGCCGGCGATGCCATCCAGATCGCCCTCCCGGTGACCGCCGCCGGGATGACGCTCTATCATCGGGACCTGACCGGCGCCCTGCAACTGGTCGAATCCGCGGCGCTCTCCACCGGAACGACCTATCTCCTGAAGTACACGGTGGACGCCACCCGCCCCAACGGGAGCAAGCACTCCTTCCCTTCGGGGCACTCCTCCATTTCGTTCATGTCGGCGGAGTTCATGCGCAAGAGATACGGCTGGGAGTACGGCCTTCCGGCATACGCCCTGGCCTCCTTTGTGGCCTACAGTCGGGTGGAGGCCGATCAGCATTACGCCAGGGATGTGGTTGCCGGCGCGGCCATCGGCATCGTCAGCAGTTATATCTTTACCCGACCCTACGCAGGGGTCACGGTCCAGCCCGCGGTGGGCGCAGGGTATTACGGCGTCAAACTGTCGCGGCTCTGGTAGCGGCAAAGGGAGTTAGCATGACCGATTATTTGGTACGCATCATGACGAAAAACGGGAGCGTCCGGGGGCTGGCCTGTGTCACCACGGAGCTGGTGACGGAGGCGGTCCGGCGGCACGCCACGCTCCCCACGGCTACCACGGCCCTGGGGCGGGCGCTCACCGGCGGCGCACTCATGGGGGCGCTCCTCAAGACCGACCAGCGGGTGGCGCTGAAGTTCGAAGGGAACGGCCCCCTGGGGAAGATTCTCGTGGAGGCCCAGAGTACCGGCGCCGTGGCCGGCACCGTGGGGAACCCGGAGGTGGAGCTTCCCTTGAATAACGGCAGGATCGATGTGGCCGGGGCTTTGGGGAGGGCCGGTTTCCTCACCGTGACCAAGGATCTTCGGCTGAAGCAGCCGTACCAGGGGACCGTGCAGCTCGTCTCCAGCGAGATCGGCGAGGATCTGGCCTATTACCTCACCGAATCCGAACAGATTCCGTCGGCGGTGGGGTTGGGGGTTTTTGTGGAAGAGGACGGCTCCGTGGGTGCGGCCGGCGGCTTTCTGATCCAGACGCTCCCCCCCCAGGACGATGAGGTGATCCATCAGCTCATGGAGCGGATCGGGACTCTTCCCACTCTGTCGGAGCATTTCCGGGGAGGGGGGACTCCGGAGCAGCTCCTGGATCTTCTCTTTCAGGGTATCCCCTATGATGTCATCGAAAAGCGGGTGGTCGCCTTTCAATGTACCTGCAGCCGGGAAAAAGGGGAGCAGGCGCTCTTGACGCAGAGCAGGGAGGCGCTTGAGGAGTTGGCGCAACGTGACGGCGGGATCACGGTGACCTGCGCCTTTTGCAAGGAGATCTGGAGTTACACCCCGGAAGAGATAGCGAGCCTCAGTGATGTCGCAGCGGAACCCACAGCGGAAGAAGATTCCCTACCGGAAAATATTGCTTGACGTTGCCCTCTTCATTGGGGTATAGATACGAGTCCGCCGCGCAGAGAATAACAAGTCCCCTTCGTCTAGCCCGGCCCAGGACACCGCCCTTTCACGGCGGCGACACCGGTTCAAATCCGGTAGGGGACGCCAAATTATAGACCGGCAGCATCCGGTGAAGTAAGAAAGCCTCTGAGAGATCGGAGGCTTTTTTCTGTTCTGATTCGGTAGCGTCCGGTATGGTTCTTTTGAATCCGCTGTTTTCAGGGGTTACAATAATTGCCAGACCGCAATGGCTGGTGCAATTGTGACGGGTGGGGAAGAGTGCTGTGCGTTGGGCTGAATGGTGTGGTGGATTTTATGTTCCTAAACCATTTGAACCCGACAACAAGCAACTGGATACCGGAGGAGTAATTCAAAATCGGCGCGAACATGTTAATTATATTAACATTGTTACTTTATTTAACATTGTATTCGGCTCTATGTTTTTCATTGACTTTGCCGGTGCAGGCGAGTAGTAAAATGGAGTTATTATGTATTTTTTTCATGGGTAGGATGAGGGGATAAAGTGCAAACGCGTGAACCACGGTACTCAGCAGATAACAGCCGCCCAAATCAGGCTATTCCTGACGGGCGGCTTTTTCGTAACCTGTTGATAAACAAAGATGCATCTCACTGAGTACCACGCGAAATATTACGCCCATGAGCTGATCAAGCGGTGCGCTTCCGACAGTCTGGAAAAGCTGGCGGCGTCACTGGTGGATGCCCAGGTTGACCTGAACCCACATCAGGTGGATGCCGCCCTCTTCGCCTTTCGGTCGCCCCTCTCCCATGGCGCGATTCTGGCGGATGAAGTCGGTTTAGGCAAGACCATCGAAGCAGGGCTCGTTCTCTCCCAGATGTGGGCGGAACGGAAGCGAAAGATCCTCATCATCGTCCCTTCCAGTCTCCGCAAGCAGTGGAGTCAGGAGTTGCTGGAAAAGTTCTTTCTCTCCTCCATCATCCTGGAATCCAAGTCGTTTAATCAGCAGCTGAAAGTAGCAGGGGATCAGAGCGGCGCGTCCAGGGTAAATCCTTTCCTGCAAGTTGAAATCGTCATTACCTCCTATCAGTTCGCCCGGAACAAGGGGGATCAGGTCAGAGCCGTTGATTGGGATCTCGTGGTTATCGACGAAGCCCACCGACTACGCAATGTCTACAAGCCTGCCAACAAGATCGCCCGCGCCATCAAGAACATTCTCAGCCACGCTCCCAAGCTCCTTCTCACCGCCACCCCTTTGCAGAACTCCCTCATGGAACTGTATGGGCTGGTCAGTTTCATCGATGATTACATCTTCGGTGATATCAAGAGTTACAAGAACCAGTTCGCCCGCCTCTCCAATGAGGTCAATTTTGACGACCTGAAAGCCCGCATTGCGCCGATCTGCAAGCGAACCCTGCGACGACAGGTGCTGGAGTACATCAAATACACCAACCGTATACCCATCACTCAGGAGTTTGTCCCGACCCAGGACGAAACGGTCCTGTATGACATGGTGTCGGAGTACTTGCGGCGGGATAACCTTCTGGCGTTGCCTGCCAGCCAACGTTCACTGATGACGCTTGTATTGCGGAAGCTGTTGGCCTCTTCCACCTTCGCCATTGCCGGTGCACTGGATTCCATCGTTATCCGACTAAAGACAAAGCTGAAAAATGCCGCAGCGGAGGTTCCCCTCGCGGATGACCTGGCCGATGATTTCGAAACCATGGACGAGGTCAAGGACGAGTGGGAGGAGGAGCCTGGAGGGACGTTTGGCGATACGCCCCTGACCAAAGAAGATCTCGCGGCGATGCAGACCGAAATCTCCGACCTGGAGGCGTTCCGGGATCTTGCCGTTTCCATCACGGAAAACGCCAAGGGAAAGTCGCTGATTCAGGCGCTCAAGATCGGATTCACCAAGGCCGAGGAACTGGGTGCAAGCAAGAAGGCCATCATCTTTACCGAATCCCGCAGGACCCAGAATTATCTAGTCAGGGTGCTGTCCGAGACCGAGCATCAGGGAAAGATTGTTCTGTTCAACGGCTCCAATACCGATGATCAATCCCGGCAGATTTATCGGCGTTGGTTTGAGCGGCATCAGGGAAGTGATCGTGTCTCCGGTTCCCGCAGCGCCGATATGCGTTCCGCCCTGGTGGATTATTTCAAGGAAGAAGCCCATGTCATGATCGCCACCGAGGCGGCGGCGGAGGGGATCAACCTGCAATTCTGCTCACTGGTGGTGAATTACGATCTCCCCTGGAATCCACAGCGGATTGAACAGCGGATCGGTCGTTGTCACCGTTACGGCCAGAAGCATGATGTGGTGGTGGTCAACTTCATCAACCGGAGCAATGCGGCGGATCAGCGAGTCTATGAGTTGCTGGCCGAGAAGTTTGCCCTGTTCAGCGGGGTGTTCGGCGCCAGTGATGAGGTTTTGGGGAGTATCGAATCCGGTGTTGATTTTGAAAAGCGGATTGTCAGGATTTATCAGGAATGTCGTTCCCCGGAAGAGATTCAGGCGTCCTTCGACGAGTTACAGCGGGAAATGGAAACCGAGATCGACGAGAACATGAAGTTGACCAGAAAGAAGCTTCTGGAGAACTTCGACGAAGAGGTCCACGAGAAGCTGCGAATCAATCTCAAGGAAAGCACGGAGTATCTGAATAAATACGAGAACTGGCTTTGGGAGCTGTCCCGGCATGCTCTCCAACAGTATGCCGAGTTCCTTCCCGACGGGAACGGATTCCGGCTGAAGGATAATCCTTTCAGTGACAGCGCCATTCCGCTGGGGCTGTACCGGATGGGGCGGCAGCAGGAGGATGGCCATATTTATCGTATCGGTCATCCCCTGGCCCAGCAGATTCTGACGAATGCAGCAGTAAAGACTTTGCCGGATGCGGAGCTTCTCTTCGATTATTCCGGGCAACCGGTGAAAGTCTCCATCCTGGAGCCGTTGGTGGGGAGGTCAGGCTATCTGTCACTTGCCCGTCTTTCGGTTGAGTCCTTTGAAGAAGAGGATCATCTGCTCTTCGCCGCTGTTACCGATGAAGGAGAGATTCTTGACGAAGTGCAGGCGCGACGGTTGTTTTCCTTGCCGGGAGCATGTAGGGGCGACCGGCCGGTCGCCCCTACGATTCGTGGACAGCTTGATCGGATCTTTGAAACCGGCAGATGCCGAGTTATTGAGACCATCGGCTCCCGGAATTCGGTGTTCTTCGATGAAGAGATGGAGAAGCTGGAGAAATGGGCCGATGACCTGAAGAGCGGACTGGAATATGAGTTGAAGGAGCTGGATCGGGAGATCAAGGCACTGAAGACGGAATCAAAGAAGATCCTGAAGCTGGAGGAGAAGCTGAAGGCGCAGAAGGAGATCAAGGAGCTGGAGAAGAAGCGCAACACCAAGCGCCGCACCCTGTTTGAGGCTCAGGATGAGATCGATAGCCGGAAGGAAGGGTTGATCGAGGGAGTCGAGGCAAGGTTGCGGCAGTTGGTCAGCACGAGCGAGCTGTTTGCTATTCGTTGGCGGGTGGTGTGATATTAGTGGCGGTGCATCAGGAGCTTTTCCTTCTATTTCAAGAGTGACAACGTTCAGCATGATTGGATACTGTCCCTTTCGGCGCTGTTTTTTGAGGAACACATAAAATAGTTCACATGCTACTGCCAGGGTGTTGGCAGTGGGTTGGATTATTTTATCACCCAAAATGGCGATTACTCCGCTTGTCGTGACAGGAGCAGATATATGAGCAACATCAAGCTGTTTGAATCGAAGCAGATTCGCTCTGTTTGGAATGATGCAGACCAGAAATGGTATTTTTCAATAGCAGACGTCATCGAAGTCCTTACGGATTCGGCAAATGTTAAAGATTATATCAAAAAGATGCGAAAGCGGGACCCGGAGTTAAATATCAACTGGGGGACAAATTGTCCCCCCCCCTTGAATTGATAGCTCCTGATGGCAAACGGAGAAAGACCCAGTGCGCCAATGCGGAAAATGTATTGCGTATTATCCAGTCCATCCCCTCTCCCAAGGCAGAACCATTCAAGCAATGGCTGGCGAGGGTCGGTTATGAGCGGCTGGAGGAGATTGAAAATCCCGAACTGTCCATGGAGTGGATGCAGGCTCTCTATGAGAAGAAGGGATACGGCAGCTAGTACGTCACGAACGAGCTGTTTGCTATTTGTTGGCAAGTGGTGTAATAATTTGCCGCATAAATATGAATTAAAGTTGAATAGTTCGGTTATTTTTGTAGAAGGAGATAATGATTATGGCAAATACCGTGAACTTTTTTGAGGCTGCTAAACGCCACTACAATGATGCTGAATTATTACTTAATAATAAAAGAGATGCCAATGCAGGTCATTTATATGGATTTGCATCAGAATGCGGGATAAAACAATTATTAGTAATACACGGTTTAGGAGTAGACCCTATAACTGGAGAAATAATTGAATCTAAAGCACAATATCGCGTTCACATCGATAAAATTATAAATACAATGAATGTTTTTTTGGATGGCCGAAGTGCGGCCAAATACACGGTTATGGTGCCTAGTATTGGAATTTTTGCAAATTGGAAAGTGGAGCATCGATATTATATTGATTCCGCCTTGCCGGCATCCGTACCCGATTGGCGAGAGGCTACCGTAGAAGTTATGAAAATGCTTTCTCAGGCTGAACTGGATGGAGCAGCCACTCCCGTGCATAGCAGCTAATTCATGTTTTGAACCGGATTTGGCGCCGACATAGAGCAACTTTTCTGGTCTGGCCGGGTTCTCTCCTGTTTTGGTACGTTGGGAGGTCAAAAAAGCACGCATGGAGTTGGATTT